>NZ_JBVYOL010000071.1:0-623 GCF_056120505.1 Paenibacillus sp. sgz302164 | reverse complement strand
GCACTAGCTTTGCATCAAACCTGACATGAAAAATTTGTTTCAAAATGTTCCTAAAACTGTATTTTATTGATGCTTTTTGTCTGGCGGATAATTAAAAAATCTCCTATTGTGAATGTAGAGGGCGTGTTACCCACTCCATTACAAAGGAGACCATACATGGGTAACCATAACTCAAATACCGTCATCAGTCAATGTCTTGAATGGTTGAAAATTCCCGAATTTGTTTGTGTTTATCTCGATTATCGCAAGCAGAAGTGTAAACTTATTGCTTCATTCCGCTTGTTCGTCGAAGCGCAGTTGTCCGATCGAAAAGACCCCGAGTGCATTGTCGAAAATCTTCGGGATAGCCCGGAACTTCAGGCACTCACAGGACTCGCGTCGCTTAGCGCTTCCCAACTTTCTCGCAGAATATCTGAACTGCCAACCTGGTTGCTCCAATACCTGTTCGAAGACATCACTCGCCGTATTCACGATACCCTGCATCTGTGTGAGAACAGAGGGCTAAAAAAAGAATTAGTCCCCCTATCCATCATCGATTCCTCTTCGATCACACTCTCGAGTCATTTTGGCAAGTGGGCGTTTGTCGACCAAGAAAAGAATCAGGTAAAGCTGCACCTGAGCCT
>NZ_JBVYOL010000070.1:0-754 GCF_056120505.1 Paenibacillus sp. sgz302164 | reverse complement strand
GATTTGAAAACTTATACCCCTAGCGGCAAGCTGTACAAAGTGAATGGGAAAAATATGCATTTATATACCGGCGGTCAAGGGGATGTAACGGTTGTATTCGCTTCCGGTTGGGGCACGGCCAATCCGTATATTGATTTTTACCCGCTGTATGAGAAGCTCGCGCCACATGTTAAATTCGCAGTTTACGACCGGTTCGGCTATGGGTACAGTGATACGACGGACAAGAAGCGTGACATCGATACAATAACGAACGAAATACACGAAGTGCTGCAGGCATCCGGCCAAAAGCCGCCTTACCTGTTTGTGGGACATTCGCTAGGATCCCTTGAAACGCTCCGGTTTGCACAGAAATACCCGGACGAGGTACAGGGCATCGTGATGCTGGATGGCGGAAGTCCGGAATATTACTACAATGATGCCGAGGCGCCGGTAAGCGGCTTTATGTATAAGCTGCTCATAAAAACAGGCGTAATTCGGATGCTCTTTCACTCCGACAGCGTGATCGAAAACTCGCGCTCCATTCGCAACGGCTTGAAGTTCGTGCCGGATGAACTGAAGCAGATTGACCTGACAGCCTCATTGCTTAAGCTTGACAATGCCAATATACAGGACGAGGTGCGTCAAGCCCGGAGTAATGCAAAGGTCGTATTGGATGACAAAAAGCCTCTCCCTTTCCCGCTTACCGTGCTGACATCCGATTACTTAGGGGTTACCAATGACGTTTGGAACAAATACGAAAAGGAATTTACTTCCT
>NZ_JBVYOL010000069.1:0-775 GCF_056120505.1 Paenibacillus sp. sgz302164 | reverse complement strand
CGACCATTCATGGTACAAGTGGTAATTGAGATAGCCTCGGTCGAACACATAGATCGCATCGTCCTCCACCACTAAGGAAAGCGCCCCCGCTTGGTCGGACACCGCACTTGTGGATAGCACCATTCCATCGGGATGCATGCTGTCGCGATCGGCCACCACGTAACGCAAATGCAGTTTCACGCCGTTCTTGTCTTTCGAAAAGTACGCCCACTCGCCGGCTTTTTCGGGCAACGTGATTTCAGTGGCGTCGATGAGGTTTAATCGGCCGAGATTCGCTATCCCCTTCTTGTCCTCATGTAGCTGTCTGACCTGCTCAAGGACATGGAAGCAGAGACGCTGCACGGTCTCCAGCGGCAATTGCTCCATTTTCCGGTAAACGGAAGATGCGTGGACAGACGCTAGTCCAATAAACTGTTGAAGGATGGGGTTTGCGCGCAAACCGATTTCGATGTCGGACAAACTTTCCAATCCGCGAAGCTGGGCATCGATCAGCAACAACAGGGTTGTACCCGTAAGCAGCTTCTTGGCGTACGAGTCGCTAAAGGGGCACCGAAAGTTTTGTAAATCCAGTAAGCTTAAACACTTTTCAAAAACGGTATTTGATGGTAGACTATTACCCATATTGAGCTCCTATTTTAATGGATTTGGGTAACACGCCTAGATGATCTGACCATTAGAATAGGTTTTTTTATGCAAAATTTCAACATTAATTTACCTTTTTTGTTAAATAACATTTAAAAAATATGGTTTGTTACATTTGTTTGCAAAGCTAGTG
>NZ_JBVYOL010000068.1:0-884 GCF_056120505.1 Paenibacillus sp. sgz302164 | reverse complement strand
CCGAGGCATTTCGTCGTTCGCCACGTCCTTCTTCGGCTCCTAGCGCCTAGGCATCCTCCGTGTGCTCTTTCTAGCTTAACCACTAGAATGTACTTTCATTAACTGTTGTGACACAGTCAACGAAAAGGATTTCTAAGTTTCACGCTTTACGTTTCGTTATCTAGTTTTCAAGGAGCAAGTTGCAACTGTTTCATACGCGAAGCGATGTCAGTTGTCAACAGGTATGCCGTGATTCGACTTTCTTTACCGCCTCACCAGCGGCAAAAAGTATCTTATCACATCTTACTCGCTCATTTCAAGTCGAATTTCCGAGAAATTCTTGCCTGAAACGATCGTTGTTGGTGGAGCCAAGCGGGATCGAACCGCTGACCTCCTGCTTGCAAGGCAGGCGCTCTCCCAGCTGAGCTATGGCCCCATATTTATGAAGTTGTATGGTGGGCCCTAGTGGACTCGAACCACCGACCTCACCCTTATCAGGGGTGCGCTCTAACCAGCTGAGCTAAGGGCCCAAAATAAAAACCCACCTACGATCTTTCGAAGCTTGCTTTCTTCGAAAGCGTTCGCTGTGGGCTCGCTTGGCAACGTTCTACTCTCCCAGAACCCTTCGGTTCAAGTACCATCGACGCTGGAGGGCTTAACGGTCGTGTTCGAGATGGGAACGCGTGGATCCCCTCCGCCATCATCACCAAACGAGTGCAGCTTCTACAGCTGCCCGAAAGGATCTTGCCCTTTCAAAACTGAACACGAGTGAAGAAACTTTGTTCGTCCGACAACCTGCGGTTGTCATGGACTCCATAGAAAGGAGGTGATCCAGCCGCACCTTCCGATACGGCTACCTTGTTACGACTTCACCCCAATCATCTACCCCACCTTCGGCGGCTGGC
>NZ_JBVYOL010000067.1:0-1147 GCF_056120505.1 Paenibacillus sp. sgz302164 | reverse complement strand
AAATAGGGGTTCGCACAATTATCGTTGTTCGACAATTACAAAGAAATTTCTTCTTAATTTTCTTTAATTCTACAGGCTATTCATTAATGAGTATTATAATAAATACCATATCATAATACAAGAGTACTAGGATTAATTTACTATAAACTGTCCTTTAAGAAGTCCTCGACGAAATCCGGGGCTGCTTTTTTTATTTGCTGAACTGTATGTAAATAGCGCTGTGTCGTGTTGATATGCGTATGTCCGAGCGATTCCTGGACCTGCTGCAGCGTTGCGCCGCGAAGTAAGGCTAAAGTAGCATTGGTATGTCTGAGCCAGTGAGGGGTAACCTTTTTCTCCAGGCCGCTTTGTTCGCGGGCTTTCTGGATCATTTTCTCAATTCGCCTTACGGATACCGGGAACACTTTTTGCTCGGGCGACACTTTCTTTTGCGAGGTTCGAGACAGATACTGGTTGAAAAGTTCCCATAGCAGATGCGGGATTTTGACCTCTCGTTGTTTCCCGCCCTTTCCCTGCACAGTCAGCCAAATCGAGCGTTCTTCCGGGTCGGGGTGGAAATGCCCCCATTCCATGGAGATTAGCTCAGACACCCGCAAGCCCAGTAAAACCAGGGTTAAACCGACCAAATATTGCCGGGAGCCCTGCTGTTTCAACTGCTCGAACAACCTGAGAACCTCGCTTTTGGTCAAATAATTGTTTTTGCTGGTGACTGTTATTTTGGGCATACGAACGCTTGTAGTGGGGTTATTGGGGAAAATCCCGATATTCGAATCGCTTCCCCATTTGTAAAGCGAGCGCAGCGGAGCAATATGAATAGCGACGGTCGCCGGCGCTTTCGGTTTGTTTTGCTGGTCGAGGAGCCCTTCAATCAGCCCGATTTTGTACACTTCAATTTCTTTCCACGTCACATCTTTCAAAGATTTATCCCCGATAAAACTGCGAAATTTCTCGATAGCGCTGCGGTAATTTCTTACTGTATATTTCGAACGTTGATAAGTGGCGAAGAACATATTAACGATTTGGTCATCGGAATAGTTTTGCTTGCTCTCTGCATGGATAGCGAGTTGAGATAGGCTCATTGGCGTTGGCATGAGAGATTGTTCCTCCTTAAATATTCGAACAACGATAATTGTGCGAACCCCTATTT
>NZ_JBVYOL010000066.1:0-1883 GCF_056120505.1 Paenibacillus sp. sgz302164 | reverse complement strand
AACCAGGGAGCTTGCTCCCTGGGGTTGTAGGACCTCAATGTGAGGTTAGTTCGGTAGGCGAAGTGATCTGGAAAGATCCGGCATAGAAGGTAAAAGCCCTGTAGCCAAAATCGAATGAAACCTCTAGAGGGATCCTGAGTACGGCGGGACACGTGAAACCCCGTCGGAATCCGGCAGGACCATCTGCCAAGGCTAAATACTACCTAGCGACCGATAGTGAAGCAGTACCGTGAGGGAAAGGTGAAAAGCACCGCGGAAGCGGAGTGAAATAGAACCTGAAACCGTGTGCTTACAAGAAGTCAGAGCACTTTTTATGTGTGATGGCGTGCCTTTTGTAGAATGAACCGGCGAGTTACGTTTGCATGCGAGGTTAAGCTGAAGAGGCGGAGCCGCAGCGAAAGCGAGTCTGAATAGGGCGAATGAGTATGCAGGCGTAGACCCGAAACCGTGTGATCTACCCCTGTCCAGGGTGAAGGTGAGGTAACACTCACTGGAGGCCCGAACCCACGAATGTTGAAAAATTCGGGGATGAGGTGGGGGTAGCGGAGAAATTCCAATCGAACTCGGAGATAGCTGGTTCTCCCCGAAATAGCTTTAGGGCTAGCCTCGGATGTTCAGTTGTGGAGGTAAAGCACTGATTGGGTGCGGGGCCCGCCAAGGGTTACCAAGTCCAGTCAAACTCTGAATGCCACAAACTGTAGTCCGGGAGTCAGACAGTGAGTGCTAAGATCCATTGTCAAAAGGGAACCAGCCCAGACCATCAGCTACGGTCCCCCAGTGCGTGTTAAGTGGGAAAGGATGTGGAGTTGCACAGACAACCAGGATGTTGGCTTAGAAGCAGCCACCATTGAAAGAGTGCGTAATAGCTCACTGGTCGAGTGACTCTGCGCCGAAAATGTAACGGGGCTAAATACGCCACCGAAGCTATGGCATGTACGAAAGTACTTGGGTAGGGGAGCGTTGTGTGCGGGTTGAAGTCTGACCGGAAGGACAGGTGGACTGCACACAAGTGAGAATGCCGGTATAAGTAACGAAAAGATCAGTGAGAATCTGATCCGCCGAAAGCCTAAGGGTTCCTGAGGAAGGTTCGTCCGCTCAGGGTAAGTCGGGACCTAAGGCGAGGCCGAAAGGCGTAGTCGATGGACAACAGGTGGAAATTCCTGTACCACCGTAGCCGTTATGAGCGATGGAGTGACGCAGAAGGATAGTGACGCGAGCTGATGGATGCTCGTCCAAGCAGTGAGGCTGGTGTGTAGGCAAATCCGCACACCATAAGGCTGGGCTGTGATGGGGAGGGAAATCTTTAGTACCGAAGGTCATGATTTCACACTGCCCAGAAAAGTTTCTAGCCAGGCGAAGGTGCCCGTACCGCAAACCGACACAGGTGGGCGAGAAGAGAATTCTAAGGCGCGCGGAAGAACTCTCGTTAAGGAACTCGGCAAAATGACCCCGTAACTTCGGGAGAAGGGGTGCCTCGGTAGGGTGAATAGCCCGAGGGGGCCGCAGTGAAAAGGCCCAAGCGACTGTTTAGCAAAAACACAGGTCTGTGCGAAGCCGCAAGGCGAAGTATACGGGCTGACGCCTGCCCGGTGCTGGAAGGTTAAGGGGAGCGGTTAGGAGCAATCCGAAGCTGTGAACCGAAGCCCCAGTAAACGGCGGCCGTAACTATAACGGTCCTAAGGTAGCGAAATTCCTTGTCAGGTAAATTCTGACCCGCACGAATGGCGTAACGACTTGGGCGCTGTCTCAACGAGAGATCCGGTGAAATTTTAATACCTGTGAAGATGCAGGTTACCCGCGACAAGACGGAAAGACCCCATGGAGCTTTACTGCAGCTTGATATTGGACTTTGGTACGATCTGTACAGGATAGGTGGGAGCCGT
>NZ_JBVYOL010000065.1:0-2711 GCF_056120505.1 Paenibacillus sp. sgz302164 | reverse complement strand
GATGACAATAGGTAAGGCTCACCCTCGGCATATTCCGTTAGGGTTGCCTTTTCCCTTGTCTCACACCGTACGTGCCACTTTCGCGGCATACGGCGTTCCATCTTTACGTAACGATACTTATTATCAGCTTTTCTCTAAAATCTGTGATCTTTCTCCAAACCTTAGTACCTAGATGGGAGTAGTCTTCGGTACTGTGAATAAGTGGGTGCAAATCTTTGTGTATGATCGCAAGGTTTCTCACTTTATTAACTTGGTCTATTGGTAAGTTAGGGCTGATATGGTGAATGTGAACTTCGTGAGGAAAGAGTTTTTGTCTACTGATTCTGCACTTTCCTTTATCTCTGTTATAAGCATAGGCACGATTCATATAGTATTCAAAGTTGTATATGCCAGCTGTCAGGCCTTTTGCAATTAGTCCCGAGAGATGTATGCTTAGTAATTCGTCAGCCCTTACCATTAGTGGCTTCTTGCCTGTTATTTCGGCGTTTAGTTGTCTTCCTTCTGGAGTGTATGGCGTTTCTTCTTGTTTTTTCAGACGTGTCTTTTCCCATTTACAGAAGGATAAATTAGTTATCCCAATTGTGCTTCCTTGGTATATCATAGCTGGGATCTTCGTTGTATACTGCGAATGGATAGATGTTAAGTTATTTACTTGATTTGCCGGCAACCATTTTACTCCATATTTTTTCAGACTTGCGTAGCAGACCCAGTTTAATTTAAATGCGAACCTTGCGAGCTCAAAGTTTACCCATGTTGCTGATTTGTAGTAATTAATTATCCCACGAATAGTGCTATTGATAAGGTTGATGTGATGGATTAATTGTTCCATCGTTGGTTGTCTTTTCAAATCTTTTACCTTTTTCAAAAGCGTTTTGACCTTGGAATTAATCTTTTCGGTGTTTGGTTTTGTTCGTGAGATAAATCCCCTTTTTGAATTTCCTTTGACAACTTTGTATTCGAATCCCAGAAATTTTACTTTATGTCGGGTTATATGGGTTATGGTTGTTTTCTCATCGGACAGTGAGAGTTTTAATTCGTTTTTCAAGAATTGGGTAATACGTTCTTTCCATTTCAGGGCTTCGTCCTTAGATTGCGTTACAAGAACCCAATCATCGGCATACCGAATGAGGTAAGCTGGACGAATTTTCGTTCGTCTAAGTGAAGCCAGTTTGTTGTTTTGTTTCGCGTGTTTGTATTTTGTCGGCTTATCCACCCACTGGTATGTAACCCACTGGTCAAAAATATCTAGGTATACATTGGCTAGAAGAGGGGACAGGATACCGCCTTGCGGCGTTCCTAAATCGGTTACAGAAGTTTCTTTCATGATGCCTGTTTCCAGCATTACTTTGATGATTTGAAGTAATCTTCTGTCCCTGATACCCATTTCCCATAGGCGGTGTAGCAATCGTCTATGATTTACCGTATCAAAGAATTTACTTATATCTCCCTCAACAATCCAATGATACCCAGTCTTATGCACAACATCTGTTAGTCTTTCAAGGGCCTGATGAGCATTTCGCATGGGTCTAAATCCGTAGGAGTGTTCGAAGAATTGCGCTTCCATGATTGGTTCGATCACCAATCGAATGCATTCTTGAAGAATTCTATCCATTATGGTAGGTATCCCCAATGGGCGCAATTCCTTCTTTCCAGCCTTTGGTATCCATACCCTGCGGATTGGATTTGGTTTATAATGACTTGTGTATTTGCGAATATCTTCGATTGTTTGAGAGTAGCTTTGTTGAAGATATTTCATGATGACTTCCTCATCCGTTCCTGCGGTTTTACTGCCCTTGTTAGATTTGATGTTGTGAATTGCTGTAATGATAGTGGCTTCCGATGTGATGATTTCCATTAACCCTTTAAACGCTGGTCTGGTTCGTGATTCTTTTGCTCTCTTGGAGAGGGCAAACATGTTGTCTTGGATAGTTCGGAGTTGTTGTTCAGATTTCGGATAGTCAAATTGTTGAGCCAACGTCACCACCTCCTTATGGGTGCGGCTTTGCTGGGTTTAGTCAGGTGCGCTTCAGCTTCCTTGACAGTTGACATTTCATATCGTGTACGTAAAGACTATGCCCCTTCGCCATGTAACAGGCTTTCCCTGTCTCAAACTACTACGGGCTGCTGTCCTACGGATTCAACAGTCATTTCTTACTGTTTAGAGGCTTTCGAAATACCATTCGTTTCCATCCTCTTCCGTAGTTCCGTTGTTCCTCATATCTTAGCTTTACATGTGTGTCCTTAGCTGCCTTCTCTAGCCCGTCCATCATTCTTTTATCCATGATTGGTGGATTCAGAACTCCATTCCTTTATGGGAATGGGGTAGACATTATACTACCCAGTATTTTGTCCACGATGGACTCCCTTACAGGAGCAACAACCTTCTGCTTCGGTTATTTCTGGTTTTCGAGCTGTACATTCGAAGGTTTGTCAGGCATTGAGCCATTCTCAGCATAGCCACTTTGTAGCCCTCCGACTACTTCGTTCCATCACAGGAATGGTTTTCGCCGTCTTTACCGAGCTTCATACAAAGAGAATGGTATTCCTTTTTGCATGTCGGAGTCTCAAGGAACGTTAGCCAATCTTCTAACGTGATGGGGATTTCCCCCATCCATTCAGATATGAAGTTAGGTCTCTTTAGAAACCCCCTAGTTTTGTTGTTCATTTCTGAGCAGGTTGTCTAGGAACAACGCGCACGGGTAGTACCAGCG
>NZ_JBVYOL010000064.1:0-5027 GCF_056120505.1 Paenibacillus sp. sgz302164 | reverse complement strand
CCAAGGCCTCCAGAGGATTCTTTACGGCAAAATCCAATTCCTTATATAACAAGTCTGCCAACCCCAGAACGGTTTCCTCTACAACCGTGCCGATTCCTGCCAGGATGCCAGCGCTCATCGGATCAAATTCCTTGTACGCTTCCCATGCTTTCTTAATGGGTCCGAAAAGCGCACCGGATGCCGCGCCGCTCATCAATTCCCGGAACGCATCGGCGGGGGAATAATCGCTAAAGTCGCTCACTTCCCCTCGCTGGACATCCGAGGCTGCTTTCGCTCCTACTGCGACGGCTCCCGCTGCCATCACGCCGGCTGCCACGGCTCCGATTACCACCGCGCCAGCTCCTAACGTCGCTACGGTAACCGCCGCAACTACCGCTACTACGGCCACAACCGCCAGTGCGCCCAACACGTTGCCCGCCAGCTTCCCCCAGCTAAACTTCTTTTTCTCCGGCGGCGGGGGCGGAGGCGGAGGCGTTCCTTGCTTCGGCTCGTCGTCAAATGGCGCATACGAGGTGCGGTCTCATAGACTCAGCCGCCCTACTCATTCGGTAATGGGTGGGGTATATTCATCAACAACCGAGACAGGGCCAAGCGCCAAAAAACCTCTATACGACGGTTAACTCCTTTGTAGCATTATTGGTCATTTTGTACAATCTTGTTGTTGGGCTTGTAAATAGGTTCACACAAAAACCTTGACAGACCCATGTAGAATGCTCAATTAACAACTTATAGTGATATTTTCAAAAGATTTAATCTTTTGGTCCAAATTTTTATTTTTTACATTTATTTTATAAATATGCGGTTTATAATACTTGTATTGCTTATTCTCTTCATCGTAAGGAGCTTCTTTCTCAATTATTTCAACTTCTTCTGCACCAATAAAGCATGAAATAACATCAGCAAATAAAGATAGTATCTCAACATGTGAGAGATTACGTAAATTCCCCTCATATACAACATTTCCAAAAGTATCACTTGTTGTATATGTACCTTTTGTATTTTCATCAATAAACATTATCTCTTCATCGTTAACAAAAATTGATGTTTGATTTCCATTGAAACTAATAAACAAATCTTGTTTCTCTCCATCAAAACATATAAATTGAATTGATGTACTTGAGGTTATTTCAATCTCTCTATCATCATCAGACAATGTTCTTATAGCTACAGCTGGATTATTTTCAAATTTAGTTATAAGATGTTTCCAAAGTTCTTCATTAGAAAATTGCATAGACACCTTTGAACCATAATTCACTTCTTCTTGCATTAATCAAACACCGTCCCTTTTATAAACTGATTTACTGGAAACTTTGTCTGGCATCTAGTACATACTGCAAAACTTCTCCTGTCCTTGGTCTAATTGCAGAAGTCATTATAATATTCGCATTACTAGGCGGAATAAACTTACTAATTACTAAATCCTCTGCACAGATAGCATGCCCTTTATATATTATACTATTTTTAGAACCTACTATTACTTCTCCTGTTCTTAAATCCACACCTGCAACTACTGTTGTAAACTTACTTTGCTGGGTTTTACTTAATGCTTGTATTCTTGCTACCTCAGCATCTCTAGCCGCTGTAGCTTTAGCAAGATAATTATCAATTTTTTGATAGTACTCATCTGGTAAAAACGGCTCTTTAGCAAAATCATCGATTTTACCCGTCCCCTCAGTCGCCTTACCCGAATGAGGTTCACCATTACCGGGGTCCTTCCACGCACTGCGGGTCGCAGCCTTTGCCGCAGCTTGCGCTGCTTCGCTCTCGATCTTCATGACGCCCGATGCAATGGCTTTTTCCGTTTGACTGGCAATTTCTCGGAAACCCTCGTGAAAGGTCACCAAGGGCAAAAGCATCTTCCCTACAGATGAATCGCTGCTTTATCCTGAGCGTATCCAGGGGCTTGAGGCGGAGGTGCAGGCCTGGTAGGCTGATGTCGGGAGCGAAAAAGGCCCTTGGGCCACTTCGCCCATCGCGGGGAGCATCAGGCCCGCCAGAGGTTCCGGGTCAAGCCGCGACACTATCGTTTGCTAGTTTTGAAAATACTCAGTTGACTTCTGGCAAAGTAAATATCGGTGCATCCCTGACAATAGTTGCGAATGATTTCAAAAAACTGCAAGAAAACGAAGCTAATAAAAAGCAGGTCAATCATGGTGTACCTGACCATAATCAACCTGCGCCTTGTATCGCAATAGCGTTATTTAGGTTACAAATTCAAGCGTTGATGTGCGTACAAACAAAATAGAGAAATCTTTATACGGGTATTGCATGGGTTAGATGTCTTCATGGTTAAATGATAGGTTCATTCGGCACTGGTACGGTCGTTGTAAATGTACTTACATAAATATAAATTTTTACAGCCCCGTAATTAATTCTGTGTCTATTTCTTGACTGAGGTCAATTACTAGTGTATTGACACTAGTTTGTAATCCCTGTTTGTAATCAATAATTTATAATCCTGCCTATCCCAAAACCCGTCTTCATTGTTAATGCTTAAAATACCATTAATTCTATATAAACATTCATTATCATTAAACAAAAACAATACATTAACTTTTGTTAAGTCAATAATACTAAATACCAATACAAGAATGTTTGTAATTGCCTTAACGCTATCGTAATCATTCCCTAATCGAAGGTTTAGATTTTGTTTATAGTAAAAATCATCAGAAAGAAACTCTGACTCATACCCAAATGGGTTACTTGATGTATCAATCAACGAAAGTGAAAAACCAAGTATATTTAATATCTCATCTACTCGAAATCCTTTTGACAAATTAGTTACTTTTGTACAAGTGACGCCCATTTCCTCTAGTTGGTTCAAAATTATCTCTTTAGTTAAAAACGCTTCTTCTAACTTTAAAGAACATTCAATTGCCAATATATAGTCCCCCTCATATCATGGATATATGTGAATTATGTTTCCATCTTTTATTGCTATTATTTCTTCAAGTCCCTCAGCAGGCCAGTCTAAAAATTGTTTTTTTAATGCTTCAACATCTCCAACCCAATCATCTAAATTTAATACAAATCGATTTGCTTGTCCTTCAGCTAATTTTTCTTCCACTATTTTTGACCATATATTTCTCGGCGACTTTTTCCCTTTCGGTGAAAAACAGTCAAACACATTCCCCTCAATTAAATAATCTGGGTTTTTAGTCTGTCCAGGTATCTTAGGGCTTTGCTCAATGTCATATCCATTTTCCGCTAAGGTTTTTGCTGCTTCATTTTCTCGTGTACGTCCTCTTACAGTTTCTAAATCGTCCTGAGGTCGAATTTTTGCTGGATTTCCCTTTGGAACAGCATTCGGATCTGGAGAATTATTAGGTTTAGCTAGTCTAGCCCCATTAGTACTCGAACCAACATCACCCGTCCCCTTAGAGCCTGAACCACCTCCACCCTTTCCATGACCGACCGAATCGCCTTCGCTTTTCATATAATTCGATATTTTCCCCGTTGCGTCCTGGAAGAGTTCCCTTAGCGTTGTTGTTTCAGGTATACCTCCAAACATTCCTGCCTTCTGCGGCGCAAACGGGTTAATAAATTCTGCATCCAAAATCTTATTCATATCCTGGGTAAGCTTTGCGTAACTTTTACCTAGGGTTGTGCCCTCTTTACTCAGCAATTGTGCAAACTGATCGAATCTTGCGCTTATACTTGCAACCTCTGTCACCTGCACCGACTTCGTGCCACTCAGCACCAACTTTTCAGCTTGCATCGCCCTGGATGCTGCTCCTGCCTCGCCACCGACGAAAAAGGAGGCTATGGTAAGTACCAATTCCGTTCCATATTTGCTTCGACTATAGGTATCTCCATTGATGACGTCTTCCTTGAAATCCCGCTTTACGCCTTCCCAGACTCCCGCCAGTGTTCTCAGCAGCTCATCTCGATGCTCCTTGTTGGAATAGTATTTGCCTACATAAACGATGGGGTTCGCGACAAACTCCAAGGCCTCCAGAGGATTCTTTACGGCAAAATCCAATTCCTTATATAACAAGTCTGCCAATCCCAGAACGGTTTCCTCTACAACCGTGCCGATGCCTGCCAGGATGCCAGCGCTCATCGGATCAAATTCTTTGTACGCTTCCCATGCTTTCTTGATGGGTCCGAAAAGCGCACCGGATGCCGCGCCGCTCATCAATTCCCGGAACGCATCGGCGGGGGAATAATCGCTAAAGTCGCTCACTTCCCCTCGCTGGACATCCGAGACGGCTTTCGCTCCTACTGCGACGGCTCCCGCTGCCATCACGCCGGCTGCCACGACCCCGATTACCACCGCGCCGGCTCCTAACGTCGCTACGGTGACTGCCGCAACTACCGCTACCACGGCCACAACCGCGAGTGCGCCCAGCACATTGCCCGCCAGCTTCCCCCAGCTAAACTTCTTTTTCTCCGGCGGCGGGGGCGGAGGAGGTGGCGTCCCTTGCTTCGGCTCATCGTCAAATGGCGCATACGAGGTGCGGTCCGACCCTTCCGCCCTTACGTTGGCTCCGAGAAAGTGGTACTCGCTCTCGATCGAGAAGCCGCTTTGCGCGCTCAGCTTCTTCGCCATGAGCTGGCTAGTCGCGTAGATGACCACACGCTTGGGCGTGTAGAGTGAGATGTCCGCTTTCGCGTTTAGCGTCAGCTTCTTGTGGCTCGTCATCGTCACGCCCACCGCATCGTCGAAGCTCAGCTTCAGCGGCTCCTTGCTCCCGCCCGTCAGGTTGATCGCTGTCGGCGTCAGCTCCAGTTCGCTCCCGTGCTCCGTCCCGAAGTAGCGCTTGCTCGGGTCGCCGGTTTTGGCGCAGCTGCCGCCATTGGTGCGCACCGCCCCTACGACGAGCGCCTGCTTTCCCTCGGCATCGGGAATGTACAGACTCGCACGAGTCCCCGCCTTCGGCATGCTGTACATGGCGCTGCCGGTCGCCGGTGCGAACGGAAACCAATGCGCCTTGTCCTTCGGCTGCTCGCGGTCCACGCTCAGATGCAGCTTCACCTGCTCGCCCTTGACCTCCAGCACTTCCCCTTCCAGCGAGATGCCCGTC
>NZ_JBVYOL010000063.1:0-5763 GCF_056120505.1 Paenibacillus sp. sgz302164 | reverse complement strand
CCATAGTGAAGGATCGCTCTTTCAAACGGAACAAACAGACAAAAGCTAACAAATTCACGAAGACCAAGCGGCGGGGGCTATAACCGCTTAACCTGACAACATTGGCGGTGGAGGTGGCGTCCCTTGCTTCGGCTCGTCGTCAAACGGCGCATACGAGGTGCGGTCTCTTCCTTCCGCCCTTACGTTGGCTCCGAGAAAGTGGTACTCGCTCTCGATCGAGAAGCCGCTTTGTGCGCTCAGCTTCTTCGCCATGAGCTGACTCTGCGCGTAGATGACCACACGCTTGGGCGTGTAAAGCGAGATGTCCGCCTTCGCGTTCAGCGTCAGCTTCTTGTGGCTCGTCATCGTCACGCCCGTCGCATCGTCGAAGCTCAGCTTCAGCGGCTCCTTGCTCCCGCCCGTCAGGTTGATCGCTGTCGGTGTCAGCTCCAGTTCGCTACCGTGCTCCGTCCCGAAGTAGCGTTTGCTCGGGTCGCCGGTTTTGGCGCAGCTGCCGCCATTGGTGCGCACCGCCCCTACGACAATCGCCTGCCGTCCCTCGGCATCGGGTATGTACAGGCTCGCGCGAGTCCCCGCCTTCGGCATGCTGTACATGGCGCTGCCGGTCGCCGGCGCGAACGGGAACCAATGCGCCTTGTCCTTAGGCTGCTCGCGGTCCACGCTCAGATGCAGCTTCACCTGCTCGCCCTTGACCTCCAGCACTTCCCCTTCCAGCGAGACGCCCGCCAGCTTCTCGTTATAGATAGGGCTCCTGCGAATCCCCTCTGCTCGTGACAAACGGTACGTGTACACGAACTGTCCGCGATTCATGCGCCCGGTAACTTCGCCAACCACCATCCGTTTGCCGCGGAATTCAAGCTCATCCCCTAGGGACAAGCGCTCCATGCTGTCTACCTCATAATAAAAGAAATCCGTATCGTGCAGCCCTGCCTCATAACCGCCGGCCCGCTGAAAAGCCAACAAGTCCTTACCCGCCTTATACGGCGTATCCTCCGGCAGGCTGACGCTTTTTCCTTGCGGCATGCCAAAAAACAGCTTGGGCCTTGCTTCCAAGATATCACAGACGACGACGCTTTGGAAATGGCTTGCCAGACGCTTCAGCAGCTCCCAGTCCGTCTCCTCGTACTGGATCACCGGCGCCCCGATCGCTGCTCCTTGGCCTACGCTGTACAGCACATCCTGCTGCGGATAGGCTTGCAAGAGCTCCCGGATGAGCGCTGGATAGTCCATCGACTCATCCTGAAACGTTCGCCGCCGCTTGGCGACATCCAGCATATGCGAACCGGACAGCCCTTCCAGTTCGATGCCGTATATGCCGTTGGCATGCGTCATATTCACTGCGCTCACAAAGCCCTTGAACAACGTCGTTTCCCGCTGGCCGTCGTATTCATAGACATGGATCTCATCAGATTGTTGCGGACAATTTGCAGATAAGTCCTGATAATATGAATGGTCGGGCTAACTACTCCAAAAGATGCTTTGCCTTTTCATCCTCTCTATCGGGGCGGCTTATTCTACAATTGCGAAGAATTTTGAAAAAGCGCAAGAAAACGAAGATAACAAAAAACAGGTCAATCATGGTGGTATCTGACCATAATCGACCTGTTCCATATAACGGAATAGCATTATTTAGGGTATAAAATTCAAGCATTTGATGTACGTACAGCCGAAATGGAGAAATCTTTATACGGGTATTACATGGGTTAGAAGTGTTACTGTTTTAATGATGGGTTCATTCGGTACTGGGTGGGGTATTTTTGAAATAGCCGCCACTTGTATGATTATTTTTTTTAGCATATAGCAGCGGATAAAAATAGAACCACAACACGGCGGCTAGCTCGCGTTGTGGCGTATAATTAACTAATTATTTTATAAACTGAACTAATGGTAACTTAGGATAATAACTAAATTAATCGTATTATAGAACCTAACTGTTCGCATCAAGAGCGTTAAGGGCCTCATCGCTTATGTCTTGTGGCAGTAGTTCTCTAGTAATTGCCCCAGAGTTTCGCGGCCATCCACGTGTACCGCATACTAATTCATTATGGTGGTAGCCGATTCTTCCGCCCCTCTCAAAAAGTTTAATTATTGGATCATATAAATCATGAAATTTCAATGCAATAGGTAATTCTTGGTCAACTGCATATGCCCAGTCAATATAGTAAGTACAAAGGTATTCAACAACCCAGTCAATATTAGAATTGTCTTGTTCAATATAATTCTCCTTTATATGACTTGGTACATCAAACTGAACAATTTCAACTGCATTAAAAATTGCACGCCTGTTATCACCTATGGAATTAGAATCTAAAAAAATATTACCCCTTCTAATAAACTCAGTTACTAAAACAGCGTGGGAAGGCTTATCATAATCCCTTATTTCCCAATTAATACTTTGCACCCTTTTCTTTGCCTTTTCAAAATTAACATTCATTTCTATCACCTCAAATTTTTGGTTTGAAACCTGGGAAACCTTCAGGCTGTGGTGGTGCCAACTCGTGAGCACCCTTTGTACTTTCGTTCTTCGTACCACCATTAAATTCATTTATATCGCGGTAAGGTAATCCATCTTTCATCATTTTACTTTCTGCTAGCTCATGGTCAGCTAGTTTCCTAAACCACGCTTTTTCCGCTTCATTCAACTCTCTTACTAATGCCTGCTCCCATCCATAAGCAACGTCAATTACGGGATCAAAATAACCTTTATAATAATACTTCCCATTAATTGTGTCTACTAAGTTAATGTGCTCAGTCAATATCATATGTTTCTTTAATTGTACCGCTTCTTCTAAACTTAAACCGGTATTTCCGGCGAACTTTTCTATCTCCTGCATATCTAATCCTGATGCTCTTAATTTCTCATATGTTTTTAACGCAATCTCTTCCTGCTTGAAACTAGGGATAAATTTTATTGGTTCGCCCCGTGGTTCGATAGGTTTAATAGGTGGAACATTACCCGTCCCCTTAGAGCCTGAACCACCTCCACCCTTTCCATGGCCGACTGAATCGCCTTCGCTTTTCATATAATTCGATATTTTCCCCGTTGCGTCCTGGAAGAGTTCCCTTAGCGTTGTTGTTTCAGGTATACCTCCAAGCATTCCTGCCTTCTGCGGCGCAAACGGGTTAATAAATTCTGCATCCAAAATCTTATTCATATCCTGGGTAAGCTTTGCGTAACTTTTACCTAGGGTTGTGCCCTCTTTACTCAGCAATTGTGCAAACTGATCGGATTTTGCGCTTATATTTGCAATCTCTGTCACCTGCACCGACTTCGTGCCACTCAGCACCAACTTTTCAGCTTGCATCGCCCTGGATGCTGCTCCTGCCTCGCCACCGACGAAAAAGGAGGCTATGGTAAGTACCAATTCCGTTCCATATTTGCTTCGACTATAGGTATCTCCATTGATGACGTTTTCCTTGAAATCCCGCTTTACGCCTTCCCAGACTCCCGCCAGTGTTCTCAGCAGCTCATCTCGATGCTCCTTGTCGGCGTAGTATTTGCCTGTAAAAACGATGGGGTTCGCAACAAACTCCTAGAGGATTCTTTACGGCAAAATCTAATTCCTTCCACAACAAGTCTGCCAAACCTAGAACGGTTTCCTCTACAATCATTCCGATGCCTGCCAGGATGCCAGCGCTCATCGGATCAAATTCCTTGTACGCTTCCCATGCTTTCTTGATGGGTCCGAAAAGCGCACCGGATGCCGCGCCGCTCATCAATTCCCGGAACGCATCGGCGGGGGAATAATCGCTAAAGTCGCTCACTTCCCCTCGACGGATGTCCGAGGCAGCTTTCGTTCCTACTGCGATAGCTCCCGCTTCCATCACGCCGGCTGCCACGGCTCCGATCACCACCGCCCCGGCTCCTAACGTCGCTACGGTGACTGCCGCAACTACCGCTACCACGGCCACAATCGCGAGTGCGCCCAATTAATTGACTGATGAGTTCATTCGACACTGGGTGGGGTCTTTTTGAACAGCCGCCGCCGCTCATTTTCGTTGAGTGGTTATTTGCGTTATTTATGATATAGCCACGGGTGAAAAAAAAGAAACCGCATCACGGGCGGCTTACTCGCTTTGCGGCATTGTTGATTGTATTAGACAATCTTGTTTTTAAGGTTAAAAATAAGATTACATGAACGTCTTACCAAACCAGTTCATCCATTTTCCTAACACATCCGTTGAAGGTTCTGCGAGAACAGAATTCTATCTAGTGTTGTGCCTAGAAAATGACTAATTTAGTAGGCTACACAAAATTATTGATAGACACTGTAAGTGCCATCCCTTCATCACTCTCATTAGTAATATTCATAGATGGCTTATGTCAATAGGTTCCATTCCCACAAAATTTTCATACCATTCACCCAAAGGGATAAAAGTAACATTTATTATATCTAACTCCCGATATTTAAGAACAAACAAACCTCCTCTTTCAAAAATTTTGATTAATGGTTCATATACATTTAGATATTTACCATAATTCGGGTTTTTATCAGCATACTTCGCTAATTGTATATAATACTCGAGTATTTTTGTTTCATACTTGTTCTTATTTAGCAATTTGGAAGCTTCTGAGTTACAATAGTACAAAATATCCACTTCCTCCTCAACATCACCGAGTAATTTAGCTATATTTGCAAACAAAGGTGGTCTTGGTAATATTGATTCTTCCTTGAAAAATTGAGCCATTCTTCTCAAAAACTCATAGCCTAAGTCAGCATCTTCCTTCGATGACCTTGTACCCACAAAATCCCATTTAATGCTATTTATTCTTAATACCGCGTTACTAAGATACATATTGTCCCACCTCAAAAATTAATAGTCGTTACTATCATTAAAAAAATTGTCTTCGAAATCTTTTGATACTTGTTTCTCACTGTATCCTGGAAATGGTTCACTCGGATTCGGATCTGATAGATTTGTTTCATCATGTGCATTTTTTTCATGATCTTTATTATATCCTTTGCCATTCCACGCAGATGGATCTCTTAGTGGTTTTCCACTTTTCATTATTTCTTTTTCTTTTAGTTCATGATTTGCAAGTCTTCTAAACCATTCTTTTTCTGTATCTGTAAGTTCCTTCAATTGAGCCTTCTGCCAAGCAAAAGCAATGTCTTGATCGGCTTGAAAGTACAACTTTTCAAGTGCTTTACCATCTACTGATAGATCATAAACAGTTAAAAATAAATGTTGCTTCATCATTGCAATCTCTGATTCGGTTAACCCTGTATTTTTGGCCACCGTTGGCACATCTTCTAAACCTGTTTTTCTAATTTCAATATATTTCCTCTCCAAAAAGGCGTCAAATCCATTTTTCGGAGCTGTAATGTATGGTCTCATTTCCGCAGGGTCAGTTAGATACTTACCCTCATGTGTTCCCCTAGCTTTATCTGTCTCCCTAAATTCACCCGTCCCCTTAGAGCCTGAACCACCTCCACCCTTTCCATGGCCGACTGAATCGCCTTCGCTTTTCATATAATTCGATATTTTCCCCGTTGCTTCCTGGAAGAGTTCCCTTAACGTTATTGTTTCAGGTATACCTCCAAGCACTCCTGCCTTCTGCGGCGCAAACGGGTTAATAAATTCTGCATCCAAAATCTTATTCATATCCTGAGTAAGCTTCGTGTAACTTCTCCCCAGGGTAGTGCCCTTTTCACTCAGTGATCGTACAAACTGATCGAATCTTGCGCTTATGCTTGCAACCTCTGTCACCTGCACCGACTTCGTGCCACTCAGCACCAACTTTTCAGCTTGCATCGCCCT
>NZ_JBVYOL010000062.1:0-6332 GCF_056120505.1 Paenibacillus sp. sgz302164 | reverse complement strand
GTATCAGTAAAAAAATGTGCATTTTAATATGTGTACATAATCGTCACTACTTTCCCTTTACTGTAAGGCAGTCAGACACAATTTTACTTTTAATGACAATGTACAAAAGCTTCATTTCAGAGTTTGACAAAAGGTATATAACTTTAATCGGTGAATCGACAAAATATGAGCATAATTAATTTCCAATTTGTAAAATATGGGATATAATACCTTAGGGGGGGTGATGGTAATACAAGCGGCTGAAGATAATATTGTTTCAGTTAAGGATAGCTCCATTCGTTTTTGTGTTCATAGTACCCATGTTAAGTTAGCAGATCTAGCAAATGGTTCACCGGTGATAAAGCAACATGTTGTTATTTCTCTAAAAAATATGAACAATAATAAATTTATTGTCCATCCTCTGACTTCATTCATTTACTCCAATTGGAAGTATAGTGCTTATAATACTCAAAGGCACCATGCTAATAATGTCGTTTCCTTTCTAAATTATTTACTACATATTGACAAAAAGAATCTAAAACTCGAATCACTTTCAAAATTAACTTATGAACATGCCAGCTCGTTCTTGAATTATTTGAGTCAAAACGAAAAATCCAGATCAACTGTTAGAGGCATGCAACGGACATTGACATTATTTTTTGAGTTTTTGGCAAAAAAAGAGCTTTTAGCAGATATTAGTCATGATGATTTTATTAGAAAACCAAGTCCACATGATCCTCATCAAACCTACACACTTTCACCTTTTAAAGGCGTCGTTCTTCCTAGTCGAAGCACACCGAATCAAGCTCATATGTTACCCGAAGAATATATTATTCCTTTCATAGAAACAGCTGTTAGAGTAGCGAACCCTATAGCCTTGGGTGTTTATTTGCAATGCTTTGGAGGAATTCGTGTCGGAGGTCTTGTCAACATTCGTAGAGAAGATATTACTTCAATAGGGGCTTATGGAGCTCACGGTATGATTATAAGATTACGGAAACAAATGATGAGACAAGATATCACTGATCTTGAAGGAGCTAATTACGTAAAAAAAACAAGAAGACAAGTAATCTTCCCAATAAAAAACTGGTTACAGATATTATATAAAGAACATCTTCATAATTATCAACCACTTGATGAATCAAACGCGCTATTCGTTACCCACGACGGAAAGGCAATGACAGGGAGTTCTTACAGGTATCACTTTTCAAGGGTTAAGAATGAGTTTCTTCGTAGGCTAAGGAAATCAAGTAATCCTGTAGATCGTGTGAATGCTTCTAAACTAGAAGAGTTTAAATGGTCCACTCACATAGGTCGTGGTATTTTTACTAACCTGTTAGCAGAAGAAGCATTGAACGCGTACGATATAGCTTTACCTAGAGGAGATACGAATTTAGCTTCTTCACTTATATACCAAGGTAATACGTTAAGGATGAAAGAAAAGCTTGAGGCACGAATGGAAAATTTATATAAAGATTACATTCCTAATCTTTTGAACAAATAATGGGTGATTATTGATGGAATACTATACAACCAAAGAAGCGAGTACTCTATTGAACTATTCAGCTACCCAAATTCGTCTTTTGATCAAACAAGGCCGATTTCCGGGAGCAATCCAAGTTGATCGTAGAAGATGGCTGATTCCAGTAAAACAAGTTGAACAACTTAATGAACAACTAAACAATATTGATTATAATCATTTCTACTCAACACTTGAAGTAGTAAAAAAGTTAGGCCACACTAAAACGACAATCTTTAAAAAAATCGAGTCAGGGGAATTTAAAGATGCTTTGTTCTCTAGAAATCAGTGGTGGATACCAAAAAATGAAATAGATAACATGGTTAGTTACATAAATGAGATAAATTCTAATTATTTGATTGCTCCTCAAGTCGCTGAAATTTTGGATTGCTGTTTGCACACAGTCCTCAAGATGGTACGTTCTGATACTTTCCCAAATGCTATTTTCTTTCAGAAAGCTTGGAGAATTCCGCGCTCCGATGTTGATGAATACATTAAAAAACGTTTACAAGATAGAAAAAGCTTTCTATCAACCAAAGAAGTTGTGAAGCTGATGAACTTGAGTATACGTTCTGTTAATGCAATGGTGTCCGCTGGTAAAATTATTGGCGCATTTAAAAATGGGAAAAGCTGGTTCCTTCCTGAGGACTCTGTAAAAGAAGTGCTTGCACAAATGCAAGAAAAAGAACAACAATCATTCGATCCGATTAATATATTCAAAAGAGGAATAACTGGAATTCAACGGCCCCAGCATTTAAAAGAAACCATTCGATTATTCGATGAGTTTGTTTTAACCAAACTATCAGCAAGTCGGGCTTCAGAGGAAATACGTCAAGCTGCCGCTAGACAATATGTAGCTACCATAGAAAATTTGATTTCTCAACTACACAAAGAAGTATTTAATCTATCAGATGAAGAGGTAATTAGGATTCTTAAAAGCGATAAATTGAATCATTTAAAGAAATATACTTTCGTTCAGTTTCTTGATTATTGTACTGGTGTAGTTTCATGTAAATTTAAAAACAAATACCGCGAAGTTCGATTTAACAATAAGGAACAAGAAATATACCCACCTGATATTTACTACTCCTACTACACTTTTGTACAAAATTTTAATTTACATATAAATGAGGCAGTAGCTAGTCGTAAATATGCTGTTACTTGGTTATATGTATTGATCCATATGATTGATGCTTGGAGAAAAAATGATATTTTAAAGATGCCTACTGTTCCAATTGAAGCAATTCAAATTGAATCATTTAATGATTTCACAGGATATACTTTTACGAAAGCTTCTGCACAATTATTGTTGAGTCAGATTGCATCAAGGGTTGAGCGAATGTATGTTTCAAAAACCGGTGCACTCGGTCATTTCACCGTTAATGAAGATATGCAGATCCCCACAGCTATAGCACTTACGATATGTGAGTTACACCGAAGAAAAATGAATGATTGTGTTTTATTACGCTTCTGGTCAGTCAATGCCAAGAGGAAAGATCCACACAAAGATATTCATTTCAAACCATTTTTCGAATCGAAACCTGAATTAATAGGTTTTTCGAGCTTAAAAATGAATCGTAGTCTTCTTACATATTTTTTCTATAGCGTAACTGAAGGTAAAGCAGATGCTGATATTTCATATTATCTAGCTCAAAGATTACGGAGTCATCTTGCAGAAGATACAACGGCCATTTATATACAATCTACAAATATGGATGGGCACTTGGATAGGGTTTCTATTAATCTGTTTAACCGCGGTCACTTTGGCTGGCTCTATAATTATATTCTCAAGTTAGCTTTCCCGGATGGGAAAACAAGCCATTTAAGCATGGAACAACAAACGCTAATGATTTCAGAGTTTAGAAAGGAATACACTCCCCTTCAACTAGAAGGCCTCGCTTATTTTTTAAAAAAACAGCAAACAGAGAAGCAATCATTGGCTTTGAAAATAGCTGAATTACCGATCGAAGCGCTTAACGATAAAGTGCATAAGATTTTTCGTGGAGAAATGCCTGCAAAAATAAAAAACGCCCAATGTTTCACGTACCCTCATTGTGCTTGTCCTACTGCAACCTCTTGTTTGCAGTGTGAATATGTCATACCTAGAACCTATTTGATGATATCTATTGTTGAAGAGATTAATAAACGCGTAGAATCTATAAAGCGTTCCACTTTTACAGCGGTTCGCACCCGAGAGTCCATATTAATTTATAAAATGCTTGACCTCTTATTGCAGGCTCAACATGAGTTCGGTAGACAATATGTAAGTCAATTTATTAATTTGAAAGATCTTGAAACAAAACTAATCAGTATTGATCATCTGCTAATAGAGACAGGAGACTTCAAGTAATGAACACAGCTCTAGTTCAAAGGGAAGTTATTACAAAGACAATCAAGAACAGACACATAGAGTCTATCGGTTTCATTTCTTACACAACCGAAAATATAGAAATATTCCACTCCTTGTTCGAAGAACTAATGAATGATGACGTGATGGCAAAAGGAGCATTCAATGATCGTGTTTTCAAGTTTCGAAACAAGGATTCATATGGAACGTTCATCTTTGATTTAGATATGTATGCGGATTTACAAATGGCTCTAAGATGTTGGGTATTATTAAACAAATCAAATTCAATTAGTACCACACAACTTTTAGGTTCATTCAATAAGATTAAATCGGCCGCATTCTTAACGAATGGTTTTAGTTTTGAAGAAGATACATTAGCTGTATTTGAAAAGCAACTCAGGGAATCATCAATACGCGTAAGTAAAAAAATAAGCGAATCAGTTTTACAATTCTTATCCTTTACAAATCATCCCCACTATGACGTATACCATGAAATATGCAATCCATTTATTTATCGAATGGTCACCGTACGAGAGCTTCCCCCTTATCAAGATATTTTAAACTTTGATGATGTAATGAATCGATTTCTTATGGTATGGAATGAAGATGAGCGATTAAAGTTTTTTTCTATCATTTTATGGTGGAGAATTACAAAGATTATCCCTATGCGCCCTAGCGAGTTTTGTTCAATAAAGAGAGATTGTCTGACAATTACTCATGATGGGAAATATTTCATTACTATACCTAGAGAAAAGCGCAAACCGAGAAATAAGTATGAAATTGAAGTTACAGATACCCTACAGATCAATAAGGAAACGTACCAACTTATTACGGACTACATTGAACTAACATCTCCTTTTCCTCCGACACCTTACCTACTCTCCTATAGTGCTTACTGTGAGTTTTTGAAAAATAAACCATTCTCAAAAATAAATACTGATTTACTTGCACTTAACCAGTTCTCTAAACTTCTTAATCAGTTTTATGACGAAATTGTAATTCAGAAATTCAATCGAAACGATTTAGAAAGAATTACTCCAGGTGACACGCGCCACTTTGCATTTTGTAATATGATGCTCCAAGGTTTTAATATGTTAAGTATTGCTCGAATGGGTGGACACCACAGCTTACATAGTCAGATACATTATCATAGTCACTTGGATCACTTTGCTGAATCCTATGTATATACTTTAACCCAAGCACATCGAATGGCACGAATCAACTTATCGAATACTGATATAAATCTCGACTTCAGAGAACTGCTTGCTAAAGGACAATTGTATGCAATAAGTGATTTTGAGGAAGTTCATCAAGTTGAATATGGTTATTGCACAGATCATCCATTAAGATGTAGAGTCGGGGATTGTAGATTTTGTGAGCACTTTTTCATACCCAAAGAAAAATTAAAGGATTCTTATAAATGGCTTAAAGATTGCTCTGACACACTGGCCGCGCGCATCAAAGAACAGATCGAATTAATGAAGCGAATAAGTAAAGATATGGTTTATAATCTTCAAACGTTAGAATATCAACATACTACACAGGAACAATTGGCATCCGCGGCAAATGAACTTAGAAGAATATTTGACCAAAAATCGATGGTTGACTATCTAATGGAGGAAAACAATGATTAAAAAAGAAAAAAAGTCAGGTAGACCTGAAGTCTACTCGGACAAGCAACTTAAGGATATTTTACTTAAATATACTGTTAAAAATCCTGGAAAAAAAATTAATTCTCTTCAATTAGAAAAGGAAACCGGTATTAAAAGACATGTTTGGTCAAGACGTATGAAGCAAGAAATTAACAATCTTAAATGCCCTATAGATACAGAATTCGGAGGAAAAGATGGTACGCTGCCCCTCCCCAATGTGATTGAATTAGTTGAAACGTACTGGAACAATAAAAAGAAGTTAATTCAATCACTATATCACGTTAACGAGTTAATTCAATCGTCATACGAGCAAGCTTTAATGTATCATGGGAAGTGTATTGAATATGAAGAGCTAGAGAAGAAATATAGTCAAAAACTCGTGGAAACTGAACAACTTGAAGAAAGAATACGATATCTTGAGAAGAAATATTTAGAAGTAACAGTGCAGGCAACATATAAATCAATTCAAAAAGAGCAAGGCTTAAAAAATGTAATTGACTTAAAAAATAAAAATACGGATCAGCCGGCATTAAGCACAAATTTCAGAAAATATTATAAAGAGTTATTCGATTAACACTACCAGAATAAAATGATAAAAAATTAATAAACGCGTAGAATCTATAAAGCGTTCCACTTTTATAGCGTTTCGTACCCAAATGAAAAATGGTTACTTTAATGTCCACTATTTATGGGGAGTCGGATAAAAAAGTAACTATTTTTCTGTCGTTATTGATGACAATAGGTAAGGCTCACCCTCGGCATATTCCGTTAGGGTTGCCTTTTCCCTTGTCTCACACCGTACGTGCCACTTTCGCGGCATACGGCGTTCCATCTT
>NZ_JBVYOL010000061.1:0-6872 GCF_056120505.1 Paenibacillus sp. sgz302164 | reverse complement strand
TGACGAGATTTTGCAATCTCTTGTTTTGGTTGATTGCTCAACCTTGCTTCTTCACTCGTTGTTCAGTTTTCAAAGAACAATTTCTTTCGTTCGCATCGCCGTCTTCCGAAGGCGACCTAATCAATATATCACATCCGCCTACTCGATTGCAAGTATTTTTTTTAAAATTCTTTTTCGCAATCTCGCGGTCTCAAAAGCGACAAGGAGTAATATATCAAAGATAGATTGCGAATGCAAGCTTTTTCTTCGACTTTTTTTATGGGAAATACAACCGGCACCAAGGCATCACTAATGCACTAGTACGGAGGATAGCGCAGTTCGTTGACACTAGCGGAAAATCTGCAAACGTTTACGCGAATCGCACCGCGCGCAGCTCCCAGCGTGCGGTGCTGCGCTGCATGACGGCGGTTGGTCGTCCACATGTTAGCTTAGTTGAACGATACTTTGCGCCGTCGCACTTCGGGTTGTCACGAGGCGGCTCGGGAGCCCGAAGCGAAAGCCTGCGAAAGTACAGGCTTTTTCTGCGAAAATGGTTCATTTGGGCGAAAAACCTGCGAAAGTGTAGGAATTTTCGATAAAAATGAACCCGAACCCCTGTACCCGGCAAAAAGCCTGTACAATTGCAGGAATTGTTCATTGTTAGCGTTCCGGCGAGAAGAAAACTGCACTTTTCAGGCTGTTGAGAAACCCCCTTTTTTCCTGGATGCTCAAAAAAAGTACCAAAAGCATGAGCCAAATACCCCTCTCAGATCGTTTTAAATCAATTTTTTCTCTTCAAGATGAGTGCCCCCACATAAAAATTGATCTGAGAGGAACCCGTTAGACTTTCTCAACAGCCTGACTTTTGCAGGTTTTCTGCTCGCAGCCGGGTAGCTGGCCGACCGGGTAGCTCTTCCCGGCATAAATTCGCAGGTTTGCACGCCCTCCCCAAACCCGTTCACGAGCGACCTCGCCACCCATTAAGTCTTTGGCTTCTCCCGCGAAAACCAAAAGGCTCCGGCACATAAGCGCCAGAGCCTTAATATTGAATGCCTTATCCTTGACTTCCGATAAAAATGTAACGCGCAAGCACGAGGATGGCTAACACCCACATAAGCCAGTGGATTTGATACTTGTCTTTTCCCCTAATGTTTGCAGCGGTGGCAAGCACGACATAAGCAACGATTCCGAAAGAAATTCCGTTGGCGATATTGTATGTGAAAGGCATCAGGACGATCGTCAGGAACGCCGGGATCGCCAGCACAAAATCCTGAAAGTCGATTTCCCGGACGGACTGCATCATCAACACGCCTACTACGATCAATGCCGCGGCTGTGGCCGAACCCGGAATCAGCATCGCGATCGGAGCCAAAAACAAGGAGAGCAGGAAGCAGACGCCTGTCGTTACCGAGGTCAGACCCGTGCGTCCGCCTTCCGCTACTCCCGCCGCGCTTTCCACGAAAGCCGTAACCGTGCTCGTTCCGACCAGCGCGCCTCCGCTGACGGCGACGGCATCCACGAACATCGCTTTTCCGACGCGTTTGTTGCCTTCCTCTTTATTTTTCATAATGCCCGCACGGTTAGCCGTGCCGACCATCGTCCCGAACGTGTCGAACAGCTCCACGAAGGTGAACGTAGCGACAACGGAGACGATTCCCGCCGTCATAATGCCGTTCCAATCGAAATTGGCAAAAGCAAGCTTCGTCATATCAGGCACCCAGGTCGTTTGCGGGCCGGTCAAAGAATCGAGATTTACAAGCCCCATGAAGTAGCCGACAACCGTCGTAGCCAAAATCCCGAACAGAATCGCGCCGCGCACGCGCAGCACCATCAGGATGGAAATCAGCAAAATGCCGACGACCGCCAAAATGACATTTTTATTTTCCAAAGAGCCCATATGGAATACCGTTTCAAAAGACAAAACGTCCGTAAATTTATGCGCCGGAACATCATTGGACGCTTCGACCGCCACCGTCAAAATCCCGCTGTTTTTAAAGCCGATCATGGAAATGAACAAACCGATACCTACTGTAATCGCATGTTTCAGGCTGTCCGGAATGGCGACGAGCAGCATCTGGCGAATTTTCGAAACCGTCAATATTAAAAAGATAATCCCTGAAATAAAAACGGCCGTCAGCGCCATTTGAAACGTAAACTTCCCTTGCGAGGAAAGAATAATGGTTGCAAAATAAGCGTTTAATCCCATTCCCGGAGCAAGCGCAACCGGAAAATTTACGAACAGCCCCATGGCAATCGTCATAACGCCTGCGGCAATAGCCGTCGCCAGGAAGATAGCCGTCCAATCACCGCCTGTCGCCCCGGACTTGAAGGCGCTGAGAACGTCCGGATTCACGGCCAAAATGTACGCCATCGTCATGAACGTCGTAATTCCCGCCATAATTTCCGTTCTTACCGTGGTGCCGTTCTCCTTCAACTTGAAAAACCGATCCATCTAACTCTTCCTCCCAACCGATATTCGGAACAGCAAAAACCCGGAATCATGAGGATGATTTCCGGGAACCAAAAAGGAGTTTCTCCAAAAGAGAACCGCCTTGAAAGCGCAAGTACGCAAGTACGTTCTCATCGGGATTCCGTCCTTTTTTCGTAGCCAGATCATTTGCGGTGACCTCGTAGAAACTCCCAGGCCAATTCCCGGGATTATACGAAAAAACTGTTATCCACCTACATTTTAGAATTACGCATGAAGAATGTCAATAAAAAACCGAACGTTCAACAGGAAGTATCCCCAAGAACGTTCGGTTTAAGATTGTATCTACTCCCACTCAATGGTAGCAGGCGGTTTGGATGTCACGTCATACACGATGCGATTTACGTTTTCAACTTCATTGACGATGCGAACGGAAATTTTTTCGAGCACGTCCCAAGGAATCCGCGCCCAATCGGCCGTCATGCCATCGATAGACGTGACCGCACGGATGCCGACCGTATAGGAATACGTACGGGCGTCGCCCATGACGCCTACGCTTTTCATATTCGGAAGCGCCGTGAAGTACTGCCAAATCTCGCGGTCCAGGCCAGCTTTGGCGATTTCCTCGCGAAGAATCGCATCGGACTCGCGGACAATTTTCAGCTTATCTTCCGTCACCTCGCCCAATACGCGGATGGCCAGACCCGGCCCCGGGAACGGCTGTCTCCATACGATTTCCGCAGGCAGGCCGCATTCTTCGCCTACTTTGCGGACTTCGTCCTTGAACAAAGTTTTCAGAGGCTCGACCAGTTTGAATTTCATATCTTCCGGCAGTCCGCCTACGTTATGATGCGATTTGATCGTCTGTGCCGTGGCCGTGCCGCTCTCCACGATATCGGTGTAGAGCGTACCCTGCGCCAGGAACTCAAAGTCGTCGAACTTGCCCGACTCTTCCTCGAACACGCGGATGAACTCCGTGCCGATGATTTTTCGTTTTTGCTCCGGATCGTCCACGCCGGCCAACTTGCCGAGGAAACGCTCGCGCGCATCGATTTTAACCACTTTCATGTCGAATTTGCCGACAAAGGTGTCCATGACGCTTTCCGCTTCGCCTTTGCGCAGCAGACCGTGATCGATGAACATGCAGGTGAGCTGGCTGCCGATCGCTTTATGGATGAGCATGGCGACAACGGAAGAGTCGACGCCGCCGCTCAGCGCGCAAAGCACCTTTTTATCCCCGACCTGCTGGCGGATTTCTTTGATGGTGTCTTCAATAAAAGTTTCCATGCTCCAGTTGCCTTCGCATCCGCAGACGCCATAGACGAAATTATGAATAATTTCGGTGCCCTGCACGGAGTGGCGGACTTCCGGATGGAATTGAACCGCATGAATGTTTTTGTCGCGGTGGCTCATGGCCGCAATATGCAGCGACTCTGTGCTGGCTTCCAGCGCAAACCCTTCCGGCAGCACGGAAACGTGGTCCCCGTGGCTCATCCACACGACTTGCTTGGCGTCCAGTCCTTGCACAAGCGGGCTGCCGGCCGTAAATTCAAGCTCCGCTTTGCCGTATTCCCGCGTTTGGGCGCGTTCCACTTTCCCGTTCAATTGATGCGCAATCAGCTGCATGCCGTAACAAATGCCCAAAATCGGAATGCCCAAATCGTAGATCGCAGGATCGACCGAAGGCGCGCCTTCTCCGTAAACACTTGCCGGACCGCCCGAAAAGACGATGCCTTTGGGCTGCAGCCCGCGAATTTTATCCACAGAAGTATTGAAAGGCAGAAGCTCGCTGTAAACGCCCAAATCGCGGATCCGCCTAGCAATCAACTGGTTGTACTGACCCCCAAAGTCCAGAACTACAATCAATTCATTCGGTTTGCTCATTATCCGTGCCTCCTAGTTTCATAGCGATAATGCTTGTCCTCTTATCACTATTTATCGCTACTAATTTTAAACATTACATGGCTAGGATGTAAAGAGCAATAGTCAAAGGTTTCCGGGGCCCGGAAAAGCATTCCGAAAAGTAAACGGTATCAGCGGCGGAGCCGGCCCTCACTCCCGGGAACCCCGTTTCGATTGTACGGCTTTCCAAAGGGCGGCAATCTCGGCTTTGGAATAACGCGGCCGATGAAGCGGCGCATAGCGCAAGTTTTCATACGCCTGGGCGAATTCCAGCAGCGCTTGCTTCTGCAAGTCGTTCTCGATCTTCAATGCGGCGACATATTCGCGGACGGTTTGATCGGAAGATTTGGCGCCGTATTTGCGGAACAATTGCAGCCAAAGCCGATCCATAAACCGCAGAACCGGCTGCGAAGCGGACAATCGCCCTGCGCCTTGCAGGAAGCCTTTGCGCCATAGAAGCCGCGCGGCTCCGGCAAGAAGCAGGCAACTTCCCGCAGCAAATCCGCAAAGCGCTCCATACCGCTGCATGAAAGCTTGAAAATCGGGCAGGCTTGGCCGAATCCATTGCTTCAGGCCATCCAATAACCCGGTCTCTGCGCGTTCCGGCGCGGATTTTGCAGCAGCCTTGTGCTGTTCCGCCGGCTGCAGGCTTGCTGTCCGGACGCCGGAATCCGCGAAGCCGGGAGTAGGCTCAAACGGAATCCAGCCGGATGACGGAAAGTAGACCTCCACCCAGGAATGCGCATCTTTATTTTGCACGGTAAATTCACGGTATAATCCTGCGGACGCCCCATTCTCCGTGCCTGGGGCAAATCCCTTTACCCATCTCGCCGGAACGCCGACCGAGCGCAGCATCACAGTCATCGCCGTGGAGAAGTGATCGCAGTAGCCGGTCTGATCGACAAACAAAAAGTGGCTGACAAAATCCTCGGATTTGCCGGGACGCGTCGGTTTGTCCAGGCTGTAAACGTAATGGCTGCGCAAATACTGTTCGACCGCCGCCGCTTTGGCATACGGGTCCGCGCTACCCGCCGTAACCTGTTCGGCGAGCCTGCGCACCGTCTGCGGCAGCTGAGCCGGGAGCTGGAGATAAGTTTCCGCGATGGCGGGCGGGTAGGCGCCGGTATCCGTACTCAGCACGGCCGGATCTTTATCTGTCGGCTGAACCGTAATTTTATAAAAGGACAGCGGGTCCGACATTTCCGGAAGCGCCATCTTTCCGCTGGCCGTATTCATCAAAACATCGCCGGACGACAGCGGCTTTTCCCGATTCGTCAGAAGCGCGTCGATCTGCAGAACGGTTCCCCCGTGAAAAAGCTGTTTGGTAGCGGCCGGAGTGCTCCAAAGCACTTCCTGCGTGACCGTTTGGTCCGACCCATGAACGCCTGCCGGGACGAAAGCTTCCCAATCCGCTTCGGATTGCGTCCAGCCCTTCCCGTCGTAAAAGCTTTTGGACTCGCCGCGCCAATACGTTTTCTCGGTCGTTTTGGCCGTGAAAACGACCGTATCGTCGGATCGCAGCGGGCCTCCCAAAGCAGAATCGTCATTGCCGTACCCCGATTTGGGAGGGACGGCCGGAACGCCGGCTTTGTCTTCGTACATAGAAAGCAGCCGGTCGGACAAAGACGCCAGATTAAGCGGCTTCATCAACGGGCTCGGCGCAGCCGACGAAGCGGCGTACCAGCCTGATCCGGCGAGCAGTCCCGTGGATATGAGGCTGACCAGCAGCCATTGCAGGCCTCCGCCGGGACTCGTCGTTTTCAAGCCGTAAGAGCCTTCGATCCGGCACAAGTTCAGCAGCGCCAACAGCAGAAGACCGTACCCCAGCGTGCGGATAATTCCCGAAGTCGTATCGACGCTCAGTGTAAGCTGCAAAATAACGAGATACAGCAGCGTGGCGGAAGCAAACCACAGGCTGTGCTGTCTTTGCAGCATCAATGCCTGCGTCACGGAAATCATCAGCTTCCAGCCAATCAAAAACAGCAGCGTGCGGCTTTGCGCGCTTACAAGATCGAGACGGAGCTGAAACAAATGCTGAACGTCCTGCGCGATAAGCCTGCCGAAATCTATCGTCCACGACCACGTCCAGAAGTCGGCCGGATAAAACATAAAGCCGATAAACAGCAGCATGAGGAAGCCTTTGGCCGCCCAGCCCCATGAATAAGGGACCCGCAGCCAATCCATCGCTATGCAGACCGCAAATACGGCCAGGAACGGCTTAATCATATAAACTTCCGAAATATCGGAAAGCATGGGCAGCGGCCTCAGCCATTCCGCCAACAGCAAAAACAGCAGCAGCGACAAAAGACCGTCGCGGAGCAGCGGGCCCGGGCGGGACGGGCGCGATGAGCGCGCGTCCGGCGCGGCGGACGCCCGGACGCGGGAACTGGCGGGCGGCTGCGGCTGCAGCGAGGCGGTGCCGGACGAGCGGCGGGGTTCAAGCGGTTGCATCCGCAACACCCCCTTGCCCTGGCCACTCGCGCTGCGGATGCGGCACTTCCGTGAAGCTGCAGCCGAGTGCCTGCAGCTGCGAAGCCCCCTCTCGCTCCGCGACCGAGAGGGA
>NZ_JBVYOL010000060.1:0-9816 GCF_056120505.1 Paenibacillus sp. sgz302164 | reverse complement strand
GACGACGACCTGGAGAGGGTGCCGTGGGGCGTGGTCGGCGAGCTGTATATCGGCGGCGTGGGCGTAGCCCGCGGATATATGAACGACGAGGCGAAGACGGCGGCGTTCCTGCCTGATCCGTTCCTCCCGGGAGGGGGACGGATGTACAAGACCGGGGACCTTGGGAGATTGCTGCCGGATGGGAACATGGAATTCCTGGGCCGCAAGGACCATCAGGTGAAGATCCGCGGCTACCGGGTGGAGCTGGGCGAGATCGACAGCCGACTGGCTCGGCACGCGGGGATCCGCGAAGCGGTGGTGATGGACCGGCTGGACGGACGGGAGCAGCGGTATCTGTGCGCCTATATCGTGCCGTCGGGCGAGCTGACGGTGGCCGCTGTCCGGGAATACCTCGCGGCGGAGCTGCCGGCCTATATGGTGCCGGGAGCCTATGTGTTGCTGGAGGAGCTGCCGCTGAACGCGAACGGCAAGGTAGACCGGAAGGCGCTGCCGGATCCGGGGGAGCTCCAGGATAGCGGATCAGGCTACACTGCGCCGCGAACCCCGGTAGAGCTGAAGATCGCAGAGATCTGGCAGGAGGTGCTCGGCTTGAAACGGGTCGGCGTCCATGAGGATTTCTTTGAGAACGGCGGAGACTCGCTGGGGGCTGCTTCGATGGCAGGAAGGATTCAAAAGGAGATGGGGGTTGCCCTTCCTCTGCGTGAAATTTTCCGGCTGCCGACCCTGGAAAAACTAGCCGTTCTTGTTGAAAGCTCGCAACAGGCCGAGTACGCGGGCATCCCCGTTCTGCCGAACCGGGAATATTATAGGGTGTCCGCTCCGCAGGAATGGATTTATACCGTGAGCACGATGTCGGGCGAAGGGGATGTCTACAATATGCCGCACGTTCTGGAGGTCACGGGACCGATCGAGGTGGACCGGATACGCTCCACTTTCCTGAAGCTGATGGAGCGTCACGAAACGCTGAGGACCGGGTTTGACATCCATGAGGAAGAAGTGGTGCAGCGTATTTATACGGAGGTGCCTTTCGAAATCGAGAGGATTCCGTGGAAGCAGGATGCTCCTGAAATGCAGGAGGTGATCTCCCGGTTTATCCGTCCGTTTGATCTCTCGAAGCCGCCGCTGCTTCGTGTAGGATTGGCCGCTCAGCAGACCGGGAAGCACCTCATGATCGTGGACATGCACCATATCATTTCGGATGGCGTTTCCATGCAGATCGTCATGCGGGACTTCCTGCGGCTGTACGCGGGGGAAGAGCTTGCGCCGCTGCCGGTCCAGTATAAAGACTATGCGGCCTGGCAGCGTGAGAGAATGCAAAGCGAGCAGTACCTGAAGCAAGAGGCTTACTGGCTGAAGTCATTGTCCGGTGAGCTCCGGGGAATGGAGCTTCCGATTGCTTACCCCCGGCCTGCACTGCGAAGCTACGAGGGGGGACGGCACTCTTTCGAGGTGGATTCCGCGGTAACGGAAGGGCTGCGGCAGCTGGCCGCAAGCGAGGGAAGCACCCTGTTCATGACGCTCATGGCAGCCTATACGGTTCTGCTCTCCCACTACAGCGGCTATGAAGATATTGTTCTGGGGACCCATGTGGCCGGAAGAATATCAGGGGAGCTGGAGCCGATGATCGGAATGTTCGTCAACACGCTGGCCCTGCGGAACCATCCGCGCAAGGAGCTTACCTTCCGGGAATATGTCCATGAAGTAAGGGAGAATACGCTTGAGGCGTTCGAGAATCAGGAATATCCGTTCGCCGAATTGGTGGAAAAGCTGGGTATCCGCCGCGATCCGGGCCGCAATCCTTTGTTTGATTTCGTATTTGCTTTCGCCGAGAGTGCATCCGGTAATGCAGAGATTGACGGCATCTCGGTGCGGCCTTATGCCATGGAGCACCATACAGCCAAATTCGATCTGTCTTTAACGATGGAGCTTGAAGATAGCGAGTTCAAGGGATCGTTTGAATACAGCACCGCCTTGTTCTCTATGAAATCGATCGAAGCCTTGACAAGAGATTATCTTGAGCTGTTGGCGGTCATCGCGTTCCATCCGGACCGGCGCTTGGCAGACCTCCGTGTTACCGGTTTTCAGAAAAAGACAGTTCCACAGCTGGAATCCATCGAACTCATCTTTTAATCTTCACCCGCGGCTTCGTTTCCCACTGCCTGAAGTCCGGCAGCATTCCTACTCTAATCCTATGATGTGATAGAAAGGACGTACCGATGTTTATGAGCCTGTTTGGTAAAGAAGCTGCCTATTGGAACCAAAAGCTAGATGGCGGGGATCGTATCGTGTGTCTTCCCTATAACCGGACTTCCGGAAATCAGGACAGCCTGTTTCAAACCGTCAACCTGACCCTGGAGGCCACGCTCTCCAAGCGGATGATGCAAATCGCCGGCGGTTCTCCGTTAGCCTTGTACATGATTCTGCTGTGCGGAGTGGAAGGGCTGCTGCACCACTACACGAATGAATCCAATATGCTGCTTGGCGTTCCGGTCTTCCGTCAGCCGGACGATTCGGCGGAGAACCTCAATTCTCTGGTCATTGTAAAAAACACGGTCACGGATCAAAGCACACTAAAGACCTTGTTCTCCGGTATCAAGGCAGCCGTAAGCGAAGCTATGGAGCATCAGAGTATTCCCTTCTGGAACTATACTGAGCGGATCACCACGCAATCCGCTTCGGATGGCAAACCCTTAATCCACACGATCGTGGGGTTCAGGCCCCTTCATACGATGGAATTTAGGGAACAGGCCGCATTCGATCTGTTGTTCTTCTTTGATCAGGCGGATCAGGATGTTGTGCTGGACCTCACCTACAATGAGCGGCGGTACAGCCGGGAAGCTATGCTCCGGTTGGCCGCGCATCTGCAGGAGCTGCTCTCCGCGCTGGCAAGTGCGCCTGATCTCATTCTCGGGGATACGGTTCTCGTAACGGAGGAAGAGAAAGCCGCAATCCTGTTCGCCTTCAACGATACGGCTGCGAGCTATCCGAAGGAGAAGACGATCCACGGGCTGTTCGAGGAGCAGGTGAAGCGGACGCCGGATAGCGTGGCCGTCCTGTGCGGGGACGAGCGGCTGACCTACACGGAGCTGAACGAGAGGGCGAACCGTCTGGCGAGAAGGCTGCGGGCGGAAGGTGTTCGAGCGGGCGGGCTTGTAGGGATCATGACCGAGCGTTCGCTGGAGATGGTCATCGGGGTATATGCCATCCTGAAGGCCGGAGGCGCTTATGTGCCGATAGACCCGGACCATCCGGAAGACCGGATAAGGTACGTAGCGGAGGATTCGGGTATTCAGCTGCTGCTGACAACGGCCCGGTTCAGAGACCGGGTGAACTTCGAAGGCCGGTACTTGCTAATCGATGACGCTTCGTGCAGCAGCGGGGACGGCGGCAATCTGGAGGCATCCTCCGGGCCAAGGGATCTCGTGTATGTGATGTATACCTCGGGCTCCACCGGGAACCCGAAGGGGGTTATGATCGAGCATCATTCCGTGGTCAACCGGATTCTCTGGGGACAGAGCCGGTTTCCGTTAGGAAGCGGCGATGTCAGTCTGCTCAAAACCGCGTTCACCTTCGATGTATCGGTACCGGAGCTGTTCTGGTGGGGGATGGCCGGTTCCACGGTAAGCCTGCTGCCCCCTGGGGGAGAGAAGGATCCGGGGCAGCTGGTGGAGGCGATCGCAAGCTCCGGGATCACTACCGTTCATTTTGTCCCATCGATGCTTCAGCTGTTTCTTGAATATGTGGAGCTTTTGCCCCCAGAGGAAGTGTCTGTGAAATTAAGCAGTCTGCGGTACGTGTTCGCCAGCGGGGAAGCTCTAACTCCGCATCAGGTGTCCCGCTTCCAGTGTTTGATCGGATCGGTCAACGGAGCGAGGATGATCAACCTCTACGGTCCGACGGAAGCGACGGTTGAGGTGACCTGCTTTCCTTGCGAACAAGACAGGCCGTATCCGCTAATTCCCATCGGCAAACCGATATCCAATACAGAGCTGTATATTGTGAAGGAAGGCACAGCCAAGCTGCAGCCTATAGGCGTAGCGGGCGAGCTGTGTATAGCAGGAGTCTGCCTGGCACGCGGATACTGGAACAGGCCGGAACTGACGGCGGAGAAGTTCGTGGACAACCCTTTCCATGAGGGGGAGCGGATGTACCGGACGGGGGATCTGGCGAGATGGCTGCCGGACGGCAGTATCGAATATATGGGGCGGATCGATCATCAGGTGAAGATCAGGGGATACCGGATCGAACTGGGGGAGATCGAAGCGCAGCTTCTGCGGCTGGAGGGGGTGCGGGAAGCCGTTGTCGTAGCCGGAGAGGACGATACGGGGGATAAGCACTTGTGTGCCTATGTGGTCATGAAGACGACGTATGCCGCTCAGGATTGGAAAGAAGAGCTTTCCCGGAAGCTGCCTTCCTACATGGTGCCTGCTTACATGGTGCAGTTGGAGAAGCTGCCGCTGACCTCGAGCGGAAAGCTGGACCGCCGGGCGCTGCCGAAGCCGGAGAAGGTGATGCAGAGCAGCACCGAGTATGCTGCCCCCCGGAATCCGACCGAAGAAAGGCTTGCCGCGATCTGGAGGGAGGTCTTGAAGCTCCCGGATATTGGCGTGAAGCACAATTTTTTTGAATTGGGCGGGCATTCTCTATGGGCGGCTCGATTGGCAGGGAAAATATACAAAGAAATGAACGTTGAACTGCCGCTGCGGGAAATATTCCGATCACCGACCATTGAAAGCATGGCTCAAGCTATAGACGGGATGAAGCGTACCGATTATGTCGGCATTCCGCGTGCGGAGGAGAGAGAGAGCTATCCCGTCTCCTCTGCGCAGAAGAGGATCTATCTCCTAAGCCAACTGGATGGCGGCGAGCTGAGCTACAACATGCCGGGGGTTCTGGAGATCCACGGTCCTTTAGACCGGACACGGGCCTATGAAGCCTTCCGGACCTTGATCGGCCGCCATGAATCGCTTCGGACCCGCTTTGAAATGAAAGACGGCGAGATCGTCCAGCGGATTCATGAGGAGGTGCCGTTTGAGCTCGAAACGACCCTACGGGACGGGCGGGAGGTTGCCGAATTGATTCGCGGGTTCATTCGCACTTTCGACCTGGATCAGGCGCCGCTGCTGCGGGCGGGTCTTGTCGAACTGGGGCCGGAGCATCATTTGCTGCTGTTCGATATGCATCATATGATCTCGGACGGGGTGTCCATGAACCATTTGACACACGAGTTCGCGCGGCTGTATGAAGGAGAGACGCTGGCTCCCCTGCCTCTCCAGTATAAGGACTATGCCGTATGGCAGCAGGAGAAGACGGACAGCGGGAGGATTCGGGAACAGCAGGCGTACTGGCTGGGTGTATTCAGCGGCGAGCTTCCGGTCCTTGAACTGCCGGCCGACTATAGCAGACCGCTGGTACGGAGCTATCAAGGGGCCTCCCTGAGCTTTACGCTTGACAAGGCACGAAGCGAAGCGTTGACACAGCTTGCCCGACAGACAGGGACAACCCTGCATATGGTACTGCTCGCAGCCTATACGGCATGGCTTGGCAAATACAGCGGAAGCCCAGATGTGATCGTCGGTACCCCGGTGGCCGGAAGGCTGCAGGCGGAACTGGAGCCCCTCATCGGCATGTTTGTGGGCACGCTGGCGCTGCGGCAGCATCCGTCCGGAGACAAAACGTTCGAGTCGTACCTGCAGGAGGTCAAGGAGGGGCTGCTGGGAGCATACGAACATCAGGAGTTCCCATTTGAAGAACTGGTGGAAAAGCTGGACCTCCCGCGGGATCTGAGCCGTAATCCGCTGTTTGACACGATGTTCGTGCTGCACAACACGGGCCCATCCCCGATGACGATCGACGGACTGCGGATATCCCCTTATTCACAGGATTTTGCGGCAGCGAAATTCGATCTCACGATGAACGCGGAAGAGACGGAGGACGGGCTGCGGTTCTGGATCGAGTACGCCTCCGCGCTGTTCAAACGGGAAACGGTAGAGCGTATGGCGGGTCATTGGATGAGGCTGATCGACATGCTCCTGGAGGATCCGGGCAGACCGCTGTCCTCTCTTGAGCTGATGACTTCAGGGGAGCGCCGGCAAATTCTTGAGGAGTTCAACGACACGGAGGCGGATTACCCCAAGGAGAAGACGATCCACGGCTTGTTCGAAGAACAGGCGGCACGCACGCCGGATCACGTGGCGGTAGTCTTTGAAGGCCGGGCATTGACTTATGCGCAGCTGAACGCCAAAGCCAATCAGGTTGCCCATACTTTGCGGGCATATGGTGTCAAGCCGGATGCCGTTGTCGGAATCAGGACGGACCGTTCCTTAGAGATGCTGATCGGCATCTTCGGCATATTGAAGGCGGGGGGCGCCTACCTGCCGATAGATCCGGCGTATCCGGCGGAGCGGATTCGCTACATGTTGGAGGACAGCAGGGCGGGGGTACTGCTGACCCAAGGGGAGGATGAAGTCACAGCTGCCCGGTTCTCCGGCACCGTGCTGGACCTTCGGGATGAAGAGATCAATAACCGGCCTGCGGACAATCCTGTTCCCGTAAGCGGACCTGCGGATCTCGCCTACGTTATGTATACGTCCGGCTCCACGGGAAGACCGAAGGGTGTCATGATTGAGCATCATTCGGTGATCAACCGGATTCACTGGATGCAGAAACGCTACAGACTGGGCGAAGAGGACGTTATCCTCCAGAAAACGCCGTTCTCCTTCGACGTATCGGTATGGGAACTATTTTGGTGGTCGTGGTATGGTGCGGGCGTGTGCCTCCTGACGCCTGGAGGGGAGAAGGACCCCAGCCTCATCCGGGAGGCGATCTCGAAATATGGCGTGACGACGATGCACTTCGTGCCTTCCATGCTCGGGGCGTTCCTGGAAGATCTGGAAGCGGCGGAAGGGGCATTGGGACAAATCTCTAATCTTAAGCAAGTGTTTGCCAGCGGTGAAGCACTGCCAAGTCCTATGGTGGAACGGTTCTTCGCTTTGTTCGGACCGGATCGGGTGAAGCTGGTGAATCTGTACGGACCGACGGAGGCGACCGTGGATGTCAGTTCATTCGAATGTGCACCGGGGCTGGGACGCATCCCGATCGGAGCACCGATCGACAACACCCGGCTGTACGTGGTGGATGGGAAGCTGAACCTGCTTCCGATCGGCACACCGGGCGAGCTGTGTATAGCAGGGGCTGGTCTGGCCCGGGGATATGTAGGACGGCCGGAGCTGACGGCGGAGAAGTTTGTGGACAATCCCTTCATACCGGGCGAGCGGATGTACCGCACCGGCGATGTGGCCCGTTGGCTGCCGAACGGCGATGTGGAGTATCTCGGCCGGATGGATCACCAGGTGAAGATTCGGGGCTACAGAATTGAATTGGGAGAAATTGAAAGAGCGCTCATGAATCATCCGGATGTGGTTGAGGCCGTTGTAGCGGACCGGATGGACCGGTCCGGAGCCAAATCCCTTTGCGCTTATTTCGTATCCAGGAGGGAACTATCTGCTGCGGAGTACAGAGAGCATCTGGTGAATAGCCTGCCCATATATATGGTGCCCTCATCTTTTGTAGAGCTGGACCGGATGCCGCTGACGCCAAACGGCAAACTGGACCGGAGGGCGCTGCCGGAGCCGGACAAGGAGAGGGAAGGCGAGGGAACCTTCACAGCTCCTGCCGGGGGAATGGAAGCTCAGCTTGCACATCTTTGGAGTGGGATCCTCGGTAAAGAAAAGGTGGGCGCCACAGATGATTTCTTCCTCTCCGGCGGAGATTCCATTACCCTGCTCCGGCTTGCCAGCCGAATTCAACTGGAGCTGGAGATCCCCGTCCAACTGAAAGACCTGTATACGTACCGCACGATCCGCGAGTATGCCCGTTATTTGGATGGTGCAGGAACGAAACGCCAATCCGAAGAGCTGGAGAGCGGCCTGAGCCTGATCGAAGCGTTCCAGGAGACTCTGCGCGGCACGCCGGCATTCCAGACTTATGCTTCGCAGGAGTTGGAAGACTTTTACCCGCTGAGCAAGATCCAGCAGAGCATGGTGTACTACTCGCTGCTGAAGCCCGATCAGCCGATCTATCATGATCAATTCTTCTTTTCCGTCCGGATGAGTCCTATGGACAACGATATCTTCATCCAAACGGTGCGCAGGCTGCTGGACCGGCATGCCGTGCTTAGGACGGTTTTCGATACGGTGAACTTTAACGAGCCGATCCAGCTGGTTTATAAGCGGTTCGAGCCGGATGTGGTCTTGGAGGACATCCGGCATCTTTCGGCCGATGCCCAGAAGGCCCATATCGAAGCATGCAGGGGGGCGGATCTGCGCGATAAATATTTAAAAGACCGCGGCTTATTATGGCGGCTCCGGCTGTTTCGGTTAGGCGATGAGGAGACCATCATTCTCTTATCGTTCCATCATGCGGCTCTCGACGGATGGAGTGTAGCGGTGTTCCAGCAGGAATTTATGGAATTGTACGCGGAGCTTGCGGCCGGAGGGGAAGCCTCGCCGGCCTCATCTTCAGAGCGGGCTCCGCTCCGCAGCTCGTACAAAGAATACGTGGCGCTGAATGCGTTCAGGCAGGCCGACGGGAAGACGGGAGACTGGTGGCGGGAATTCCTCGGGGGCTATACACGAGGCAAGCTGCCATTTAATATCGCTCGCAAACCCATGACAGGCACCGCATCCAGCGCCATCATCAAGAGACCTTTGGCTCCGCAGCTGGTGAGCAGGCTGGAGGCGGTGGCAGGAACGTACGGAAGCACCGTGAGAGATCTTTGCCTAAGCGCCCATCTGTACCTGCTTCGCATTATAACTGCAGAAAAGGACATCGTAACGGGAGTCGTTTCGCACGATCGTCCTGCTGTAGAGGACGGGGACCGCATTCTTGGCTGCTTCCTGAACACGCTGCCGATGCGGCTGCATGTCGGCAAGCATGAAGACAAGAAGGGGCTGGTGAGGAGAGTCGCGGATACGGTCTACCGGATGAAGTCCGGGGAAGCGTTCCTGAGCGATATCGCCAGAATGATCGGCGAACGTTCCGATCCGTCACTCAATCCGATATTCGATACGTTATTCAATTATACCGACTTTCATATCCTGGATTATGGTAAAGGGGGGCGCGGTATCCGTCCGGAACAATCGGGTGGATTGGAGCTGCAGAGCGCCGAAATGACCAACACGCTGCTGGATGTCGAGGTGCACCGGGCGGGGGGCCGGATGAGTGTCCAAATCAAGTATGCCCCGAGCTACTTCTATGACCGGGATATGGAGACGGTATTCACGCTCTATGTGCGGATTTTGGAGGAACTGTGCGACGAGGCGAACCCGATTCTGGGCAGCGAGGCATTGATCCTGACGGAGGAGGGGGACCGGCTGCTCCGCGAATGGAATGCTCCGGCGTACGAGCTTGCGGCTGCCTACACGGAGGGCAAGACGCTACACGGGCTGTTCGAGGAACAGGCGGCAAGAACGCCGGACCATGCGGCGGTCCGGCATGGAGGCCGGACGCTGACCTATGCGCGGCTGGAGGCGGAGTCAAACCGGCTGGCGCGGCATTTGGTGCGGCACGGTGTGCGCAGCGGGGATCATGTGGCCCTGGTGGCCGGTCGCGGAACCGGCATGATCACCGGGATGCTCGCCATCCTCAAGGCGGGGGCGGCTTACGTGCCGGTCGATCCGGATTACCCGCCGAGCCGCAAGGCGTATATTTTGCATAACGCGGAAGCCGCGGCGGTACTGGCCGACCGCGCTTACCCGGATCTTGGGCATGAACGGGTCATCCTCATGCAGGATGAGAGGATCGCCGGGGAAAGTT
>NZ_JBVYOL010000059.1:0-11764 GCF_056120505.1 Paenibacillus sp. sgz302164 | reverse complement strand
TGGATGACAAAAAGCCTCTCCCTTTCCCGCTTACCGTGCTGACATCCGATTACTTAGGGGTTACCAATGACGTTTGGAACAAATACGAAAAGGAATTTACTTCCTAGTCCGTGCAAGCGAAGCAATTAGTGCTTAAGGATACCGAGCATTATATTCATCAATATCGCCCTGATCTCGTTGCGGATGAAATATTGGCCTTGGCCAAGCGGTAGACTTTCTGAAAGTCTGTGAAGGACCACGCCTGTTGATTAAGACTTGCGCATAGCGTTTAGATTTGCTCAGCAAGCCCTACTTAAAGAATTCGGAACGTGTACTCATCCAAAGTAACCTGAAATAAACAAGCCGGAGCGCATGTTGCTTAGCGTCCGGCTTGTTTTTATTTGCTAAGTTTCATCCTAATCATGAGTAAGATGAAATTCACTCTTGCTATTATTCGTAATTAAAGATATATTATTAATTAAATGATCGTTTATTTAATTAATAAAGAAATTCAGTTCAAAGATAGGAGGAATACATTTGGCAAGACCAATCAATGTAGAAAAAAGACAGGAGCGGCGTAATCGTATCCTAAAGGAAGCTGTTGTCCTATTCGCAGAAAATGGATATTCCAATACCACAACGGCTCTCATTGCGCAGAGTGTGGGAGTGACTCCTGGAACCATTTTTCAATATTTCCCAAGCAAAGAAGCCTTATTCAACGCCGCTGTCCTTGAGCCACTTGCTGATATTCAGGTGAAATCGCTCGCTTGTCTAAAACAAGAGGGGACGCCGGGCGTATTAATTAAGAACTTGGTAGAAGAACAATTCAATCATATCTACTTCTATACAAGTGAATTGCGGCTTGTTCAATTTGTTTTAGGACAACGGATAAGATTTCCTGAACTTACACTGAAGATTCTTGAAAGTACTAAAGTAATAACAGATACTATCGAATGTGTCTATGCCAAGGGACAGTTAATGGGGGAATTCAACAAAAATTTTTCTCCAGCAATGATCTCTCGTGCCTATATCTCTTTCTTAAATGGGATAGCATTAACTCTTGGAGAAAGTATTCATCACCCCGAGTGGGAAAATTTGAAGGGGCATGCCTTATATTTGTTCGCACCCATACAACCTATAGAAAAACTGGAGGAGTCTAAATGAGTCAAACATCATTACAACCCAATCTGACAGTAAACGTTCGTTCGAAAAAACGGAGGAAAATTTTATTAAGCCTAGGGATCGTGCTTTTGCTTGTGATGGTTCTTGTATTTTTTATATCCTATAAAGTGATGGACACCTTGTTGCACCATCCTAGAGACACTAATGTCAGCTACGAATTGAATACCGATAAAACTCCCTACGAAGAGGTTGAGTTTAAGAGCTTGAAAAATGATAATACGATTAGAGGTTCCTTCTTTCCTGCAAATGGTCTTTCCAATAAGGCAAGTGATCAGACGATTATTGTCGTCCACGGATATACAAGCAATCGTTTAGTCAAAGGGCGGACCAAAAAGTTAGTAGAGCATTTCGTTCCGAAAGGCTACAATGTATTGGCATTTGACCTCAGCTCGCAAGGTAAATCCGATGGTAATTTGATTACACTTGGCCTCAATGAAAAATACGATTTACTTGGAGCTGTGAGCTATTTAAAATCCAGAGACCATGCTGGTGATAAAATTGGAGTAATTGGCTTTTCAATGGGTGCTGCTACTTCTTTGCTAGCCGCAAGTGAAAGTGATGACATCAAAGCTGTAATTGCAGATAGTCCTTTTCGTAATGCAGGTATGTTTCTGAGAGAGGGTTTGCCCTTCTTTTCAGGTTTACCTTCGTTTCCATTCAGTTATACATCGATATGGGTGGGAAAATGGGTCATGAAGGTCGATCTTGATTCCGTATCCCCTATGGATGCAGCAAAAAAGATGCAAAATAAGCCAGTTATGCTGATTCATGGTACTGGAGATCAGCAAATTAGTTATAAAAATACAGAAGTAATTTTTGAGTCATTAAAAGATAACCCAGATGCAGAAGTGTGGTACCCGCAAAATACGGAGCACATCGATGCTATCAATCATTACCCCACTGAATATTTCCAAAGAGTAGATCGCTTTTTGGATAAGTATATTGTTGGAGCCGCAAAATAATGAATGAGTTTTCAACATATAATGATTCGGTAGTATATTGGAAACAATATCAAAAGTTTTTTCCTACAGAAATGCAGGTAAATGATAGTAATTTACCAATAGAAGAATGGATGACTTGGAACAATGCTCATATTCATTTGGATCGTATGCCTGTTTTGCATTCAAGATTAAAAATTATTTTCATTCATGGTGCTGGGGGCAATGGTAGATTGTTAGCCCCCTATGCACGAATGCTGCAAAAATACGGTTATGAAGTAGTGGCGCCGGATCTGCCGCCTTATGGTTTAAGTTATGCGAATTCAGTAAAATCGTTGGAATATCAGCTTTGGATTGACATACTTACTGAATTGATCGACCGGGAATTGAAACGGGACGGCAAACCAATCATCTTGCTAGGCACCAGTATAGGAGGAATGTTAGCATATCATGCCGCTGCACAGAGTAAGCAAGTTAAAGGGTTAATTGCAACGACATTTGTTGATACGAGTAATGTGGAATTTCGTGATCAATTAGCTCCTAACAAACTCATTAGTCGGTTAGGGAAACTTTTATTGGACAAATTTCCTCGTTTATTAGATTCCTTGCATATCTCTGTTAATCATGTTTCTCGAATGCAATTGATTACGAATAACTCTGAAATGACCAAACTCATTATGAAAGACGCTCATGCGGCAGGTACGAAAATCCCTTTACGCTTATTAAGAACGTTCTTAAATATGAAACCGGTAATAAAACCTGAGAATTTTGATGTTTGTCCGGTATTACTCGTTCATCCTGAACTAGACCCTATGACTCCATATAGTTTCAGTAGACCGTTTTTTGACAACATAAAAAGCAAAAAAGAATGTGTAATTTTAAAGGGTGCTGGTCATTTTCCGATTGAACAGCCGGGGTTAGAGCAGATGAATGCTGCTGTACTTTCTTTTTTGAAAAAAGTAGAGAATGAATTATAAGCGGCATACATGCCAACTTGCTGTTATAACTAGTGAACGTTGGCAAATAAGGGAGTCCGTTTTATGAAAATAAAAAGCATCTTATTTCTAATTGGAATAAGTTTAATATGGGGTTCACAGTTTTTCTTTGTGGATATCGTTATCTCTGGCGTGCCCCCAGTTACACTTGCAGCTGTAAAAGCAATGGTTGGAGCTATTACATTAGCATTGATCTATATTTTCTTTACAAAGAAAGAGAAAATCCAACCCGTTTCCACTGCTCCAATAAAGAAGTTGAGAGCTCTTTATGTTTCCATTGCTTTTTTTGAAGCGATCATTCCTTTTTTCTTAATCGGGTGGGGACAGCAACGGGTATCCAGCAGCATTGCTTCCATTATTATGGGGACGATTCCAATTTTCACGCTGCTTATCATATTTATCTTTAGAATTAACCGATTGCGGATGATGCACTTTATAAGTATCGGAGTTGGCTTTGTCGGTATTCTCCTGATGATCTTACCCTCACTAACCATTGACTTCGCGATTCAAAGTTTATGGGGAATGTCAGCTTTTGTTTTAGCTTCAATAAGCTTTGCGTTATCATTGGTGTTAATTGAAAAGTTACCGCCAATGTCCTCTGTGTTGGCGATGAGAAATGTTCTAATTATAGCATCAATTGTTCTGATTCCAGTTAGCTTTCTGTTAGAAAGTCCGCTGAGCATTAAACTTACTTTCATTGAGATATTATCTCTTGTCATTCTAGGAATTTTCCATGCAGGAATTGTATACATGATGTTTAATCAGCTCATTAAAAAATCAGGAGCGGCTTTTGCATCACTAACCAATTATTTTGTTCCAGTGATTGGAGTTATTCTCGGTACAGTTTTATTAGGAGACCAGATCGATTCAAATACATGGTTTGCTTTAATGATCATATTGGTTTCCTTGCTATTAGGAAGTATGGCGTCTAAAAGTAAATAACTCTTATGCTCTTTCTCGATTTACTGGTTCATTCGCTTTCGTTTGTTTCATTAGATGATCTCGAAAAGATTAACAGTTGGTTGGAAAGTCATAAGCTTGAGCCAGTCCAATATTATCGTACACAAATTTGTCTGATCGTGAGACCTTACAAAAATTGGCTGAATTCGAGCTGAGGATCATTTTTGATCGTAACAAAGGCTATATATTGACTGGAAAAGAAATAGACAAGCGAAGAGCTTTCGCTCATTATATATTCCTACTTCTGACTCGAACTCCATGGTTACAACTAGCTTCTCAGGTGCAGCAATTGTTCAATGAAAGCATGGGCGGTGAGAAAGGCGCCATCCTTGGCATCGACAAGTTTGGGGCTTCAGCTCCAGGCGATAGATTGATTAAAGAGTACGGCTTCACCGTCGAGAACGTCGTTAACAAAGTTAAAGCACTGTAAAACTTTATTTGTTTCCAGTCCAGGAATTTCCATCTGTCCGTTTCAGGGGGACCGCTGGAAAAGCATTTGATACTAAAAAAATACAGGCCCCAAACAGGGGGAAATGTCCTCGAAATAATAAATAGCTAATTTTTATCGTTTTGGGGGTGGAGATATTTCTTAGCTTGATGGGCATGTTGGCCCTACCCCTAATAGTCCCATTCCCCACTGTGCTTGTGGGGCTTTTTTGTCTCGTGCTCGGTTTGGGTATGCGGATATGAATTTGCAGGATAAAAAATACATTTGTCGAATTATTGAACATAGAACAAGAACCATAAACGAGAAGGTCAAGTCGAAAGTTTAGTTGATTCATATATAAGTCAATTATTCCTCATAAAGTAGGAGATGGGCACACATTTATGAAACCAATAGCAAGGTTATTCATTCTATTAGGGTTTGCTCTCGTTATGTTCACAGGACTGCCTCTTGCATCCTATGGAGCAACAGGCACAGTCACTTTTACAGATGGCTCGGGTTTTAGCGGGAGCACAATTACTGCCGGACAGGGAGGGTCTACTGCTATTCCAGGGATTACACTACAAATTATAAGTGGTGACGGATACTCGTGGACGTATGAAACTCCTTATACGGGAGGTGCAATTGCGGCTGCTTATTGTTGTAACGGCGGCGCTCCATCCACTTTAATTACCATTAAAAGCGCTTCTACATCGGTTAACTTTAATTTGAAATCCTTTTTTGTAGCTGATTATGGTGGGAGTCCAATAACTGTAACCGGCTATGACAATGGTCAATCAACAGGTTCAGTAACTTTCAACACTAATACGAATCCTTATGAATTTACATTCAACCAAAGCAATGGGTTAACAGCTTCTATTTTTCAAAACGTTGATGAAGTACGCATCACTCCGCAGAGTGGTAACCAAATGTGGATTGCGCTCAACAATATCCAAATTGGAGACCCCGTTGTGAACGCGGCGTCCCCGAGCATCGGCACGCAGCCTTCAGGAGCGACGGTCAACCAGGGAGCGTCAAGCCCTTCGCTGAGCGTAGCGGCGACGGTGAGCGATAGCGGCACGCTCAGCTACCAATGGTACAGCAACGCTACCAACAGCAACAGCGGCGGCAGCGCCATTAGCGGTGCGACGAGCGCTTCGTATGCCGCGCCGACGGGAAGCGTAGGCACGACGTACTACTATGCGGTCGTGACGAACACAAATAACGCCGTGAGCGGCGCGCATACGGCAACGGTGACAACCAGCGCGGCGGCGGTCACAGTGAACGCGCTGGTAAACGCGGCAACCCCGAGCATCGGAACGCAGCCTTTAGGGGCGACGGTCAACCAGGGAGCGTCAAGCCCTTCGCTGAGCGTAGCGGCGACGGTGAGCGATAGCGGCACGCTCAGCTACCAATGGTACAGCAACGCTACCAACAGCAACAGCGGCGGCAGCGCCATTAGCGGTGCGACGAGCGCTTCGTATGCCGCGCCGACGGGAAGCGTAGGCACGACGTACTACTACGCCGTCGTGACGAACACGAACAACGCCGTGAACGGCGCGCATACGGCAACGGTGACAACCAGCGCAGCAGCGGTAACGGTGAACGCGCTGGTAAACGCGGCGACCCCGAGCATCGGAACGCAACCTTCGGGAGCGACGGTCAACCAGGGAGCGTCAAGCCCTTCGCTGAGCGTGGCGGCGACGGTGAGCGACAGCGGCACGCTCAGCTACCAGTGGTACAGCAACGCTACCAACAGCAACAGCGGCGGCAGCTCCATTAGCGGTGCAACAAGCGCTTCGTATGCCGCGCCGACGGGAAGCGTAGGCACGACGTATTATTATGCCGTCGTGACGAACACGAACAACGCCGTGAGCGGCGCGCATACGGCAACAGTGACAACCAGCACAGCGATGGTAACAGTGAACGCGCTGGTAAACGCGGCGACCCCGAGCATCGGAACGCAGCCTTCAGGAGCGACGGTCAACCAGGGAGCGTCAAGCCCTTCGCTGAGCGTGGCGGCGACGGTGAGCGACAGCGGCACGCTCAGCTACCAGTGGTACAGCAACACCACGAACAGCAACAGCGGCGGCAGCTCCATTAGCGGTGCAACAAGCGCTTCGTATGCCGCGCCGACGGGAAGCGTAGGCACGACGTACTACTACGCCGTCGTGACGAACACGAATAACGCCGTGAGCGGCGCGCATACGGCAACGGTGACAACCAGCGCAGCGGCGGTAACAGTGAACGCGCTGGTAAACGCGGCGACCCCGAGCATCGGAACGCAGCCTTCGGGAGCGACGGTCAACCAGGGAGCGTCAAGCCCGTCGTTGACCGTGGCGGCGACGGTGAGTGATAGCGGCACGCTCAGCTACCAATGGTACAGCAACGCCACGAACAGCAACAGCGGCGGCAGCTCCATAAGCGGTGCGACGAGCGCTTCGTATGCCGCGCCGACGGGAAGCGTAGGCACGACGTACTACTATGCCGTCGTGACGAACACGAACAACGCCGTGAGCGGCGCGCATACGGCAACGGTGACAACCAGCGCAGCGGCGGTAACAGTGAACGCGCTGGTAAACGCGGCGACCCCGAGCATCGGAACGCAGCCTTCAGGAGCGACGGTCAACCAGGGAGCGTCCAGCCCCTCACTGAGCGTGGCGGCGACGGTGAGTGATAGCGGCACGCTCAGCTACCAATGGTACAGCAACGCTACCAACAGCAACAGCGGCGGCAGCGCCATAAGCGGTGCGACGAGCGCTTCGTATGCCGCGCCGACGGGAAGCGTAGGCACGACGTACTATTACGCCGTCGTGACGAACACGAACAACGCCGTGAGCGGCGCACCCACGGCAACAGCCACGAGCAGCGCGGCGGCGGTCACGGTGAACGCGCTGGTAAACGCGGCGACCCCGAGCATCGGAACGCAGCCTTCGGGAGCGACGGTCAATCAGGGCGCGTCAAGCCCTTCGCTGAGCGTGGCGGCGACGGTGAGCGACAGCGGCACGCTCAGCTACCAATGGTACAGTAACGCGACGAACAGCAACAGCGGCGGCAGCTCCATAAGCGGTGCGACGAGCGCTTCGTATGCCGCGCCGACGGGAAGCGTAGGCACGACGTATTACTACGCCGTCGTGACGAACACGAATAACGCCGTGAGCGGCGCGCCCACGGCTACGACGACAACCAGCGCAGCGGCGGTAACAGTGAACGCGGTAGTGAACGCTCCTTTAACTCCGCAAAACCTTACAGCCGTCGGAGGAGACAGTCAAGTTGCACTAACCTGGCAAACAGTAACCGGAGCAACTTATTACAGCATTTATTTAACAACCGTTTCAGGTCAATTTAACAACGCTGCAGTTACAACCGTGACATACACAACGTACAACGTTCAGAATCTGATCAATGGAACGACCTATTATTTTGTCGTAAAAGCTGGGAACCCGGGAGGATTGAGCGCAGAATCAAATTCAGCGAATGCGACACCGGCAACGGTTCCAGCCCCTCCTACGAATGTAGAGGCAGTTGCTGGCAATGGACAGGCCACCATTACCTTTACTGTCCCAGCGATCAACAGCGGAAGCGTCATTACGGGGTATGAAGTGACAGCCTCGCCAGGGAACATTGTCTTAAATGGAACAAGCAGTCCGATTACGGTAACAGGTTTAACAAACGGCACGAGCTATACTTTTACAGTGAAAGCAATAAATAGTGTGGGCAAAAGCGCCTCTTCCACCACTTCCAATTCGGTCGTGCCTAGACCGCCCAATAACGCCGACACCAGCAGCAACGACAGCAGCAATGGCAGCGGCTCTGGACCTGTAACAACAACATCTCCAATCCAAACAGGTGTTGAAATCTTCGTGAATGGCAAGGTCGAAAATATCGGAACGGCAACGACAACGAACGTAAATAATCGAACGGTCACGGTCGTTGCTGTTGATAAGAAAAAGCTGGAAGAAAAACTTGCGATAGAAGGTCAAGGCGCAGTAGTAACGATTCCGATGAACATCAAGTCTGATGTGAGTATCATGGAACTAAACGGTCAAATGATGAGAACTATGGAAAACAAACAAGCGGTTTTGGAAATCAAGACAGATCGCGCGACGTATAAGCTGCCTACGCAGCTAATCAACCTGAATTCCGCATTCGCTCAGATGGATACGTCAATGGACCTCCAAAACATTCAAGTTCATTTCGAAATTGCCAAACCAACAGCAGATGTTGTGAAATTGATAGAAGATTCTGCTGCAAAAGGGCAATTTGCCATAGTTGTTCCATCGCTTTCATTCACAGCCACCTTTACTTTTGGAAATAAACAGATTGAATTGTCCCGATTCAAAGCTTACGTGGAAAGACAGATGGTCATACCAGCCGATGTTGATCCGAACAAGATTACAACGGGTGTTGTCATCGATCCGGACGGAACGGTTCGACATGTGCCTACAAAGGTCATTAGATCTGAAGGACAGCATTACGCCATAATCAACAGTTTGACCAACGGTACCTACTCTGTGATATGGCATCCGCTTGAATTTGGCGATGTAGCAACCCATTGGGCCAAAAATGACATCAACGATTTGGCTTCACGAATGGTAATTGAGGGAACAGGTAACGGTATATTTAACCCGGACAAAGACATCACTCGTGCTGAATTTGCAGCAATTATCGTTCGCGCGCTAGGCATTAAGCTGGAGAGCGGAGCAACAGCATTCTCGGATGTCACAGCATCGGATTGGTTCAGCGGCGCGATTAACACAGCTCATGCCTATCGATTGATCAGCGGTTTCGAGGACGGTTCATTCCGCCCGATGGACAAAATCACTCGCGAGCAAGCGATGGTCATTATCACCAAAGCAATGGCAATCACCAATCTGAAAGCCAAGCTTTCTCTGCCATCGACAAACCAAACCGCTCATCAATACGCAGACTTTGCCGATATCTCAAGTTGGGCGCAAAGCAGTTTTGCCGAAACGATAGAGGCAGGCATTGTAACGGGAAGAAACGAAACAGAACTCGCACCAAAGGCGTATATGACCAGAGCCGAAGTTGCAGCGATCATCCATCGATTGCTTAAAAATTCAGAACTGATCTAACCCACCAATGACAATGCGCTAGTTAAAAAAGTGAATATTTGAATGAACAAAGGAGTTAAGTAGTCTGTATGTGCTTAACTCCTTTGTTTTTGGTGTCCCAAATGGATCAATTTTCGACGGCCGATCACCTCGCATCTTGGGCTGGTATTGTACGGGCAATCACGAAAGCGCGGGCAAAAAAAAAGCACAAATCGGGCGGGTTTTCCGCTACCCGTTCCAAAAGTAAATGCAGTGCCTCACTGGCAGCTCTGCTGAGTTAAAAATGGCTTAAGAAAGGTGATCGAGAGAGAATTGTTGCAGAGGCATCCCAGCAAGGATGATTAGCCGGAGTTTTGAAGTGCTGGTGTTATAGAGGAATGAGATTGGACTAGATTATGTACGGTTGGGTAATATCCTTGAGCGTTCAGCTAACGAATACCATAGTTGAATGAGTAGCCTCGTAATTGGCATCCTATTTGAGAGAAGCGGCTAATAGGCACAAGGACTTAAAGCGGAGAGTCATTATCTCTGCTTTTTTGCTTTTTTTCGACAGTTATTCACGGTTTTGTGAGAATTTTGTGAGAGTCGTTTGATAGAATGTACTTCGGATAAGATGTGTATGATGTCGAATTAGGGAACACATTTATCGAAATATCGCAGTTTTAAGATGAGGGAAATGAGCAGCCGAGGGGGACACTCGCCAGCCATTGCAACAGCGAACTGTGAATCTACCAAGCCACGGCTTGGGATTCATCCTTATTGGCATAATGGGCTATTCAAAAATTCGAAGCTGTACATTAATCTCAGGGGGGGACATAAAACTTTATGCTTAAAATGAAATCAGTCTCTATATGTTTACTTTCAATTTTCCTCGTCTTGTCTACCTTTGCTTGGAGTTCGTCCAAGAGTATCGCGTATGCAAGTTCATCTTGGAAATTAGTAGGGAATGCCGGCTTTTCAAAAGAAATTATTCCCAATGCTTCGATTGCGATTGCTCCTGATGGAACGCCGTACGTAGCGTATCCGGAGAACTATACAGAAAAAGTTATTGTTATGAAGTTTAACAAGACGTTATCAAGCTGGGAGTTGGCAGGGAATGCAAGTTTGACTGGCTCGACTATGTACGTTTCGCTTGCGATTGCACCGGATGGAACGCCGTATGTTGCCTATCAAGATCTCCGAAACGACGGAAAAGCAATGGTGATGAAGCTTAATGGGGCGCAATGGGAGCCAGTAGGAGCTGCAGGAGGCATCTCTACAGGCGTGGCTAGTGACGTTTCGCTTGCGATTGCTCCTGATGGAACGCCATACGTAGCGTATCAGGATGGAAACGGTCATAACGCAGTAATGGTTAAGAAGTTCGATGGTTTAAGTTGGCAGGCATTTGAAAAAACAGGATTCAACGAAAGTCTGAATTATGCGATATCGCTGGCGATTGCTCCTGATGGAACACCTTACGTAGCCTATCAGGATATAGAAAAAGATTTTGAAGAATCAGTCATGAAGTTCAATGGGATAAGCTGGGAGTACGTGGGACGTGCAGGTTTTACAGGTACGTCTGCTGAATCGTTTAAGATTGCACGGGATGGAACACCGTACATCGCTTTTCGGGATAATGGCAAAGCAACTGTTATGAAGTTTACATCTGATTGGGAAGTCGTAGGGAATGCCGATTTTTCAGCAAGTCAAATAGATTACCTTTCGCTTGCACTTGCAAAGGATGGAACACCCTACGTAGCGTACATTGATGTGGAGAAAGATCTAAAAGCAACGGTAATGAAGTATAATGGGGCAAGTTGGGAGACGATAGGAACCGAAGGCTTCTCGGAAGCTACAGCTCTTGCTCTTTCGCTTGCGATTGACGCGAACGGAATACCGTATGTAGTGTATTCGGATGAAGCGAAAGGATATAAAGCCACGGTTATGGCGTTTCTTCCTGCGGTTACGAATGTGACGCTGGATAAGGAAACAATGACTCTAACAGCCGGAGGAGCAACAGGAAGTCTCACGGCAACGGTGTATCCAAGTAACGCGACCAATAAGAAAGTTACATGGAGCAGCAGTAATGAAAGCGTGGCAACCGTTGATGCAACGGGCGTGGTGACACCAAAGACAGCGGGAACGTCGACGATAACCGTTACAACGGAAGACGGCGGCAAGACGGCAACGAGTGAGGTGACAGTACAAGCAGAAGTCATAGCCGTAACAAGC
>NZ_JBVYOL010000058.1:0-12357 GCF_056120505.1 Paenibacillus sp. sgz302164 | reverse complement strand
CACTCCCCGGTGCTCCACCATCACCCCTTTGGGTTTCCCGGTAGATCCCGAGGTATAGATGATATAGGCCAGGTCCTGCGGCTTGTTAACAGGCTCCGGATTGGCACCTCCGGCCGGGTCTGTACACTGAAAGCTTTCGCCATCCAAATCCATGATCGGGCCCCGGTAGTCGAGCTTGTCCCGGAAATGCTTTTGCGTCAGCAGTATAGAGGCACCGCTGTCTTCCAGCATATAGCGAATCCGTTCCTCCGGATAGTTCNTCGAGCTTGTCCCGGAAATGCTTTTGCGTCAGCAGTATAGAGGCACCGCTGTCTTCCAGCATATAGCGAATCCGTTCCTCCGGATAGTTCGGATCTATCGGCACGTACGCGCCGCCCGCTTTGAGCGTTCCCAGGATGCCAACGACCATTTCGATAGATCGTTCCACTATGATGGCGACGATATCGTCCGGCTTCACTCCCCGCCCCCTCAACACCTTGGCCAGCCGGTTCGCCTGTTCGTTCAGTTCCCGGTAGGTTAAGGTTTGCTGCCCGAAGACCAATGCCGGATGCTCCGCTCTTTGCTCCGCCCGCTCCTCAAACAGTCCATGGATCGTTTGCTCCTTCGGATATTCCGTCTTCGTCCGATTGAAACCGTCAAGCAGCACGCCTCTCTCTTCCTCCGGCACGACCTCGATCTGCGAAATGGGAGTTTCACTTTGTTCCATGACTTGAGTGAATAAATAATCAAAGTGGCGGATGACGTTTTCTATAGGGATGAGCTTTTCAAACACCTGTATCTGATAGTCAAAATTTACGGCTACATCCGCTTCTCCTTCTTGTCCCCATATCAGAAGTGTAAGCGCATTCCTTTCGTGATGATGCGGCATGCTTACGATCCGGCACGCTGCGCCGTTAAACGATTCTCTCGTTTCCTGTTCTTCAAAAGAAAGCGATATATCAAACAAATTTCCTTTTTCGTGGACATCCTCGTAAACCGCCCGATAAATTTCGCCGAAAGATATTTTCTGATGCCGATAGCACTGCATAAGCTCACGCTTGATGAACTTTATCAGTTCTTTGAAGCTTATATCCTGCTCGGGACTTATCCGAAGCGGCAGCACATTGGCGAAGTGTCCCACGGTCTGCTTATACTGCGCTTTGCCCCGGTTAAAAACCGGGACGCCGATCACCATTTCGTTTCGATTGCAAACCCTGCTGAAGTAAAGGAACAGTATGCCTAAAAAGTAGTGGAACGACGAACAACCTTCCTCCTTACAAAATTCAACCATTTGATCGTACAATGCCTTGTTTATTGTTAAAGTTTCCCTATTGCTCCAAACAGAATCGCCGTAATCATCATCCGTGTTCAAACCTCTGCTTAGCAAAGGCTCGGGAACGGTTCGATATTTGCTCTGCCAGAACTTCCTATCCTTCAAAAAGGCTGAAGAATTCAAATAATTCTGGTTGTCAGAGATAAAATCGGTATAGGAATAGGAAGGTCTGTTCATTTCCCCAATTCCTTGAGCCAATTCATTGTAATTTTCAAACATTTGACTGATGAGGAGGGCAAACCCCCATCCATCAATGATCATATGATGAACTTTAAGTAAAATGAAATATACACCCGGTTCGCCTTGTAATAATTCAAATCGAAAATAATTGTCCTTCGGTTGAAAAATTTTCAAAAACTCTTTTTTCATCCAATCCAGGCAAAAGGAATTCGGATCTTTCTTCCCCGAAAAATCATGAAACGGAGCTTCATAGTCGATTTCCGGCAGGATTGTTAAATAGGGCTCGCCCTTTTTATCAATAAGACGAGTTCTGAGAGAATCATTCTGCCTGATTAACAACTGCATGGACTTCTTAAAGATAGCCGTATCCAGTTTTCCTTTAACCTCAATGTACCCGCCAAGGTTGTAAATAGGTTTTCCAGGGTGCATACTTTGCTCGAGCCATATATCTTTCTGATAGGAACTTAACGGATACTCCTCGATACCTATCACGCTTGTTTCCATAACGTTTCCCCCTGTTCTCCGAATGATTTTTCGCTGCAATAAAAAAAGCCTGTTCCCATAGTTAAGAAGAACAGACGACAAATTTCGCCCAGTTTCCTTCGGCAACCTGGCAATCATGGCTGTTTATCCAGCTTTAGACCCATGGCTTTGTGTCCACCACTTTCGAGGTGTTTACGATTAACGGGAAATAACATAAGTATGTTGTTTTACATCCTTACCAGAAACTTGGCTTCATCCATTTACATAAACGGCCCCCTCCCATAGTTTTATACAGCCTTCCGGTATTCGCCGAGACTTCTGCACAACTTTAGCGGCTTAATTCCGTTAGCATGATGAATCCGCGATCCGCTTAGTTCGCTGTTCTTAGATCGATATACCTATGGAATTAATTGTATTATCTAAAAAATATCGAATTTTGTCAATAAATTCTAAGTTTTTAATAAAATTCATGATAAGTATATTGGTCACAATTACTTCGATCTCAGCACTTGGTTGGAAATGCTGCTGACCATCTCAATCTCTCCGGCTGTCAAGGTAAACTGCATCGCCTTCACATTTTCCTCGGCATGAGTTACTTTTGAAGCCCCAGGTATCGCAAATACGTTCTCTCCGTGGGCATTAATCAACCAATTCAAGGCAATCTGCGTTGGCGTTGCGTTATATTGTTGAGCCAACTGTTCCAACGTTTCAATCAGCGGCTTTGATTTCTGCAAGCCCGACTCCCGGAATGCCGCTGTCCACTTGCGCGGACCCGTGATCGACTTGACCAAGGATGGATTTTTGTGAAATTTGCCGCTTAAGATCCCTTGCATTAATGGGGAGTAGGCGATGATCGCCACGCCGAGTTCTTTAGCCGTATCCAAAATTCCGTTCTGTTCAATTCTCCGGTCGAGCAGGCTATATTTCACTTGATTCGAAACTAAACGAAGGCCATGCTCGCGCAGCACGCGATCGGCCTCGCGCATTTGTTGCGCGGAAAAGTTGCTTACACCCACATATTTAATCTTCCCTTGCTCGACTAAACTAGCCATAGAATTCATCATGGCGGCAACCGAAGCAAAGGAGTAAGGAGAATGCACCTGATAAAGGTGAATCGTCCGGTGATCCAACTGGCGGATACGTTCATCAATCGTTGCCGTGATGCTGCCTGCGGTGCGAAAAGCCGGCCACCATTTCGTAGCGATATTCGCCTGTGCCGCGAGCGTTCCGCCAATCTCATTCAGCGTGCCGGCAAGTAGCTGCTCAGACTGTCCGCCACCGTACGCTTCAGCAGTATCGAACCAATTAATTCCACCTTCCAAGCTGGTCTGAACAATTTGCCTTATATCCTCTCTCCGCAGCGCCGGCCAGAATTTCCCGACGAGCCCTTTTCCGTTGCTGAACTGCCAGCATCCAAGCCCCAGCGGTGACAGCTTTAAATCCGAGTTGCCCAGCTTGCGTAATTGCAATGAAGCTGCCGTAGTTACTGTTTTCTCATCCATGATGCTTCCACCATCTCCCGTAAAATAATGTGTAGAGTTTTTTATAAAATATATGGAAAAACCACCTTCAGAATCCTTTTTTGTTATATCGGTTAAAAAATGGCGATTTATTAACAAAATGTGCTTTATACCATATGATTAACCAAGTTTTTCCATACGGGCGCAAAAAACCGCTGCCCCTTTTCGGGGACAACGGCTCCTCATTTTGCTACTTCAATTTTATGCTTTTCAGCAGCGCATCGATCGGTTCCTTCTCGTCCGTATCTCCGCGATGGTAATGTTCCACAAGCTTGTCCAGCCGCGCTACCTGATGGCCGTAATCGTACATGGCGGCCGCCACGACCGAATGCCGCAGCATACCTCCCGGCCCTTCGGAAAACTGCTCGATGATCGTCGACATAAAACGTTCGCTCTCCGCCTCCATCTCCAGCCCTTCGGAGCTGTCCGCCTTCAGTTTATCATCGAACTTCAGCAGCACGTGCTCGTGGAATTTGATCAACTTCTCCAGATGGCCGTCAAAAAACGCATCGGTTTGCGGTGTGCGCGCCGCCTGAAAATAATGCTCCTCCACGGCGTCCAAAACCTCAAATCCTTTGTAAATGGCGCGCAGCATTTGCTTGTAGATGACTAATTGGCGAATGCGGCTGAAACCGGCGCGCTTAAGCTTTTTAACTTCCTCTTCCATAAGCTTGTATTTATTCGCCAGCGACTGCACAGCCCCCTGCAAACTGTCTTTTTCGTTGCGAAATACGTTCTCCTTCATTTCATCGGAGATAACCGTCCGCAGCAGCAGCGAAAGTTTGTTGAAAACGCTATGGATCTGCGCGGCAAACTGCTCCTTCGGCTTCGGCGGGAAAAAGAGGATGTTGATCAGGCAAGCGCAGCCGATTCCGATCAAGCTGAGCATAAACCGGTTGACGGCAAACTGCCACTCGGACGAAGCGTCCATCACCGCCACAACCGTAACCAAAGTGAGCCCAATCGTTTCCTCCATGCCCATCCTCAGGCAGATGATAATAACCAGAATACATACGATCCCGATTGCAATTATATTGTTGGAGAAAAACATCCCGGCCAGCAGAGCCAGAGCAGCCCCCATAATATTCGTTTGCAGTTGATCCAAAAAATAGCGCCATGATCGGTAGATCGAAGGCTGCATCGCAAAAATAGCCGCTACCGCCGCGATAACGGGAGGGGTAAAGTTCAGCCAAGCGCTGATATATAATGCCATTGTTACCGCAATTCCTGTCTTCCACACGCGTGCGCCGAAAACCACGAAGCCCTCTCCTTTTCCTCTTCATACTGTCATTATATCTAAAAACAAAAAAATAAGCATTCCCGGACAGCCGACTGACTGCGCCGATCATGCTTATTTGTTGAAAGATCGGGACGACACGATTTGAACATGCGACCCCCTGCTCCCAAAGCAGGTGCTCTACCAAGCTGAGCTACGTCCCGAAAGTACCGGTGAGAGGACTCGAACCTCCACGGTTTCCCACTCGATTTTGAGTCACTTTGGATATTATACCACGAGCGGAATTTAAGTCAAGAACAAGGAAAATAAAACCCACGAAAGACTTGCAGAATCTGGGATTTTCGCGGGTTTTTTTGAATAATTCGGAGACAACCGAAAAAGAAACCATTTTTAGCCGTTGGGAAGACTGATCAATCGGACAGGTTGTCCGCTACTTCTTACGCAGCAGTAAAAAGAGAAAATATGGCGTTCCCAGTATGGCCGTAACAATGCCCGCCGGAACCTCTATCGGAGGCATAATGATTCGCCCCACTAGGTCGGCGGTTACTACGAGAATAGCACCCAGCAAGGCTGAAACGGGCAGTACAAGCCTGAAATTTGAGCCCACCAACAGGCGGGCCAAATGAGGAATGACCAGTCCGATAAAGCCAATGGTTCCGGCTACGGCAACAGCGCTGCCTGCCATAACAACAGCAACAGCGATCAGCATGAGCCGCGTTCTCTCCACTCTCATACCCAGCCCACGTACAATTTCCTCACTCAGCAATAGCGCATTAAGAGGACGCGAACAGAATAGAGCGGCGACAAGCCCCATAACCGTCCATGGCCAGATCATCTCCACATGCTCCCAACTGCGCGCATACAAGCTGCCTTTGAGCCAAATCAGCGCCTGCGCAGCAGACGGAGAAAATTTGACAATAAACAACGTAATCAAGGCCTGGATACCTGTGCTGACTGCTACTCCACATAGAGCCAGACGCTCCGGCATAAGTCCGTTTTTGTAAGCCAAACCGTACACTAAAAGTCCTGCGGCAATAGAGCCGCCAAAGGCAAACAGCGGCAGCATAGCAGCCGAGAATGCGGGTACAGCCAGAATCAGCACCACAGTAGCCAATCCGCCACCAGCCGTTACGCCGATCAGATCGGGAGCTGCCAGAGGATTGCGGGTAACACCTTGAAGAATAGCTCCGGCTACTGCCATGTTCACTCCGACACAAATACCGATCAACAGCCGCGGCAACCTGTAATCAAAGGTAATCCCTTCCTTGAAGCGAATCTCCTCTATAACTTGGGCAAATGGAAGATTTACAGCACCAAGATGCAAGCTAAAAAAAATCATAATAAGAAGGAGAACGGCGCTAAAGCTCATTATCCATATCCAGCGATGCTTGCCCTTCCGCATCATGATCGCCACCCTGTCTTCCGGCGCATCACATACAGGAAGAACGGCGTTCCCAACAGCGCAGTAATAATTCCCACAGGAATATCTGCCGGATACAGCACCCACTGTCCACCCAGGTCAGCAAGCAACAACAGATCAGCTCCTGCCAAAGCAGATACAGGAATGATTCTTCGATAATCAGCGCCAACAAGCTTTCTGACGATGTGAGGGACCATCAAACCTACGAAGCCGATAGGCCCTGCCAAAGCAACCGCACTTCCCACCATGACAACGCTCAGAACAAACGCCAGTCCCCTGATTTTCCTAACCTGCTGACCAAGACTGCTGGCTGTCGCTTCACCAAGTGTCAAAATATTAAACTGCCCGGCAATTAATAGCCCTATGACAGCCGCTGGGATGATAAAGAGCAAAGCGATTCGCACATCGGCCCAGGTTGCACCGGACAATTTCCCTGCCATCCAGTACAAAATTTCGGATAAGTTCTCATCGTCCAGAATCAGAAAGCCTGTCGTTAGGGAACCCATTAAAAATGCAACGGCAATTCCAGCCAAAACCAGTCGAGTTGAGGTATATTGTCCTCTCAAGGACAGTATGTACACGATACTTCCTCCAATGGCTGCACCGACAAAAGCAGATAGGAGAATCGTAACCGAAACATCCTTCTGTCCCAAAAGAACGAGCGCCAGCACAACGAAGAAGGAGGCGCTTTGGTTAATTCCCATGACTTCCGGGTCTGATAGCGGATTGCGAGTAATGCCCTGCAACAGACAGCCAGCTACAGCCAATCCCCCGCCAATAATAAGGGCAAGAACAGCTCGGGGAAGACGGACAAACCAGACCTTATAGGCAAGTATATCTGTCTCATCCATACTCGCGATCTCCTGTAAACTGCTCCATCTCAGTCCTTTCAATCCGAGAAAAACGGAGATCGCAACAGCCAGCAGCATCAGAACCCACAAGCTGGAAATCAGAAAGAATGGGAAAGGAGGAGGGTTTGTTATGCCCGTTTTCTGATCCATACGTAATCCCCCCGGAATCAGTTGCTCGGGCTCGTGATTTTCAAAGCTTGTTCAAGAATAAGCTGTGCCGCACGTGGCCCCCGTCCTTTGGACCACAGGTCGCGGCTTACCGCAGTAGCCTGGTTTGCTTTGACAGCCTTGAGGTTCTTGTACAGGGGATTGGACTGCCATTTACCAAGATCACCATAATAAAACAAGTAATCCGGATTGATTTCGCTTAACCGCTCCAGGCTCAGTTTGGCAATGTCCGTTTTGCTCTCCGCAGCAGACAGATCCTTTTTCCCGTCAAAGGCGTAGTTGACTCCAATTGCGGAAAGCAAGGAACCGACGAAAGAGTCTTTCATCCAAACTGTTGAATCATCCTCAAAAGCACCAATGACAAGGACTGTAGGAGCACCCTTCAACTTTTCCTTGCCTGCTTGAATCTGCTTTTCAATCTCCTGCTTCACCGCTTTAGCTTGCTCCTTTTTATCCAACAGGGTGCCAACGCTAAGCAGGTTCTCCAACACTTCCTCATAGCTGTTATCGTCCAGCGCAATCGTCGGCGCAATTGCTCCCAACTGCCCTTTAATCATTTCGTGCCGGTCAGGATTAGCAATGATTAAATCGGGCTTGACGGATTTCAGAACCTCCAGATTGGGCTGTTTGGCTTGTCCCGTATTGGTAATTCCATCTGCCTTGACAGTAGCTTTCAGATAATCGGGAAACCCGGACTCACCGATCCCGACAGTTGCTGCCGGCACAACATCCAGGACAGAAAGCAAGTCTATGAAGGAGTAGTCAAGAGCAGCAATTTTTGTTGGTGCAGCTTTGATTGACGTTTCTCCCCAAACATGTTTCACTGTGAATTCTGAACCGTTTGCTGCCGAAGTGGCAGATGAGGGAGCGGTGCTGTTTGCGGCCCCAGTGACACCCTTTCCTCCATTGGTTGTGGAATCGGATTTTTCGGCGCAACCCGCCAGAAGTGCAGCACTCAGCATGAGGGCAGCAATGGAGCAAGTAAAAGTCTTGTTGAACATTTGCATCTGTCTATAACCTCCCGTATTGGTAAACATATTCTGGCGATTTCATTTCCTCCAAATACGAGAATGAGAATGATTATCACCAACACATAACAACACGATTATAGACAGATGAAACCAATAAATCTATGAAGAATATTGCCCGATTATTTGTACAATATTGCTTCGGCCTGTTCTATCACATATTCAGGGGACAAACAATCGCACTGTCTCCTCCAACATCATTTCATGACTTAAAGCAGAGTAATCCAGCCAAGGATAGTACGAGTCCAGTTGAAACCATCGCTGTTTCCGCACGGCTGTAAGCTCTCTCCACTCCGGGCTGTCCATCAGCTTGCGGTACAATCGGGTATCTTTTTTCCTGGGCGAGGTCATAAGCAGTATGTAGTCTCCGTCGAAGTTGGGCAGTTCCTGCATGGAGATGGTTTTGCGCCAATGAATTTGGCTGACTGCATGAGGCGGCTCGAGCTTCAAATCATGATAGAGGACACTGCCGATATTGCGTCCAATCCCATAAACGCACAGCTTCCCGCCCACAATCCGCAGTACAGTCACAGTCCCTTCCCCAATCTGTCCGCGGATTCGCTGACCAGCCTGAGCAGCCTTATAGTCATATTGCTCCAACCAACGGCTTGCTTCCTTTTCTTTGCCCAGCGCCAAGGCGATTTTATTGAATCGTTCCCGCCATTCCAGCTTCCAATAGGGTAAAACAACCGTTGGTGCAATTGCCGACAGTTCCGGGCTGTCACTGACAATCAGGTGAGGCTGAAGGTCTATCAGTTCGTTCCACTTCCCCTTCGTATACATATGCAAAGGAACAGAATCCATCATGTGCTTGTTCAGATGCGGCCCACCAATCCTGCCTTCCGTCAGGACAGAAGCATAGGGAATCACACCTAAAGCCAGTAAATCTCCGTTGTAGGTATAACGCGTAACTACAATCTTTTGACGATATTTTTTGCTATAGGCGGCTGGAGAATAGCCCGTTTCTTTTTTGAACATACGGCTGAAATAGGATTCTTCGTTATAGCCTACACTCTGAGCGATGTTCTGCAGGGAGAGATGGGACAGGATAAGCAATTCCTTGGCCCGATTGATCCGCAGGCTGGTTATATATTCCTTCACTCCAATTCCCCTGCTCTTCTTGAACAAACGCGAATAATAGCTGGAGCTAAAGCCGGACATGTGCGCCAATGACTCCAAAGAAATCGGCTTCATGTAGTTTTCCTTCAGATAATCCAGCGTCCGCTCAATCCCCTGCTGCGGATGATCGCCCTGGGTGTCAAACTCGTTAGCCAGAATGTACAGCAGCTCATAGAACAAATGTTTCTGCTGAAAGTATTCTCGCTCACCGCCTGTACCCTCGGTAATCTGATGCATCTGCTGAACCAGTTGGGTAATCTGAGCTGGATTTGATATCGGCACAGCGCCCTCTATCGGGAAAGATCCGGAATCTTTACGGTACACCGACCAGTTGTCATTGATCTTGTGAGGGATCATGACAACAAAGGTCAACATGTAATACTCCAACATCTGGTCTTCATTCACTGCTACTTCCAGCTTCTGCCCTCTCGCAATAAAAAATACACTTCCCGGCAAAGCCTGGTGTGTATCGTCGCGAATACGCAGCAGCCCCTTCCCTTGATGAATCAGCAGCATGGTGTGAACTGCGGCGCTTTGGGACGAATGAATCTGATCCGGGCTGCATCGCCTCAAGGATATACTCTCCAGTTGAAGCAGCATTTCGTTCAAAGCCTGAAATATGGTACGTGTGACATTCAACTCCCCCATTATACATTGAAAAAATAGCCCCTACACTCCGACTATAGCAATCCCGCTTAGTTCTTTGTACAAGCCATATCCTTATTGTATGCCATTCCTGAGCGACAGGAAACAAAGCGCTATTTAGCACTTTTTTGCAGCCAAAAATTTTTTGATGAATGGGTCGCTTTTTCTTCTCTCATTGCCAACAGAGTTAATCCCGTACTTCGATCAATAGCCCAGGTGATGAACGGCGTACTCAATATCAAATAAAAAAGCCCATTAGATTATATCCCTAATGGACTACTCGATTATAAATATGATACCGGCGAGAGGACTCGAACCTCCACGGTTTCCCACTCGATTTTGAGTCGAGCGCGTCTGCCATTCCGCCACGCCGGCTTAAGTGGCGTGCCCTGAGAGATTCGAACTCCCGACCTTTTGATTCGTAGTCAAACGCTCTATCCGGCTGAGCTAAGGGCACACGTATATAATTCATTTTTTAAAAAAGGCACTACCCAGATTCGAACTGGGGATAAAGCTTTTGCAGAGCTCTGCCTTACCACTTGGCTATAGCGCCAACAAACTAAGCGGAAGACGGGATTCGAACCCGCGACCCTCGCCTTGGCAAGGCGATGCTCTACCCCTGAGCCACTTCCGCATAATGCGCGTAGAGGGACTTGAACCCCCACGGTCGCCCGCTAGATCCTAAGTCTAGTGCGTCTGCCAATTCCGCCATACGCGCATGGTGTTACAAAAATGGTGAGCCATGTAGGACTCGAACCTACGACACCCTGATTAAAAGTCAGGTGCTCTACCAACTGAGCTAATGGCTCAAGCTATAATTATGGGGTCCCCGCAAAGTAATCGGAATTCGCTTCATAGCTTATCTTCACTTTGTGGGGTGTAGTACTGGGGATCTAGGATTCGAACCTAGGCATGACGGAGTCAAAGTCCGTTGCCTTACCGCTTGGCTAATCCCCAATATGTAATTCGATGAAATAAATGGGGCGATCGATGGGACTTGAACCCACGAATGCTGGAGCCACAGACCAGTGCGTTAACCCCTTCGCCACGACCGCCGCGTCAAAAAGTTGTTTAAAAACAATGGAGGCTGATGGATTCGAACCACCGAACTCGAAGAGAACAGATTTACAGTCTGTCGTGTTTAGCCACTTCACTAAGCCTCCGTAAAACTAAACCTTAATCGGGATTCCGAAAAGTAATGGTGCCGTCGAGAGGACTTGAACCCCCAACCTACTGATTACGATTCAGTTGCTCTACCGATTGAGCTACAACGGCATACTAGGTTGTTCATGGTGGCTCGGGACGGAATCGAACCGCCGACACGAGGATTTTCAGTCCTCTGCTCTACCGACTGAGCTACCGAGCCTTGCACTTTCATGGTTAAAAATGGCGGAGCCGACGGGATTCGAACCCGCGGTCTCCTGCGTGACAGGCAGGCATGTTAGGCCTCTACACCACGGCTCCACACTAGATAAAACGTCTCAACCTTCAGGAGGTTGGTTGCGGGGGCAGGATTTGAACCTGCGGCCTTCGGGTTATGAGCCCGACGAGCTACCGGGCTGCTCCACCCCGCGTCGACAGATGGTGGAGGCTGACGGGATCGAACCGCCGACCCTCTGCTTGTAAGGCAGATGCTCTCCCAGCTGAGCTAAGCCTCCATGGGATATTGGAATCAACTTCGCAAATTCCTTTGCTTGATGAATCCTTATGACCCGTAGGGGATTCGAACCCCTGTTACCTCCGTGAAAGGGAGGTGTCTTAACCCCTTGACCAACGGGCCTTGTATGTATTCCTGACGGAGAGAGAGGGATTCGAACCCTCGCACCGCTTGCGCAGTCTAACCCCTTAGCAGAGGGTCCCCTTGAGCCACTTGGGTATCTCTCCAAAATAAAACCTTAGTAGCGGCGGAGGGGCTCGAACCCCCGACCTTACGGGTATGAACCGTACGCTCTAGCCAGCTGAGCTACGCCGCCAAGCGAAATGCTGAAAGCAGTACGGAGAAGGAGGGATTCGAACCCTCGAGACGCTTGTGACGCCTACACGATTTCCAATCGTGCTCCTTCGGCCAGCTCGGACACTTCTCCATAATGTGGCTCCCCGAACAGGACTCGAACCTGTGACAACTCGATTAACAGTCGAGTGCTCTACCAACTGAGCTATCAGGGAATATGGTGGAGCCAAGCGGGATCGAACCGCTGACCTCCTGCTTGCAAGGCAGGCGCTCTCCCAGCTGAGCTATGGCCCCTGATTGAATCAACTCGAGAGAAAAAAAACCCACTTAGTGGGTATTCGCTTGGCAACGTTCTACTCTCCCAGAACCCTTCGGTTCAAGTACCATCGACGCTGGAGGGCTTAACGGTCGTGTTCGAGATGGGAACGCGTGGATCCCCTCCG
>NZ_JBVYOL010000057.1:0-14731 GCF_056120505.1 Paenibacillus sp. sgz302164 | reverse complement strand
CATTAGAATAGGTTTTTTTATGCAAAATTTCAACATTAATTTACCTTTTTTGTTAAATAACATTTAAAAAATATGGTTTGTTACATTTGTTTGCAAAGCTAGTGGCAAAAGCCTGCACTTTCGCAGGTTTTTGCCAACGTCCGCCAAACCGCTAGCACCCGCGCCGGCTCAAGGCGGCGAAGTACACCCGCCCGCTCGGCGCGGCGAATTCCAAAAACGCAAGCGCTTCGCTAGCGCAGCGGGCAAAAAGCCTGCAAAAGTGCAGCTTTTTGCTCGCCGATACGCCTGCAGCGAAATATTCCTGCAAAAGTGCAGGCTTTTCTGTCGGTTGACAGGGATCGGGCCGTTTTGAGCCGAAATTCCTGCACAATCGCAGGCTTTTCCGCCAAACGGGCCGTTTCCACCGCAAAAGCCTGCACAATCGCAGGCTTTTGCCAACGTCCGCCAAACCGCTAGCACCCGCGTCGGCTCAAGCCGGCGCTCTCGCCGCACCGCCGGTGCTGTAGCGGATACGCTCTCGCCGCACCGCCGGTGCTGTAGCGGATACGCTCTCGCCGCACCGCCGGTGCAGTAGCCGATACGCTCTCGCCGCACCGCAGGCGCTGTAGCGGATACGCTCTTGCCGCACCGCCGGTGCGAGAGCGATCCCGGCGATCTCCGCTTCGCGGCCCGCCTTCGCGCGCGCCGCAATTTGTTTCGCCGCAAGCACAGGTCCGGCGAATCTCCCTATGCAAGCCGCCACCGCGGCTTTTTTTATATTGATATTGATAATTATTATCAATATAATATTTTTAACCGAACTTACAGTTCCAATGATTGAAGAAGGGGAACGCAGACAATGTCTTTTCAGGATCATATGCTGTTGTGGAATCATGCGGCTCTCCGCGTGCTGGACGTAAGGCAGGCCGTGTTGCAGCCTGGCGATAGCTTGCGTGCGTATCAGCTCCCGGCCAACGTGTTTTTGTTTGCGGCTTGCGGCAGGGCTCAGGTGCTGTTGGATGAGATCGCATACGCTGCGGACAAGTGCTTTGTTTGCCACGCGGGCAAAGGCGCATTTTTGGATATCGTTCAGGTGATGGAGACCTTCGAGTATTTCATGGTTTACTACAACGCGGTGATGGTTCTGCCATACCGGCAGGAGCTGCTGCGGCTGTACAAGGAAAGCAATCCCTTCCAACTGCAATACGGTTTGGCGCCGCATTATCCGATTCCCCTTTTTGCGCATATAGAGCAAATGAGCCGTCAATGGCAGCAGGGAGGACCCTTGCAAAAATTTCATGTTAAAGGGCTGTTTCACCAGTTTGTTTATGAGCTGCTCGGGCAGTTGCAGGCGCAAGGGGGGAAGACGACGCAGCCGGATTTGGCCGCCCGGGCCATCCGTTATTTAGAGGAGCATTACGCGGAGCCCGTTACGCTTCATTCCTTGGCCTCCGTATTTCATTGCACTGCGCGGCAGCTGCAGCGAATGTTCAAAAAGAGGCTTCAGATGGGGCCGATGGATTATTTGATCCATATCCGGATGCAAAGAGCCAAGGCTCTGCTGCAGCATACGGACGCTTCACTGCCGCATATCGCCGAATCGGTCGGTTATACCGACAGTTACTATTTCAGCAGGATGTTCAAGAAATATACCGGGGCTTCTCCGCTTCACTTCAAAGAGCAGGCACGGACAACGGAAGTTCGTCGCTTTAATCCATCCCGTCCGTCGCGATTTCCCATTGGCGCAGGGAAGCTGCGAATGTATAGTTTTACTGGTGATGAAAATCATTATCAATACAAAGACGGAGGAACTGCACCCATGTACAAAAATTTCATAGCGGCGCCGACGGTAGGTCTCATGCTAACTTTGCTCCTGCTGCTTGGTGCCTGCTCCAATGCGGCGGGCGGCAACGCCGGGGCGGTGAGCGGAGGAACCGGCCAGACGGCTTCGCAGGCGGCTCCATCAGGGACAACTTCCCAAACGCCGGCCAAGCTGAGCGCTCCCGTGACTATCAAGCATCTTAAAGGCGAGTTGACGCTGGAACGCCGGCCCGAGAAGATGGCTGTTCTCGATACCCAGTTCGCGGATCAATTGCTTGCGCTGAACGAAAAGCCCGCCGGCACGGTCATTACGACGTTCGACACGGCACAGTTTCCGGACTATTTGGCCGATAAGCTGAACAATGTCAAAGTATTGGGAACCAAGGAAGAGCCGAATCTGGAAGCGATCATAGCCATGGAGCCGGATTTTATTATATGTACCGAGTTTCAGGAGAAAATTTACGACAGGCTCGTCAAGATTGCTCCGACTGTCATGATGAACCGGAATGAAGATTGGCGCGATACGCTGACGACGTTGGGGAAAATGGTCGATAAGGAGAAGGAAGCCGAGAAAGTACGGAATGACTACGATCAAAAAATCGGCAAGCTGAAAGCCGAGCTGGCGGCTAAACTGAAAGATCGGACCGTAGCCTTGATCCGCCCAAGGGACAACAGCATCAGACTTCACACGACAGGGCACCGCACGGCGTCCATCTTGTATAAAGACCTGGGGCTTACTCCGCCCAAACAGGCCGTCAATGATAAAGACACGAGCACGATGATTTCGTTAGAGGCTTTGAGCGAAGTGAATGCGGATCATATGTTTTTATTGACGGATAATCAGTTTCAAAAGCTGACGGAGCAGTTCCAAAGCACTGCCGTATGGAAAAATCTGAAGGCGGCCAAAGAAAATCATATTTATCCGGTCAATTCGACCTTGTGGATCGCTTATTACGGTCCTATAGCCATGAACATGGTCGTGGATCAAATCGCCGAGGCGCTGCACGCTGTCGTTTAGTATCGTCGGAAGCAAATATTTGGCGGTTTGCAGATTGCCGATGATCCCGCTCGCGCCGAAAAGAACTAATATGATGCTGACCGCTTTCCCCGTAGGATAATTTGCCTTTGACTGGCAATGATGGAATAAAGGCTAGAATTCCAAGCAGGGCAATTGCACCCATTTTGAAAAAATGAACGGAATATAAACGAAAACCTATTTCGTGGGACCCAAACTCCACATAATTTATTACAAACATTTGTGGAGGGGCAATGACATGAAAAAAATACCGGTAAAGGGTTTTGTTCTGCATTCAGAAGAATCCGGCAATAAACATTCTCATGGACTATATATTACTTCCTGGGACGGTCGTCCTGTAAAGCATGTACATCCTTTTTCAGGTGTTACTTCCTATGAGGATGGACACGTCCATGAATATGCGGGAGTAACAGAACCGGCTCCAACGGGCGTCCCTCATGTGCACAATTACCATACCGTGACGACTAACAATCATGGTCATACTCACAGCATTTGCGGGATAACGGGTCCGGCAATCGACCTCCCCGGCGGCGGTCATATTCACTTTTTTGAAGGGTTTACAACCATAGACGGCAGGAGTCCGCATGCCCATCATTATCAGGGAACTACCGGTAATGAAGCTTAATATGATTTGCCCATCGAAACGTAAATTTGGATATATGTACAAGCAAAAGTGAAGTCGACGACATATGAATATGACGGGTTTAAAAATGGATTGCGAAAGGAGGATATGAACATGGGCGCTAGTTGTGCAGGTTACGGTATGGGAACAAATGTGGCTGCTATCTTGGTTCTTTTTATTCTTTTGGTCATCATTTCGGTAACTTTCGTTTGGTAATTTAATGTGATCTTCTCAGCCCAAATAAACGAGATGCATGTGTGCATCTCGTTTATTTGGGCATTGAAAATTGACCGACTCAGCTTTAACGTTGAGTCCCCTTTGTCCTTATCGTATGTAATTATCCAGTGCTTTTTGTAAATCAGATAATACTTGGCTTCGATGCTCATCTTGAACGGAAGAGACCACGCAATGTTCCAAATGGTCTTTTAATATTACTTTAGCGACACCGTCTAATGCTTTTTTAACTGCAGCAATCTGAAGAAGTATATCCGGGCAATCTCTGCCACTATCAGACATTTCTTTTATAGAACGAACATGGCCTTCTATTCGAGCTAATCGATTGGTCACTTGTTTCCTTTGCTTATGAGGGTGCGTGTGATCGTGACTATGTTCGTGTTCTTTATCCGGATTGTGTTCATGTTTATGCATAAGCGCCCTCCATTCCACTAACGTATATTGTATCCCCCCTTGTATAAACGTGTCAAAGTGAAGAATATCATGAGTTGACTCCTTGTAAATTTTGTACATTAAACAAGCGGAAATACGCCCCGCCTTCCTTCATCAACTGTTCATGCGTTCCTTTTTCTTTGATCTCGCCATTTTCTATGAGAATAATTTGGTCTGCGTGGGTAATGGTCGAAAGTCGATGAGCGATGATTAAGGTCGTTCTGTTCTTCGCCAATTTTACGAGAGATTCTTGGATCAAATGTTCGGATTCTAAGTCAAGAGCGGAAGTTGCTTCATCCAGAATCAATATGCTTGGACTTTTAAGAAAGACCCGAGCAATGGCGACCCGCTGCTTCTGTCCTCCTGATAATTTTACCCCGCGCTCACCGATTTCCGTATCGTACCCGTTTGGCAGATTCAAAATAAAATCATGAGCATTTGCAGCTTTAGCCGCATGTATAACTTCTTCCTCCGTAGCGCTTGGCTTACCGAAAAGTATATTTTCACGAACCGTTCCGCTAAACAAAATATTATCTTGTAACACCATGCCGATTTCGTCGCGCAGGCTCTTTATAGTGGTGTCCTTAATGTCCGTATGATCAATCAAGATGCGTCCTTCTTGAATATCGTAAAAGCGAGGAACTAGACTAATTAGCGATGATTTTCCGCCGCCGCTCATTCCTACAAAAGCAATGGTTTCGCCAGGCTGAATTTGGAGCTGAATGTTTTTTAGAACCCACTCCGATGAACGATCATATTTAAAACTTACATTTTCGAAATCTATTTTTCCTTTCATCTTTTGAAATGCTTTGGCATTAGGTGAGTCAACGATATCGTAGGGTTCATTCATAAGCTCTACAACACGATCTAATGAAGCGCTCGCTTGAGTTAATTCAGTCGAGGAATTCACCAAACGACGAAGCGGACTGTACAAACGATCCAGATAGGCAAAGAAGGCTATAAATGACCCTATGGTCAGGTTCCCTTGGATAACTTGATAGCCGCCGTAGGCCAGTACAAGCAATGGAGCAATATCGGTTAGTGTATTTATAATGGAATTGGTCAAAGCATTCCATTTCGTTAGAGCAAGTGCACGCTCCAGAAATTTATTATTTCTTTGGCCGAATCGTTCTTTCTCGACCTCTTCCAACGCAAAGCTCTTAATAACCGGAATACCATTAACCCGTTCATGCAGGTATCCTTGCATTTCGGCAAGAGCTTGAGAACGAGCCTTGGTTAGCGTTCTAAGCTTTTTATATAGCTTTTTTACGGAGAAGGCATACAAAGGAAATACGGCTATAGCGACAATTGTCAGCCAAAAATCCATTTGAATCATAAATGCCGCAGCGAAACTTAGAGTAAATAAATCGATCCAGATATTCATTAAGCCTGTTTCGACGATGCTTTTCGTTTGCTCGGCATCATTGATCATACGTGAGATAATTTCGCCTGTTTTATGATTCTGATAATAACGCAAGGATAGCTTTTGAATATGTGAATACAGATGGTTTCGCAGGTCGTAAAGGATACGGCTTGTTGTTAACTGGGCAAAATATTGACGAAGATATTCGATTGGAACCCGTATGATAACAAATAGGACAAAGGCACCTAAGAGCACCTCAATTAGTGTCCTTGTCTTTTCTACAGAAGAAATGGAACCTAACAATATATCATCAACGATATATTTCATTATTAAAGGCAGAGTCAAAGGAATTCCGAATTTCACCATTCCAATGAGTACAGTAATTAGAACAAGCTTCCAATAAGGTGTGATAAACTTGAAATAGATCTTGAAACTGGACATTTAATACTTCCCCTTTTGTAAGACATACCACTTGCAACCAATTATCACCTGTAATTTCCCAGTGGATTGCATCTGACATTTATTATAATATCCCCCTATGGGGGATATGTAAAGAGGGGGATATAGCTGTATTTCGCGAATGGTCCTAGACAAATAACCCCAAAGCCTTAAAAAATGGCAATGGGGACATTCATTGAAATGAAAAAATGTGTGACATAAGACGGCGGCTTCCCGCTGTAAGTGCTACGACAGCATATCCAGAAGACGACGGGCTGCTGTGGAAACGGGGACGTCGTTTAATGTAATCAAGCCTATCTTGCGAGGAGGGGGTGGGTTTTTCAGCAAAAGCTCTACAACTTTCCCCTGCTCCAATTCATCTCTGGCAAAATCGCGAATGATGCATGCAACGCCGAGTCCCGCTTGCGCGAATTGCAACAATAAATCAAGGCTGCCCAATTCGATTTCAGGACGAAGAACGGCTCCTTGACTCTCTGCAAAATGATCTATGAAGGCGCGGGAATTGCATCCTCGTTCCAGCATGATAACAGGATAGGAGCTTAATTCCGCCCAACCTATCGGCTTGTCAGCAAGCTCTTTATAGGCTCCCCCGACTACAAAGCAGTCATGGATCTCGATACTCTCGCGAATACGCAGCTGCTTGTCGTTTAGCGGCAAGTTTACGATGCCGAAATCGATTTTTCCTTGCTTGAGCAATTCTACGGTTTTTCGAGATGTACGGTTCGTTACCTGGATTTTGATTTCCGGGTACGCTGTATGAAAAGACGATAAGAACGGCAGCAAGTAATGTTTGCATAACGTATCTCCTGCACCGATTCTGATCTCTCCGCTAGTGAACTGCTGCATCTCGGCTATTTTGCTCTCTCCGGTTGTGATGAAATGATACGCCTGCTCGACGTATTTGAACAATACCTCTCCTTCGGCAGTCAACTTGACGCCTCTGGGGGTACGGAAGAAAAGCTGGCCGCCTAAGCGAGATTCCAGCTGTTTAATCGCATGGCTGACGGCCGGTTGTGTAATGTATAGTTCTTCCGCCGCTTTGGACAGGCTGCCCCATTTTGCCGCGAAATAAAAGGTTCTATACCATTCCATGTTGGCGAGCATCGGCAATCATCCTCATGATCATAATATATTTTATACCAGATATAATTAATATTAATTTTATTTATGTCTACTTGCTCCATTATAATCATCCTTGGGCGACAAAATCAACGTTAGCTTCTGAATCATACGAGAATGCGAATCCAAAATATGAGGTGACAAAATGGAGCCAATGTCTCAACGCCAAAAAAGAAAGCTATTCGCCATGAATCCGGTCATTATTGTTCTCGGGTTTGTCAGCTTACTTACTGATCTTTCCAGCAACATGATTGTGCCCATCTTACCGCTGTATTTAACGACTGTACTGCATGTTCAAGTCGGGTCCATTGGAATTATTGAAGGAATCGCAGAAAGTACCGCGAGCATTTTAAAGCTATTTTCGGGTTGGATGACCGACCGCACCCGAAAGCATAAGCTTTTGATGTTGGTTGGCTATGGATTGTCGAATCTGACAAAACCGTTCTTTGCTTTAAGTGCCTCTTGGGGAGAGGTGCTTCTAATTCGATTTTCCGATCGTTTCGGAAAAGGAATACGCACTTCGCCGCGCGATGCCTTAATCGCCGATTCCACTACAAAAGAGGAACGCGGAAAAGCATTCGGATTTCGTCGCGCGATGGATGCGTTAGGGGCTGCATTAGGTCCGTTAGTTGCTTTTGGTGTACTCGCCATATTTACGAACAATTACCGCCTTGTATTTTGGCTATCCGTAATCCCTGGGCTTATAGCGGTAGCTCTTATCTTCATTTTCTTAAAAGATAAAGAGCCTGGTGGTAACGGAACCCAAGCGAAGCTTCCCAAAATCGGGTTTAAAAACTTAAATCGGCGCTTCATATGGTTTTCCTTAATTTCGACACTATTTGCGGTCGGCAATTTCTCTGATGCGTTTTTGGTGCTGCGCGCCCAAGATGCAGGGATGCTTCCTGCCTTAATCCCGCTCACTTTCTTCGCATTTAATATGAGCAGCAGTATCTTCTCAATGCCGGTAGGCATGCTGTCTGACCGAATTGGCCGTCGACCGGTGCTTATTTCCGGATTCATTATCTTTGCGCTGATTTATTTTGGATTTGGGATGGTTAATAGCGTCATTTGGATCTGGGTGTTGTTTGTATTGTACGGACTTTACTACGCATTTACGGATGGTATACAAAAGGCATATATTGCCGATATTGTGCCGGAAGGGCAGCGTGGAACTGCGATGGGTACATATAACGCATTGACCGGAATAGCCGCATTACCGGCTAGTATAGTGGCAGGGTTTTTATGGCAAACGTTTGGTCCTATGGTTGCTTTTAGCGCCAGCAGCATCATTGCGATATTGGCTGCACTTTTAATGATTATTTTTCGGATTTAAGGAGTTCAATAATAGAGGAAGTGAGCAAATAGAACAGTCTTCCAATAGAAATATAAAAGGTCATCCAACACTGTTATCGTTACCAGTGTCGGATGGCCTATTCTGCTTTTAGGAAGTACTATGATATTTTGTACTTTCCCTTAGAAGAAAAACGGGGATCTTCTAAAAAAGAACGGAGATTCCTCAATAGCCAGCAAGTCAAAAAGTACAAGTGGAGTGAACGGGTTGAAGAATGGAGTGAACGCGCTCGTCTTAACCGACTTTTTATTTTGCTGAAGGTAGAGTTTATCTCCGTTGACCTTGTGCAAAACACCATCCAAAATTTGTCCATTTCGTGTCATGACGTACACATGTTTTCCAATGTGAGGCTTAACCTGTTTTTTAGTAATTGCCATTTCTAACACACCTCCAATCAAGTATGAAGAGAACGAAGATCGGTTTCATAAGAAATTTACGGAACCGAAATACCTTCCCTTTTATAACATAGATTATGAAATACATTAAAAAAACGCTTGGACACTATGATCTGATAATTGATGGGATTCTGCCGATTTTTTCAATGATTGCCGTAGTGCCCTGCAAGCTGGATATTCCTTATGCAAACTGTAATCCGCTAATTATCATTTATACATAAAATTCCCATAATCGATCACAACGATTTCACCATTAGGCTTTAGACGTATATTTTGATAGTAGGGGCCATGAACATCTAAAATTTCATAAGGAATAATTTTATTTTTTCTAAACTTAGCTTTCATTGCGGAGAGTTTTTGCCTATTTGTTGTTGTATTGCGATATGGACGATCATACTTTTTCATGATTATCCAACAATATCCTTTCCCATACTTAACTACAGGAGCAAGGTGTTTTTTTAGCTCAAGCGGAGACAATTTGTACATTGTAACTTCTTTTCTATTGCTTTTAATGCCGCCTTTGGATTTAGCCAGCTTTAATACAAAACCATTTCCCAGATCGTACACAACACGCCTTGCGCCCGTACCAATAATGTTTTTTCTACGAATCATTTTATGATACGATTTTTTACTAAACAACCGACCTCACCTCTTCAGGACACGGATAAACTTTTTTTATTATATTCAGACAAAGCAATAAATCACAGTGCGTTAGTACAACTCCAATCGTGCATTTTCTTAAAGTGAGTCGATAGGATCGATTAATGTTCATATATCCAAACCGATCTACAATCCGCGGCATATACTAGATTTGACAAGAGAAACGGTAAACGGTGGGTAGCGGGAGATCATGCGGGGAAATGGAGGATATTGCCTTGATGAAAATGACAGCGTACATGAAAAAGAAAGTAAAAGGGAAGAAATGCATTGGGGAAGGCGTTACACGAGTTGTATACGATTTAGGCAACGGCTATGTACTGAAAATGGCCAAATCCAAGAACGGGATTATATGCAACCGGACGGAAGTAAACCTGTATAAATCATCTTCGAAACCGGTTAAAAAATATCTTGCCAAAATTATCGAATATGATAAGGCAAATCGCTGGCTAACTATGGAGAAGCATAATATAAAATTTCCCAATAATCCTGCATATAGAAGAAAGCTTATGATAGTAGTGAAGAAGTTTGTGGAAAATGGAATTATTCCGTCAAAAGGTGTTAGTCGTTATAGCAACCCATATTGTCCTAACCTACGTTTAAAGCGGAATAAACAGATCGTGGTCATTGATTACGGCGGCTTTAAAATTAACCGTTAACGGTTGCGTTAAACACCGTCACGATTCAATGATATACTTAAAAAGGAGCTGCCATGGCAGCTCCTTTTGCTTCTTAACAACTCATACGATTTTGTGCATTTACCAGACGAAAGTTACCGAGATGATGACCAAAAGAATAAACAGAACCAAGATAGCAGCCACGTTTGTTCCCATGCCGTATCCTGCACAACTAGCGCCCATGTTTATATCCTCCCTTCATAAATCCATTTTCAATACGTCATATTCATATGTCGCCGACTTCACTTTTGCTTGTATATATGTCCCCAAGTTACGTTTATGTGTCATTCTCAAATAACGCCGCGTTCTGACCGTCTTGTGTTGCTCGCTAAAAAATACAAATATTTCCCCTCTTGAAAGGCGAATATTTGTTCGGTATTCTTTTTTTGGTACTGCAATAGAGATCGCGAAGCAAATCCAAGAGCGAGTTCTGGTATCAACCGGAGTGTTTGCAAGGCTGGGCATTTCGGAAACCAAAATCCTCGCTAAAATGGCCACAAGACTATCTAAATTTAATGCACATTATTGGGTTCAAGTTCAAAAGCACTTTTATTTCCAAGGTTTTTTACTCCTAACAAGGATGTACATAATTAATTTGTTTGTTTCAAATCGCGTTTCGCTACATTCCACTTGTTTAGCCAACTTCCAGTAGAGATTGTGGCATTACCTTAGAACCGATTCTAGGCTCTTAAGACGGGTAAAACACACCATCTTGCCGGAAAGAAGGGCTGCGAGTTAACAATTGAAAGATGAATTAATGAAGCTGCGCGGGATAATTTACGATAAATTTTAGAATGATGGAGAGGTAAATCATGCTTGACTCCGAAAATTAAACAAGCTCGATGAAACTTCAACGATTAATTCAAAAGAATAATATGTATCAATTAGGAATACAGTATAAGGTCAAAGATTCAGTCGAAGTTTACATTAAATGTTTATTGTGGTAGTATTTAATTGTTGTTTTTGCTGTATTTTTCATTTTGTGGAGGTAACCTATGATAAAAAATTATTTAGGTATCCTTGCTACATTGAACTTATTTGTTATGGTGATTGTATACATATTTCATAATCCGTATGATCCTACTGGTGTAAAATCAGAACATGTTACACTATTAATTTCTATGCTTCTTATTCCATCCATAATTGCTTTGGTCTCAGTATTCCTTAAGAAAAATTTACTTGCAATAATCACAACTGTGATCATAACTCCCTTATGTATTTATTTTGGTCTGGCGACTATACCAAGTATTTTTAATTTATTCCTATTATCACCAATTTTATTTTTTGTTAGTATTAAATTGATCAATGAAAATAATAAAAAAGAGAACTGCATTTAGACCGCAATTCTCTTTTTTTGTTAACTTATTAATAAGTACCAACGGCTACATGAAGTAAATTTCCATTTACCCCTTGTGTAGACAGGCTTGCTGAATAGTAAACATTTCCGTTCGGTCTTGGAGATACATAAATATAAAGTATTGCATAGGTGTTACCTGTTGCTCCACCTAGAAAATTATAGTTAACATGTGTTCCTGTAAGGGAATTAAAATATTGAGGATCGTTCCCCCAACTATCTGAAACAAAATACCAATATGTTCCTAATGAGGTTGGTTGAGCATCCCAATGATCTTTTGTTCTCCAATTCAGTGAATACTGTCCATTATACTCATACCAACCCTCTCCAAGCTCTGACCAATTACAATCTATATTTACAGGGTCAAATGTATGTGCTCTCACATGAAATTGATAATTTGAACCAGGATCAGAAAAAGAAGTAATATTACTGGGGCTGACTGTCAAATTTTTTGCAAGTTCATTCTTTTTGGTTGCTTTGTATGTACCTTTTTTGTTGTCAATTACAATATCATAGAACTCAGGTGTTCCATCAGCTTTTCGGGTACCGCTTACAGTTACTTTTGTATTGTCTTTTGAAAGTTCCACACTCTCAAAGATTTTCTCGCTGTCTTTCTCAGGTTTGAGAGTAGATGTCGTTTTCTCTGCTGCGCTTACAGGAAAAGCTACAATTGATATGGCAACTAATACAGAAAAAATTGATAATATGAGTTTTTTCACTCTTTTTCTCATCCTTTCAATATTTGATATTTTAGCAATTCAACATTACTATTCTACCAATTTTTACATATTAAAGGAATAGGGTGGGAGTCATAATCAACTTATCCGTATGCTGAATTTATTGTCGATAGATGAGAGATTAGATGAACGCCCAGAAATATATACTACATGGAGCTGACTACGAGATATGATTGTTCTTACGATCACCAAACGATTTGATGATTTATTCATAAATGAGTGGTCAGGTCGTTAAGCTAACGAGGGAGTTGAATAACAGAAAAAAGCAGGCCAAGACTGTATTTTTCCAGTTTTGGACAGCTTTTTGTGATGTTCCCACAAGAATACATTGAATACATGTAAACAATGTGCAGATCCTTATAATTGGAGCTCGTCAATCTGCCGCCGTAAACCTTCCATCTCCTTCATGAATCTTTCTACTCTAGTGTTGTCATTTATTTCTGATTCGTAAGCAGTTCCTTCCCTTTGGAGTTCCTGTAAGAAGCCGTATACAGCTTCAGGGCGGATTTTCCACCCGGTCTTACGGCTATAGCGTTCCCCTTGGATACGTCCTTCTCGAAGCCAATGCCGTGCTCGCTGTTTGTAACGCGGTGCTCGTACAAGATCGCTAAGGCTTTTAATCTACCGTTAAACGTGCTCAATAAGCTCTCCTAGTGTATGATTTTATTTTCTTCTTAACAGGGGTTATCAATAAAAAATATTTTTGTTCTCTACGAAAATTTGCTTAAAATCAAAATAACTTGGAATATAATATAAATAAACGAAGCATTTCTGTTCTGAACTAATGGAGTTCAGGCAAACAGAACATGCTTTTTTGTGTTTAATTACGGAAGTGGTATTAAAAATGTGGTAATGGCGAATAATAAGAGTAAGAGTTGGGTAACCTTATAATTTAGCAATTATAAAAACTCGAACTCTTATTATGTTATTAATCTGAAGATCCTGCTTATACTCTAAATATAAATCTTTGAAAGGATGTGGTTCTATTGATTGAATGATATCGAAAATAATTAAGGAGGAAAGGGGGAACTTCTCAATGTTGGATTTAATTGAAGGACTCATACAATGGTTATCTGACCACGCAGAGGCTGCTCGGAAAACAACGATTTGGGTAAGAGTAGTGTTGACAGCGAACGAAGTAAAAGTAAAATTGTTCAAGAAGAAAGAAAAAGAGCCTACTTGCGAAAACCAAGTAGACTCTAACACCGAAAATAAGAAAGCTTCTTGATAGGGGGTCGCATCCCGAATCAAGAAAATAACAGGGAGGTCACCAATGAAGATGTCATTCGTTGGTGACTTCTTCTTTATTATAATTTCTAAAAGCTTGTCATGCTATACCTAATATATGGAAAAAAATCCTAAATAGAATGAGAAACGGGGACAAAACGTGGGTTATTAGATCATAATTGCGCTTGGCCGAACGACCTGCCCAGGAAGTTTTGCCTTCAATCCTGCAGATGACGTGGGACGAGCAGTTGCTCATTGATGCGCCGGAGCCGAGTACTAAAGTATTTGACGCCCATGGCGTTACGCGGCACCATCTGACCGGTCTTGTGTTGCACGCTAAAAAATACAAATATTTCCCCCTCTTGAAAGGCGAATATTTGTTCGGTATTCTATATATAATGAATAAGAACAAATATTCTTATTTTGGAGTTGGTGTTATGTCAAAAGTAGTGATGATGTCGGATTGCCAGTCCTTCTATGCATCGGTCGAGAAAGCCGCACATCCGGAATATGCCGATTATCCCGTCATTGTTGCAGGCGATCCGGCGCGACGGTCGGGCATTGTTCTGGCCGCTTGCCCAATTGCAAAAACGTTTGGCATCACTACGGCTGAAACTGTAGGAGAGGCGGTTGCAAAATGTCCCAATGTAGTTGTGCTGCTTCCGCGCATGCAAACGTACCTCACTTGTTCTTTGCTAATTACTGAAATTTACGAAAAATTCACGGATCTGGTTGAACCCTTCAGTATCGATGAGCAGTTTATTGATATAACAAACAGCACAACAATTTTTGGTACTGCAATAGAGATCGCGAAGCAAATCCAAGAGCGAGTTCTGGTATCAACCGGAGTGTTTGCAAGGCTGGGCATTTCGGAAACCAAAATCCTCGCTAAAATGGCCACTGATATACATGCAAAAAAACGTGAGGATGGCATTTACGTACTACCTAAATCTGAAATTGAATCCTCATTATGGCCGCAACCGGTGAACAAGATGTTTGGAGTGGCCGGCAAGATGACTGCACATTTTGCAAGAATGAGTATTTATACGATCGGAGATATTGCAAAAATACCACTGCCTGAGCTCAAAAGAAGAATGAAGATTCGCTTCGGAAAAAATTGTGATATTCAAGCAGAGGTGTATTGGCGAACAGCTCAAGGAATCGAATATCTACAAAAAAATATATGTGCATAATGAAAAATACTCTGCAATCTGCCGTGCAGATAGGATTTCTAAAAAGCATAGTAAGTGTGCATAAATAAAAATGGG
>NZ_JBVYOL010000056.1:0-17235 GCF_056120505.1 Paenibacillus sp. sgz302164 | reverse complement strand
GCACACGGGATAAGGCCGTTTTTCCGTTTTTTTCACGCGCTATCATCCGTTTCTATCGTTTACCTCTACTATACCAAAATCTACTAACCTGACAACATTGGGGAGACCCCTCCTTTTTGCCGACGCCGGCCGAAGAGGAACAGACGCGCTCTCCCGGCGCGGGTTGTGGCGCAACACCGCGCAGTGCGTGTTGCGAAAAAGGCCCGGCAGTCCGAGCCTGGCCGAACCGGCAAAAACCTGCGAAAATGCAGTTTTTTTCCGCCAAAAGGGTTCATTTTAGAGAAAAGCCTGCGATTGTGCAGGAATTTCCGATTGAAAATGCCCCTAAGCTCCGAAGTTCGATGAAAAGCCTGCACTTTTGCAGGAATTCTTCGTTGCCAGCGTATCAACGAGCAAAAAGATGTATTTTTGCAGGCTTTTTCCGACCGCCCGGCCAGTCAGCCGATACTATCGGCCCGGTTGTGAGGGGTCGCCCATTTTTGAGAGATCTCCAAAGTGATTTATCTCATTTATGGGCGACGTTGATCTCTTATTTTCATAAGGGATATGGTACAATAAGGCATGAGGTGAGACCATGTTTTTAAAACGGATTGAATTATCCGGGTTCAAATCATTCGCAGACAGGACGGAGCTGGAATTCGTCCGCGGAATTACCGCGGTGGTAGGGCCGAACGGTAGCGGGAAAAGCAACATTTCCGACGGTATCCGCTGGGTTCTTGGCGAGCAGAGCGCGAAGTCTTTGCGCGGCGGCAAGATGGAAGACGTCATCTTTGCAGGCAGCGATGCGCGGCGGGCGGTCAATTACGGCGAAGTGTCGCTGACCCTGGATAACGGTTCGCAGTCTTTGCCGCTCGATTTCAGCGAAGTGACGGTTACAAGACGGGTTCACCGCAGCGGGGAAAGCGAATATTTGATCAACAAGCAGCCGTGCCGTCTGAAGGACATTACCGAGCTGTTCATGGATACGGGAATCGGCAAGGAAGCGTATTCGATTATCGGGCAAGGCCGGATTGAAGAAATTTTGAGTACGAAATCGGAAGATCGCCGCGGTATTTTTGAAGAGGCCTCGGGGATTGTCAAATATAAATCGCGCAAACGCGAAGCCGAGAAGAAGCTGAACGATACGGAGCAAAACTTGCTGCGCATACACGATCTCGTGTCCGAGCTGGAGGATCAGATTGAGCCGCTGCGCGAGCAGTCGGAGAAGGCGATCCGCTACAAGGAGCTGCGCGAGCAATTGAAAAGCAGCGAAATCTCGATGTACGTGCACCAGATCGATCAAATTTATGTATCGTGGAACGAAGCGAAGCAAAAGCTGCAAAAGCTGCAAGCGGAAGAGACGGAGCTGTCCACGGTCGTCAATCAGCATGACGCGAAGCTGGAAAAGCACCGCTGGGAAACGCGCCGGCTGGAGGAAGAGCTGGAGAAGCTTCAGGAAAGCCTGCTCGTGCTGAGCGAAGAGTTTGAGAAATGCGAAGGCCACGGCGAGGTGCTGAAGGAGCGGAAAAGGAACTTTGCCGCTAACCGCGCGCAGCTTACCGGCACCATCGCGCTGCAGGAACAGCGGAAAGCGGACAAGGAAGCGGAGCTGGCCGAGCAGCGGGAGAAGATTATCGCGATCGGCGCACAGCTTTTTGAGTTTCAGGCGAAGCTATCCGCGGAAGAGGAGCGCCTGCTGGGCGTGAACGGGGGGATCAGTTCGGCTCCCGAGGATCAGTTGAAGGGCGAGCTGCTCGAAACGCTCAACCGGATGGCGCAGGCCCGCAATGAGATCCGTTATGCCGAGCAGCAGACGGAAAGTCTCGGCCGCCGGCTGGAAAGGCTTGACGAAGAAGGGCAAAAATGGGCGGACCAGCGGGAGAAAATTGCGCTTCGCAAGCAGGAGCTTGCAGCGAAGCTGGAACAAACCGTCCGGGAAATCGATGAGGTTCGGAGCCGCTATGCCAGCTTGACGCAAAATTTGAAGAGCAAGCAAGGCCTGCTTGACGAAGCGCAGGGCATGCTGCGCAAATGGGAGCAGAAGCTCGATGCGCTCACTTCCCGGCGCGATACGATGAAGGAGATGGCGAACGACTACGACGGCTTCATGCAGGGCGTCAAAGAAGTGCTCAAGGCCAAAAACCGCAAAGACCTGCGCGGGATCCGCGGCGCGGTCGCCGAGCTGGTGAAAGTGCCTGCCGACGTGGAAATCGCGATCGAGACCGCCTTCGGGGGAGCGCTGCAAAACATCGTCGTCGAAACGGAAGAGAACGGGCGGGAAGCGATTGCTTTCCTGAAGCGGCGCCAAATGGGCCGTGCGACGTTCCTTCCGATGAATGTCATCCGCGGGCGTTCTATTCCGGAGAGCGAGATGGGCGCCTTGAAATCGGCCAAAGGCTTTGTCGGACTGGCCGTCAATCTGGTCGAATTTGATCCTATATATCAAAATATTTTTTCCAGCTTGCTGGGAAATGTTATCGTAGCCCAAAGCCTTGAAGATGCGAACCATATCGCCGCCAAAGGGCAGTACCGCTACCGCGTCGTCACGCTGGAAGGCGATATTGTCAATCCGGGCGGTTCGATGACGGGGGGGAGTTTGCAAAAGAAAACGACCAACCTGCTTGGCCGCCAGCGGCAAATCGAAGAGCTCGATCAGGAGATCCGCACTTCCGAAAGCCAGCTTGCTGCGCTTCGCGACAAGACGAGCGTAATGAAGCGGGAAATTACGGACGATATGATGAATATGGAACAGCTGCGCCAAACGGGCGAACAACTGCGGATTGCCGAGCAGCAAATGCTGGCCGAGCTGAACCCTCTGGAGGCGGAGAGCCGCACGGTGGAAGAGCAGCTTTCGCACGGCAGCCAGGACAGGGATACGCTGCTGGCGGAGCAGGCCGACTTTACGCGGAAGAAAACGGAAGCGGAGCAGGCGCTCGCCGAATTGCAGCAGGAAGAAGCATCGCTGCATCAGGCGATTCGCGACGCGGAAATTACGCGCAAAGCGAGCGAATCGCAAAAGGAGGAGCTGCAGACGCAGCTTACCGATCTGAAGGTGAAAGTCGCTTCGATTTCGCAGGAAAAGCAGTCGCTCCAGGACCAGCAGAGGCGCTTGCAGCAGGACCTTGCCGGTGCCGTCCAGGAGATGGCGACTAACAGGCAGCTGCTTGAGCAGTTGGAAGGCGAGATCGTGGCCCTGGATCGGGAAACCGTGCTGCAAATCGAGCTGCTCAACGATCTGAAGCTGCGGAAGCAGCAGTGCGCGGAGCAGATTGATTTCAAACGCGCCGAACGGGCGGACTGGCTCCAGAAGCTGGAGCAGGAGGAGAACGAAACCCGTACGCAGCGCGCGCAGCTGAAGCAGGTGGAAGAGCAGCTGCGCCAGACGGAAGTGCGGGTAAACCGCCTGGACGTAGAGCTTGAGAACTTGCTCAAGAAGCTGGCCGAAGAATACGAGCTGAGCTACGAGTTGGCCAAAGAGCGCTATCCGGTTCCCGAGGACGTGATTGGCACCCAAAGCAAGGTGCGCGAGCTGAAGCGGGAAATTGCCGCGCTTGGTGATGTCAACCTCGGTGCCATTGAGGAATTTGCCCGCGTTTCGGAACGCTACGATTTTCTGAACGGGCAAAAAAACGATCTGATCGAAGCGAAAACTACGCTGTACCAGGTGATCCGCGAAATGGATCAGGAGATGTCCAAACGGTTCAAAACGACGTTTGACGAGATTCGCTCGCATTTTGTCGTTGTGTTCGCCAAGCTGTTCGGCGGCGGCCGCGCGGACCTGATTTTGTCGGAGCCGGACAATCTGCTCGATACAGGCATCGAAATCGTGGCCCAGCCGCCGGGCAAAAAGCTGCAAAACCTTCAGCTTCTCTCCGGCGGGGAGCGGGCGCTAACGGCGATTGCGCTGCTGTTCTCGATCATACGCGTCAAGCCAGTGCCTTTCTGCGTGCTCGATGAGGTCGAAGCGGCGCTCGACGAAGCGAATGTGTCCCGTTTTGCCGAATATTTGCGTGAATTCTCCGAAATGACGCAGTTTATCGTCGTTACGCACCGCAAAGGGACGATGGAAGAAGCTGACGTGCTGTACGGCGTGACGATGCAGGAAGGCGGCGTATCCAAGCTTGTCTCCGTCCGTCTGGAAGACGACGAGCCGGCCTTTTCGGCTTAAGTGAATATATAGATCAAGTGGGGAGCCAGGTGAGATCATGAGTTTTTTCAAACGTTTAAAAGAGAGCATTTCCAGCAAAGCGGAAGCGGTGACGAACAAGTTCAAGGAAGGTCTGTCGAAGACGAGAGACGCTTTTGTCGAGCGGGTAGACGATTTGTTCAGCCGCCGGAAAAAAATCGACGAAGAGTTTTATGAGGAGCTTGAAGAAATATTGATCGGCGCCGATGTCGGTGTCAATACCGTGCTCAAGCTGATCGACGAACTCCGCACCGAGGTGAAAAAGCGCAAAATCGAAGATCCGAGCGAGCTGCAGCCGATTTTGTCGGAAAAATTGATCGAGCTGCTGAAAGGCGACTCGGGTACGGGGTTGAACCTGAATCCGAACGGGCTGTCGGTCATTTTGTTCGTCGGTGTGAACGGCGTCGGCAAGACGACGACGATCGGCAAAATGGCGCACATGTTCAAATCTCAGGGGAAAAAGGTGCTGATGGCCGCCGGCGATACGTTCCGCGCGGGGGCGATCGAACAGCTCGAAACGTGGGGACAGCGCGTCGGCGTTGACGTGATCAAGCAGCAATCCGGCGCCGATCCGGCCGCGGTTATGTACGATGCCGTGCAGGCGGCGAAGACCCGCGGCGTCGATATTTTGCTGTGCGATACGGCCGGACGCTTGCAAAATAAAGTGAATCTGATGGAAGAGCTGAACAAAATTTATCGCGTTATTCAGCGGGAAATTCCGGATGCCCCGCACGAAGTCATTCTCGTGCTGGATGCGACGACAGGCCAGAACGCGCTGAGCCAGGCGAAGCTGTTCGGCGACAAGACCGGCTTGACCGGGCTTGTGCTTTCCAAGCTCGACGGCACGGCCAAAGGCGGCATCGTCGTCGCGATCAGGCAGGAGCTGTCGCTGCCGGTGAAGTTTGTCGGACTCGGAGAAAAGATGGACGATCTGCAGCCTTTCGATTCGGAGCAGTTCGTGCATGCGCTGTTCGGCAAATGGATAAACGAGCGGAAGGAAGAAGTGGAAAGCTGACGATCGGAAGCAAATCCTTCGCTGGGCCGTAACGGCCTGCGGGGGATTTTTGCTGTGCTGCAGCCTGACAAGGTAAAATGCTTGACATTGGTTTCGGAATTGAGTATGATAGGTTCTGCAAGTTGCTGCTGTCAAGTATTCGACCTTTACGGAGGTGTTTCAAGTGCCCGTGGATCAAATGCTGGAGAAGACGAACCGAATCAATCTGCTGTTTGATTTTTACGAGCCCTTGCTGACGGAGAAGCAGCGAACGTTTCTCAAGCTTTATTTTCATGACGACTACTCGCTCGGAGAGATCGCCGAGAATTTCGACATTAGCCGCCAGGCGGTTTATGAGCATATTAAACGGGCGGAGCAGACGCTTGTCGATTACGAAGACAAGCTCAAGCTGCTGCATAAGCATGAACAGCGTATGAAGCTGCGTGACGAGCTTGCGCAATTGCTGAACGAGTGCGAGCCCGAGCTGAAGAGGAAAACAAGCTCGCTTTTTGATACAATGATCGGGATGGATTGAATAGAAGCAGGAGGTGAAGCGCGTGGCATTTGAAGGATTGGCAAACCGGCTGCAGAATGTGTTCGGCAAGTTGAGAAGCAAAGGCAAGCTATCGGAAGAAGATGTGGGCGAAGCGCTTCGCGAAGTAAGACTGGCGCTGCTGGAAGCGGACGTCAACTTTAAAGTGGTCAAAGACTTCATCGCCAAGGTGAAGGAACAGGCGGTCGGCCAGGAAGTGATGAAATCTTTCACACCGGGCATGGTTGTCATCGATATCGTAAACAAAGAGCTGACCGCGCTCATGGGCGGCACGCAGAGCAAATTGGCCCGCTCGAACCGACCTCCGACGGTCATTATGATGGCCGGTCTGCAAGGCGCCGGTAAAACGACTTCCTCGGGCAAGCTGGCCAAACTGCTGCAAAAGCAAAATCACAGGCCGCTGCTCGTAGCGTGCGATATTTACCGCCCGGCGGCGATCAAGCAGCTTGAAGTGCTCGGCGAGCAGCTCCAAGTTCCCGTGTTCGCCATGGGCGACAAGGTGAGCCCCGTCGAGATTGCCAAAGCGGGCCTGCAGCATGCCAAGGATAACGGCAACGATTATGTGATTATCGATACGGCCGGACGTTTACATATCGACGAGAACTTGATGGACGAGCTGAAGAATGTGCGTGCAGCCGTGCAGCCGGACGAAATTCTTCTCGTCGTCGATGCGATGACCGGTCAGGATGCCGTCAATGTGGCGGAAAGCTTTCACCAGCAGTTGGAGCTGACCGGTGTCGTGCTGACGAAACTGGACGGCGATACGCGCGGCGGTGCGGCGCTATCGGTTAAAGCGGTGACCGGCTGTCCGATCAAGTTCGCCGCGATGGGCGAGAAGATGGACGCGCTGGAGCCGTTCTTCCCGGACCGGATGGCCTCGCGGATTCTCGGCATGGGCGACATGCTGACGCTGATCGAGAAGGCGCAGGCCGGCATCGACATGGAGAAGGCGAAAGAGATGGAGCGCAAAATGCGCAACGCCGAATTCACCTTCGACGATTTTCTCGATCAGATGGAGCAGGTCAAGAAGCTCGGTCCGCTTGATCAGATTTTGGAGATGCTGCCAGGGGCGGGCAAGATCAAGGGGATGAAAGATCTCAAGGTCGACGACAAGCAGATGGCCCGGATCGAGGCGATTGTGAAATCGATGACCAAGGATGAGAAGAGCAAGCCGGAACTGCTGAATGCGAACCGCCGCAAGCGGATCGCTTTGGGGAGCGGCAACTCGATCCAGGAGGTCAACCGGTTCATCAAGCAGTTTGAGGACATGCGCAAAATGATGAAGCAGTTTTCCGGCATGATGGGGCCGAAAGGGGCCAAAAGCCTGAAAAAGCTGGGCAAGGGGAAAGGCTTTAAGTTCCCGTTTTGATACAGAGAAGTTTTTGAGATTACTTTGAGTAGGAGGTGATTTTTCATGGCAGTACGTATTCGTCTGAAACGTATGGGTGCTCACAAAGCTCCTTTTTACCGTGTGGTGGTATCGGATTCCCGTTCCCCTCGTGACGGTCGTTTTATCGAGGAAATCGGTATCTACAATCCGGTAGCTCAACCTGCGGTTGTGACTATTGATGAAGAGAAAGCGCTGAAATGGCTTCAAACAGGAGCTCAGCCTTCCGACACGGTTCGCAGTCTGTTCAGCAAAGCAGGTCTGATGACTAAATTTCACGAGCTGAGACAACAGAAGTAATCTGTAGCTTTCGGAGGGTGGGTTCATGAAGGATCTTATCACTGTTATTGCTAAGGCTCTTGTTGATCATCCGGAAGAAGTGCGTGTCAGCGTGGTGGAGAAGGAAGACAAGATCGAGTACCGGTTGTCCGTTCATCCCGACGATGTCGGCAAAGTGATCGGCAAGCAGGGCAAGATTGCCAAGTCGCTCCGCACCGTTGTCACGTCAGCAGCTGTGAAAGAAAGCAAACGTGTAGCTGTAGAAATCGTATCATAAGAAACAGGGTTAGGAGATTGGTTCCTAACCTTTTTCTTGTATTGTAATGCACCCCGCGCTGAGCGTCCTGAGCCCGATTTCAAGGTTCGGTTCGAGGCTTCCGGGGATCAACTTTTGGAGGTTGGAACATACAGGTATGAGTGAAAAACTGTTTACCGTAGGCAAAATCGTCAACACCCACGGCATTCGCGGCGAATTGAAAATTGTGTCCGAGACCGATTTTCCGGAGCGTTTTGACAAAGGCAGCGCCCTGATTATCGTAGATTCCCAAAATAAGCAAACGCCGGTGACGGTGCAATCGTCCCGCTTACATAAAAACATGTACATTGTCCAGTTCGCGCAATTTGCGAACATCAATGAAGTCGAGAAGTTTAAAGGCTCGCTTTTGAAAGTCGAAGAAAAGTATCAGCAGACTTTGGAAGAAGGCGAGTACTATTATCACCAAATTATCGGATGCAAGGTCGTGACGGAAGAGGGAGAAGAGCTGGGGACGATCTCGGAAGTGCTGACGCCCGGCGCAAACGATGTCTGGGTCGTTGCTTTGCCCAAAGGAAGACAGCTGCTTCTTCCGGTTATTGATGAAGTTATCCTGAACGTGGATGTGCCGAATAAGACGATTCGGATTCATTTGATGGAAGGGCTGCTGGAATGAGAATCGACGTATTGACGCTGTTTCCCGAGATGTTTCAAGGCGTATTCTCGTCCAGCATATTGGGAAAAGCCCGCGATAAAGGCATTGTTTCATTGAACACAGTCAATTTTCGCGAGTATTCGAACAATAAGCATAACACTGTCGATGACACGCCTTACGGCGGCGGCGGCGGAATGGTGCTGAAGCCGGAGCCGATCTTTGCTGCAGTTGAGGATCTGGCAGCCCGCCGTGATAGCGATCGCGAAGATCGGCAGGGCGAGGAGGCGGCGAAGCCAAGAGTGATTCTGATGTGCCCGCAGGGGGCGCCATTCACGCAAAAGAAAGCGGAGGAGCTGTCAGGCGAAGGACATCTTGTTTTCATTTGCGGGCATTATGAAGGATATGATGAGCGGATCAGGCAGTACTTGGTGACGGACGAGCTCTCCATAGGCGATTATGTGCTGACAGGCGGCGAACTGCCGGCAATGGTCGTTATAGACAGCGTAGTCAGGCTTCTCCCCGGCGTGCTCGGCAATGAAATGTCTGCGGTGACCGACTCCTTCAGCACGGGACTTCTCGAATATCCGCATTACACCAGGCCCGCCAAGTTCCGGGAGTGGGAAGTGCCCGACATTCTGCTATCCGGTCATCACGAGAATGTGGACCGCTGGCGCAGAAAACAGTCGCTGCTGCGCACGCTGGAGCGGCGCCCGGATTTGCTGGAAGGCCGGGAGCTTTCCAAGGAAGAACGGGTGTGGGCGGAAGAATGGAACCGGGAACAAGAGCAAAAGTAGCCGGCGGAACGCCCACCAAACATCGTCGGAGTCCGAAGCCGAGGGGGTAAGCGTAAGCCGCGTCTCTGGCACTCTCCAGGGCTGCGCACGGCTTTGCCGATCAAAAAGAAGAGGCTGACCGTTCGGCTGCTAAAAGCCGCTCGCGGGACAGCCTCGATTGCTATTAGTCCGTTACATCCAGCCAGTTTTCGGCATAGCAGCTGGATGAACTTACACATTCCACATACAGTTGGAAACCGCCTGTAGTGGTGTTGAATTCGCCTCCAAAGCCGGATTCGCCCGATCTTATATCATTGATGTAATCGTAATACGGGATTAAAGTGTTGCTTGCAAGCACGTTTCCGATACCGTCATAAAGAATGTAATTGATATCGCTTTCATACTGGTGATAAAACCCGCCGTTAGCTACACTGACCTGAGCATGCGAACCCGGGATGAAATTGGTTTGATAGTACAGTTTGTCGAGTCGCGAATTTAACTCAAAATACTTGTACCCTGCGGCGTTGACGGGCAATGCGGCTAAACATACCGATGCAGCGATTGAAAGTGCGGCAAATACCTTTTTCTTCATGAATGATCATCCTTTCATAAATGAAATGATTGGCTTGACACGCCTGTTATTTCGCATTCCTTTCTTCGGATATGAACGCAACTCCATGTTAGCATGCTGAATTTTGGATAAATATAGGTGTAATCGACCTTCGTTTGGCCGAGCAGCTAGCGTTCCGATCTATCGTTGAGATACGGTTATTTTCAACATTTGTGGTCAACACTAGCATGTACATATGTCCGCAAGCTTTGCTGCTTTATTTGAACCCCCGATAATAAAGTTCAGTAAAGCGGGCAATCATCTAAAAAAATCTTGTCAAACCATATAGTATTATGATAAGATATTACCTGTTTGAATCTGGTGGTCCTCTACGCATAGCAACTGAGAATGACAACATTGGACGAGCGGCATGAACACCTGTGTGGAAGGAGGGAGTCAACTATGAATCTGATCCAAGAGATTACGAAGGAGCAACTCCGTACGGATATTCCTAATTTCCGTCCAGGAGACACACTGAAAGTACACGTAAAAGTTATCGAGGGTTCGCGTGAGCGTATTCAGCTGTTCGAAGGTGTTGTAATTAAACGCCGCGGCGGCGGAATCAGCGAAACGTTTACTGTTCGCAAAATTTCTTACGGTGTAGGTGTGGAAAGAACGTTCCCATTCCATTCTCCGAAGATTGACAAGATTGAAGTGGCTCGCCGTGGTAAAGTTCGTCGCGCGAAACTTTATTATCTGCGTGGTCTTCGCGGTAAAGCAGCGAGAATTAAAGAAATTCGATAAGACACCGGGGGGGCTTGTTCAGGCAAGTCTCCCTTTCGTTTTCTCGGACACTTACATACCCAAAACTGAAATGAGGCACACAGTAATGGAACAGAGAGACCAAGAAAAGCCCTACATAGAGCAGCAGGCGGCGCCGGCTGAAACCAAATCGGCCAAAAACGAAGCTTGGGAATGGATCAAAGCGCTGGCGATTGCCGGCGTGCTGGTCATTGTTATTCGTTGGTTTTTATTTTCCCCCTTTATCGTCGACGGGGACTCGATGCGTCCGAACTTTTTGACGGGTGAAAGGCTGATTGTGAACAAGCTCATTTATGACATTCGTGCGCCGAAACGCGGCGAAGTTATCGTTTTCCACGCTCCGGAAGGCAAAGATTACATTAAGCGCGTCATTGCGCTGCCGGGGGAAACCGTCAAGGTTGAGGGCGACAAAGTGTACATTAACAGCCAAGAAATCGATCAACCCTATTTGAAAGAAGCGATAGCGCAGGCGCAGAAAGAAGGGCGTTTGTACAATCACTTGTCGAACTTCTCCGAGCAAAAAGTGCCGGATAACGAGTTGTTCGCCATGGGCGACAACCGTTCCAACAGCAAAGACAGCCGCGACCCGTCCGTAGGCTTTGTGCCGTTCGAAAAAGTGGTAGGCCGTGCGGAGGTCATCTTCTGGCCGCTAAACAAAATCAGCTTTATACATTTTTGAGGTGACATTATGACCATACAATGGTTTCCCGGCCATATGACCAAGGCCCGAAGGCAAATCGAGGATAAGCTCAAGCTGATCGATGTCGTCATCGAGCTTTTGGACGCCCGCATTCCGCTCTCCAGCCGGAACCCGATGGTGGATGAAATATTGAAAGGCAAGCCAAGAATGGTGCTGCTGAACAAGCAGGACTTGGCGGACCCGCAGGCAACGGCGGAGTGGGTTCGCTATTTTGCCGATCAGGGCTTGAAAGCATTGCCGATTGATGCGGCAACCGGCACGCAGGTCAATCAAATTTTACCGCGGGCCAAAGAATTGTGGGCGCATAAAATCGAAGCGCAGCTCCGCAAAGGCATTAACCCGCGGGCCGTGCGCGCGCTAATCGTAGGCATTCCCAATGTAGGCAAATCGACGCTGATCAATCAACTGGCCGGTAAAAAGATCGCGGCGACCGGAGACAAGCCCGGCGTCACGAAAGGGCAGCAATGGATCAAAGTCGGCACGGAAATGGATCTCCTCGATACTCCGGGGATATTATGGCCAAAGTTCGAAGATCAAATGGTCGGATTGAGGCTGGCTGCAACCGGAGCGATCAAAGAGGAACTGCTGCATATGGATGAGATCGCTTTTTTCGTCATCAAATATATGGTGAAGCACTACGGGAACGCCCTGCAGGAACGTTTCGGAATTTCCGAACTGCCGGACGATCTGGATGACCCGAATGAGGTCGTTAAGGTGATGGAAGCGGTCGGACGTAAGCGCGGAGCAATCGTGAGCGGCGGGAAAGTGGATCTGGACAAAGCATCTCTGATCATTATCCGGGATCTTCGGGCCGGCAAGCTCGGGCGCATCAGCCTGGAAAAGCCGGAGGAAGTGTAGACAAACATAACGCGATAAAAAAATATTTGCAAAAAGAGGCAGCAATCCCTGGCCGCAGGGGGCGTTGTCTCTTTTCTTTTTGCCGTTCCTGTTTGCGCCGTCTCGCATACTAACCTGGAAAAATTCACAATATAAAGGCGAGGTGGGAGATATGAATACGACGAGCAGGTTCGAAAAACAAGCCTATATTCAGCAGCAATTTGAAAACAATGCCGATTTTGTGTTTGCAGAAGCCGTGCTGTTCAACACAAGCCTACACGTCTGTTATTTAGAGACGCTGGTCAATTATGAAAACACGATCGACTTGTTACGGGTCGGTTTGCCCGATATGGAAATGGCCGACGATCCGATGGAGCAAATCGCGCGCTCCCATTTGTCCAGAGTGGACGTTACTTTGGCAGAGCTCGTCGAGTCCGTGCTGCTCGGCATGCTGGTCATATTTCCTCAGGTCGGATATGAGAATATACTGGTCAATACGACCCCCAATCGAACGGGCCGAAACATTACGGCAGCCGAGACGGAAAATCCGATTCAGTCGGCGCTCGACGCTTTTACGGAAAATATGAATATCAATATAAGTCTGATCCGGACAAAAATGAGAACCAAAGAACTGACCGTCCGTACGTTCACCCTGGGGGCTTCGATTCCGCGACAAGTGGCGGTGCTGTACTTGGAAGACCGGGCCGATCCGAATGTCGTCAATCTAATAAGCGAGTACTTGCATGAGAACAGGAAAATGGACGTGGCCGATGTGCAAGGATTGCTGAAAGCGCTCAAGCAGCCCAGTTTCAGCATTGTGCCCACTTACTTGACTTCCGAGCTTCCATCGACGACCAAGTACAATCTGATGGATGGCCGAGTCGTTATTTTCCTCGATCAATTTCCGTTCTCCATCGCGTTTCCGTCGATCATATCGGATTTTTGGGTAGTGAAGACAGATCAGGATCAGCCCCGTCTTTTTATGTATTTATACCGGATGATTCGCGTTATCAGTCTGATCGTAGCTATTTCTATGCCCGGTCTGTATATCGTCCTCAACGCCGTCAATCCCGAACTGCTGCGCATTCAGCTGGCGGTATCGATCACCAACTCGCGGGAAGGCGTTCCTTACCCGGTTCTGGTCGAATTGATGTTGATGCTGTTTGTCATGGAAATGGTTATCGAGGCCAGCGTCCGCCTGCCCAGAAGCATCGGCCCGACCATTACGATGATCGGCGGGATCATCCTCGGACAAGCGGTCGTGCAGGCGAGATTGGTCAGCTATTTTCTAGTTATTATCGTAGCGGCTTCAACGATAGCCCATTTTACGATGGGCACTTACATGAACACGGTTTCCATACGTTTATATAAGTATGTCGTCATTGCACTCAGCGCGCTCTACGGAATACTTGGCCTGATGTCCGCTCTCGTATTGTTTTGCTTTTATTTGGGCGGCGTTTCGGCGTTTGGAGTTCCCTATTTGAGTCTGACAACAAAAAGAGGTAAATCGGAATGAACAAGTATCTGGCGTTAACTTTATTTTTCATTGTCCATATATCGATGTATTTCTATGTATACCCGGTAAAAATTATCGAGGCCGCGCCAAAAGGGCAATGGGAACCGGTCGCTGCCGGTTTTCTTGTGGAATTGCTGTTTATGTGCATGTACCTCAAGGGACTGTCGGCTTATCCGGGTCAAGATATTGTGGATATTTGCAGAGGCGTTTCAGGGAAATGGATGACGCGGGTCATTCTGTTTCCTTTTATCGTCTTTTTGTTCGTAAGCTTCAATTTAATTCACCGCTACGAGTTTGAGTCGGTCAGCGCGCTGCTGCTTCCGAAAACCCCGATGGTCTTCATTTTACTGCTGTATGCGATTCCGTTTTATGCCGGGTGGAAAGGTATCGAGGCCGTTTCAAGGGGGGCGGTGACGCTGTTCATTTGCGTGCTCCCGTTAATTTTGTTTTCGCTGATCAGCGGCTATAATAATTTCGATTTCAACAACATTTATCCTCTGCTGGATACACGGATGACTTTTGTTCGCCGGCCCGAATTTTATGCGAGTCTTTTCGCTCATGCGGGCTTTTTGTTTCTGGGATTCGTCCAATTGAAGCAGAAGCTGCTTTTGCGTCATGTAGTTGCTGTGCTGGGCATTCTTTTTACATTCGGAATCGCTTCCGTTTACTTGCCTATGCTCATTTTCGGACAGGAATCGATCGTCTATTTTCGTTACCCGAACGTGCTGACTTCGGATACGGTAGATAACGAGTGGGTTGTATTCGACTGGCTGCCTACTTTTTTTGTCATATCGATGATTGCGGTTTCTATGGCGGAAGGTGCGCTTTCCTTATGGATGCTGAGCAGGCTGGTGCAAAAATTGTTCATGCCCGAACGCCGGGGATTGGCGGTGATCATGCTGGGCGTGCTGTCGTATGGTTTCAGCGTGGTAATTTCCAACATCGACCGGCTGGAGCTCCTGGTGTCCTGGAATACGCTGTTTTGCCTGTACAGTATCGGCATTATCCCGCTGATCGTGTGGATGATGAGTTTGCGGCATAGGAGGAGTCCCGCTTGATCTCACGTTCATGCATTAGCGCGGCGCTGCTTTTGAGCTTCATGGGAGCGATCCTTACCGGCTGCTGGGATATGAAAGATATTAACAAAAGGCTCATGCCTGTTGTCATGGGAATTTGCAAGGAAAAGGAGCAAAATTACAGAATCATTTTGCAAGTTCCGAGCCCGGAGAAGAAAGGTTCGCAATACCTGGAAAGCAGTTCGGCAACGATCAACAAAGCGGTCGACAACATCCGTACCAAGGCTGAAAAAGGCATCGATTTACTGCATATCCGGCTGTTTTTAATTTGCGAGAAAACGGCGCAGAAAGATATCGGGGATATTATCGATTACGCCGTGCAGGCCAACGATATTTCGATCAAAGGATTGCTGGGCATTGTCAGGGGAGACTTCGATAAAGTGATTCACCATCATATCCAAGCCAACCCCGAGCTTTCGTCGTACGATTATTTCAGCGAACAGGCCGGCTGGACGCCGAATAATACGATACTGCGCTTATGGGAAGCATACCGGGACATCAATTCCTATACCGAAGATATGGCCATTCCGATTCTGAGCAAGGGTACCGACACGCTGTATAACTTTGAAGGCAGCGCCATCATGCGGAAAGATCGGATCGTAGGGGAAATTTCCCCTGAGGATACTTTGGTTTATAACGTTTTTCATAAGAAATATACGGGCGGAACGATTGAGATTTCCGAACACAGCAGCGTTTTGGTTAAAAAGGCATCCATTCGGCACCGTGCGAGTTGGGACGGATCGGTTCCTCGCATGACCACGCATATTAGCCTGAAAGTCGTAGTCTCGGAAAACAGATACCATGTCTCGGAAGCGGAAATCGATCAAAAGCTGGAAAAAATGATCGAGGAAAAGGCGAAAGCCCTAATCCGAAAGATGCAAAAAGAAAAGGCGGACGCTTTGGGCCTTGGGCAATATTTTCGAAAAATAATGACGGACGATCAACTCAAAAACTGGAAGCTGCAATGGTTTCCGCAGATGGAGCATGAGTTTACGGCTGATGTTCAAATTCTAAACAGCATCTATTTCAAAGCTCCCGACAAAGTCAAACGGCCGGAGGCGAGCAAGTATTAGTGCCCGGGAAAACAAACGTGTTTACAAAGACAGCCGCCTGTTCAGGCGCTGTCTTTTTGCGCAAATATGGAGCGAAATCGTAGGCGGAAGCCGTGGGGGTGGATGGAAACATGTGGCTCTATTAATTTTTGTGCCGGTCTCTTCCAATATGCTTTATAATGGAGGGATGGAAAGGAGCTGTGGCCAGTGCTGGAACATGAGAAGCAGCTGTGGGACCAGGGGTATGCCCGAATCGCCGGAATCGATGAAGTCGGCCGAGGGTGCCTGTTCGGAGATGTCGTTGCGGCGGCGGTTATTTTGCCGGCCGGATATGTGCTGGAAGAGGTGGATGATTCCAAGAAGCTGTCCGAGAAGAAGCGGGACGCTTTGTATGAGAGAATTATGGAGGAAGCTGTTGCGGTCGGCGTCGGCGTCGTCAGCGTAGCGGTCATAGAGGAAATCAATATCAAGCAGGCCGCCAGACTTGCCATGAAGCAAGCGGTTGAACGGCTGTCCGTCAAACCGGACTTTTTGCTGGTCGATGCGGAAAAGGTGGACATCGATTCGCCGCAGCTGGCCATTATTCATGGAGATGCGCTCAGCCAGTCCATCGCGGCGGCTTCCGTCATAGCGAAAGTAACGCGGGACCGGATGTGCGCAGATTGGGACAAGGAGTATCCCGAATACGGAATTGCCGTACATAAAGGCTATGCGACGAAGCATCACAGGGAAATGCTGCTGCGTTACGGGCCTGCGCCGCTTCACCGCAAATTATTTATCCGCAAAGTAATGGCGCAGGCCGAGCAGCAATCGGAGCAGATGGAATTGGAATTATTTTAATCGATTTTTAAAGAAAATAAGGCTTCGGGCCGATATTATACATAAGAGTCTGATAGGCGAACTCAGTAGAAGGCAAAGGATTTATATGGCATGAGGTGATCGGAATGAATATCAGCGGACTGATCCGCAGTCTTGTCGGTGATTTGCAGGCGTCGGATTCGAAAGTGCTGGAGCTGAAAGTGGGACAAATCGTTAAAGGCGTTGTACTGCAGCTGCTAAGCGAGCAGGATGCTTTGCTTAATATCGGCGGCGTACAAGTGCGCGCGAAGCTGGAGACGCCTCTGAAGCAAGGCGACGTCACGATGCTGCAAGTTCAGCCGGAATCGAACGGCGGGCAAATTTTGCTAAAACCGCTCACATCGTCGGTTGTGCAAATTACCGACGAATCGATGAATGAATTGCTGAAAAATTTTTCATTGAAAGACAATGCCGCGAACCGGCAAATGGTACAGCAAATTCAGCAGGAAGGCGTTCCATTGACGAAAGAAACGGTGCGCTCTTTTGCTTCGCTGCTGAGCCAGGTTCCCGAGGGTGTTGGCAAAGAAGAGTGGACGCAGGCGGCCGTTCTGGCCTACAAGCGCGGGCTTCCTCTTACGCAGGAAACGGTCGCCGCCCTGCGGCAGGTTATTTCGGGGCCGCCCGCGGGACAAGTGCTGGAGCGACTCATGCAGCAGGCGGAAACGCTGCTTCAGGAGCAGCCGGCGCACCCGTCGGCCGATACCTTGAAGCAGGTGGTATCGCTGCTCAAGGAGCTGAGCGGCTCAGCCGCAGCTCCGTGGACCG
>NZ_JBVYOL010000055.1:0-17238 GCF_056120505.1 Paenibacillus sp. sgz302164 | reverse complement strand
CATTCAGATATGAAGTTAGGTCTCTTTAGAAACCCCCTAGTTTTGTTGTTCATTTCTGAGCAGGTTGTCTAGGAACAACGCGCACGGGTAGTACCAGCGTAGCTGAAACTACCCGCAAACACATGGATAAAATTGTAAGGACCCTCCACTTTTGAGAGTTCTCTTTATGAATGATAAATGTACCAATTGTAGCCTGTTCGTTAAACTACGTACCCATAGTAACGGGGATGTCCTTTCATAGGCATACAGGCAACCTCCTCGACCGGATTGCCTCTATATGTGAACGCGCGGTTGAAGACGGGTTGGATGTGACGTTTACTGTTAAAGTGTTGGCGAGATCTCTTTCTGCTATAATCTGGCTGGCTTAAAGGTTTGAAAATTGCCACAGAGCAACTTAAATATCTAGTAGACGTCCATTATCATTCCATTGGCCGTACATTTTGTTTTCTCTCGTGTTTGCTATGAATTTGTCTAATCTGCTATCAAATAATTCCGGTTGATTTTTTATGCTTTGTATCGTGTCGATCCGAACTCTTTTATACAGATCCGGAAATGCCTTGAAGTTCTCATATACTTGCTTTTCCTCTTTCAGCCTTTGCTCTATAACCGAATCGATTCGAAAAGAATCGTAATCCATATCAGGAAGAACCTTTCTTCCTTCGTCTGTCATCAAACCCAACTTTTCGAGGCGGCGGACACGTTCTTTATTCAATTCAGTCCATTTTCAGATATTTTCTTCTTGACTCCATCGATCCATCCAAAGCACAAAGCTTCCTCGACCGCGTCCAAATATAAGAGCGTATCCGATTTGGGCGCCATACTAACCAAGACCCAACAATATTTTTTAGTTTTACTATTTTCCTGCAGCCAAAACCTCAACTCTTCTCTCGATTTTACGGGAATTAAATGATCCAGTTCCATATTTGAAAAAGAATTTCCTTTCTACATTTATCATATATCCGTTAATTCATGCTTGCTTTCTCAACATGTGATTTGGAAATTGCTGCTTTTATCATGATCAGTATGAAAGTAAGCGACAAAAGCATAATACCGCTCCAGATAAGCTGATGCGCGCCCAACTGGGAAATAAACAAGCCGCCGATCCATGTCCCTACCGTAATGCCAACATTAGAAAAGGAAACAAATAAGCTGTTACCGAATTCGGAAGCTTCTTTCGCATCAGTCATCAACAAGGCTTGACTTAGAATAAGTCCCCCGGAATGCACAGCTCCCCACACAAATACGATGACCGCCATCGGCCAAAAATGAGAACCCCAATAATAAGTAAATAAGTAAATGACCGCATATACGAGAGGAAACAGGATAACCGTTTTTGTCATGCTTTTGTTCAGAAAGAACCCGAACAAGAAGTTCCCTGCAATCATGGTGACGCCAAAGATCATCAACATCACGCTGATCCAGGTACCGTTCATATGGGTGACTTCTCCGAGATATTCGGCAAAGTAGCTATAAATCGAACTCATCGCTGTAAAGATCATCACCACGATCAAGATCGTTAACCACAATTGAGGTTTGCGCAATATGCCGAGCTGCTTGCCGAAAGACATTCTTTCCTTAACAGTCATTGAAGGAAGCCAGACCAGTATGCCTATAAAGGCAATGACGCTCACAATAGCTCCAAACAGGAAAGCAGCTTCCAGCGAAATTTTTGTGGAGAGATAGGATGTAATCGGCACGCCAAAAGCGAATCCAACGGTTACTCCGGCCATAACCTGGGTGACCGCTTTGCCGCTCTTTTCGGGAGGAACAAGGCTGGCAGCGGTCGCGAGCGCAATCGAAAAAAAGACAGAATGAAAAAACGCAGGAACAATCCGGAAAGCCAGCATAACTTCGAACCTGGTCGTATAAGCATACACCAAATTAGCGATGGCAAACATCAGGATAGCGGAAAGTAAGAGTGCTTTTCGATTCATGCCGGAAGCGAGTAATGTTAGGAATGGGCCTGAAATGGCAACGATGAAAGCAAATGCACTCACAAGGTACCCGGCCTCCGATGGTGCTATATGAAACTTTTGAGTGACTTGGGGAAGAACTCCGATCATGCCCATTTCAGTTGTTATGATGCCAAATATACCTAAAGCCAGAAAAAAGATAAGCGAAGAATAGCTATTTTTCATAAATCGTGCCTCCATCAGTGCATAAAAAAATGGCCTTCAGTTGCAAGACCATTTTCAGAATGAGTTACTGTTTGTTGGATATTATGTTATCAAGAAACTGATCTGCGTCACTATTGAATTTCCAGTTAACCCCAAACTTATCAATTAGCATTCCAAAGCACGAAGACCAAGGATAATTGGATAACGGCATGATGACATGGCCGCCAAGGGACAATTGACCAAAGTATTCTTCCAGTTTTTGCTTATCTTCGATGACTAGACTAATCAGAATAGTATTCCCTTTCACCAGCTCGCCTGTTACCGCCTTCATTGAAGGCAAAATGTCCGACATCATGATTTTCCCGCCTGCGAATTCTATGGAAGACTCCATGATCATATTTAACTCATTTTCCGGCATTGGGTAGTTTGGATCTTGCGGGATATCCCCAAATTTCGCTTTTTTTACTTCAATTGCGCTTAAAGCCTCCGAATAAAATTCAATCACTTGTTCTGCATTTCCATCAAAGTTTAAATATACAATAGCTGCCATAAAGCAATACCTCCTTCTTGTTATAAATGTAGTATACTTTATAAGAGGTGACAGCAGTATGTCACCGTTTCATACTAAAGTAGAAAAAAAGAGGGGAACCGATGGAAAAAGTTGAGAGATTAATCTCTATCATTATGATCTTGCTGAAAAAAGAGGTTGTTTCCACCAAAGAATTCGCGCAATTATTTAACGTTTCCAAAAGAACGATTCTTCGCGATATGGAAACCTTGAGTTTATCAAACATCCCTATCTATTCGGTCATTGGAGTTCATGGCGGCTACGGCATTATGGATGAATACAAGGTTGATAAACGTCTTTTAAGCAGCTCCGACTTAGAGAATATATTGACTGCGCTCGGCGGATTGGAACAAATTCTAATTAGCGAAGAAGTTGAAGTAACGATCAGAAAAATAGAAGCCATGGTTAGTCCATTGGCTCCGAAAGGTTCAATTCAACTGTCTTTTTATGATTGGGAGGGTCGGTCTGAGATTCGTCAAACCTTGAAGACATGTCAGGAAGCCATATTAAAGAGAAGATTAGTTTCATTTGATTATATAGATAAAAATGGCACTGCGACGAAAAGAACTGTCGAGCCCTATCAGCTTCATTTTAGCGAAACGAGTTGGTATTTGAAAGGATTCTGTTTACATCGCATGAGATATAGAACGTTCAAATTATCTCGGATCGATCATCTTAAAATGAATGAACAAACGTTTAGCCCTAGAGATGATTTGTTGGAACAAGAGCAGGAAGCAAGTTATCAACCGGAACTAGTCACAGTCAAGGCGTTGATTTCGCCTGGCATAAAAGATCAATTCATTGAAAGGTACGGTCGAAAGAGTATTGAAAACTACAGTTCTGAATATTTCTTAGCCACCATCTATGTTCCTCAAAACAGTATTGGCTTTCAGTTTTTAGCGAGTTTCGGGACAAATCTGGAAATAGTAGAGCCGAAGACCTATGTTGAAGAATATCGAGATTATTTGAATAAAATGGTGGAGAAGTATACTTCAAAAGGCTCCCATTAACATCAAAATGTTGGCGGCGCATATTCTTAAAAAACTATGCTGCCTGTTAGCTCAGTCCCCTATGAATAATATAAGTTCCGATACTCACTCTTTTAGGAACTTTTCAGGGTATGATGATCGTGAAAACGCTCCCGAAGACCTTTAAAGAGTTGCTGGCCATGCACGCAGATTCGATGAAAAAGAAGAAGGCGGTGTATTTATTTGAATCCTCCTGGAAGAAAAAATACACCGAGCGAGGAATCCGCAAAATTTTGGCCAAATACTCCGTGGAAGCTGAACTGGCTCAAAATCTGTCACCACACATGCTCCGCCACTTTCTGCTGACCTGGCTGAAAAAGCAAGGAATCGATGATGCACTGGTTCAGCCTTATTCCGGGCATGAAAGCCGAAAATCGCTGGAAGTATATTCGAAACTAGCTATCACCGATGCACAGTTTGAATATAACGAGGTCATCAATAAGTTTCCCGTATAATTTCTGCTACTTTGCGGGTGGTGTCAGCGACGCTGTTACTACCCCATGAAGGCGGCCGACCCACATAGGTTGGGGCAGAGTGGCTGCTGCGGCCTCAACGCTTTCTCTAACCCGTCACTTGATCAACAATCTGATTTTTTATATGAAAATAGTACGCGGCAGACTTGAATTATTTTCATCTTTGGAGTGACACCGGCGACGTTATGGGAGTTTTTGCAGGTTTCTACACGGTTACAGAGATACGCCTCTCCAGTGTACGTTTTTCTGAGAAGCCTGAAATTTGCAGTTTTTTGCGATAAAACGTAGGGTTAGGCCCCTTCTGAACGATAATTCCTGTACAATCGCAGGTTTTTCGCAAAATGAATCGATTCCAGCGAAAAAGCCTGCAAAAATACATGAATTTACGTCTTTGATCGCCATCCATGAAGAATTCCTGCAAAAGTGCAGGCTTTTCGCCGAACATATGGACCCGGATTCACTTTCAGCGAAAATTCCTGCACATTTGCAGGTTTTTCGAGAAAATAGACCAATTTAAGAGGGAAAACCTGCACTTTCGCAGGTTTTTTCGTTACCATGCTGCTTCCTGGCCAGTTGTCCAGTTTTACGACCAATATGTCGCTACTTTCTTGGGCAACCTGCATTTTGCAGGTTTTCATGCTGCTGCTCAACCACATCAGACTCGCGAAGAAGGGTCATTTGTGCAAACCAGCCCAAGGCGGTGGGATGGTTACCTGCGGAGGCTGCGCACGCGGTTCCCGGTGCGCGGTGCGGAGGTTACGCACGTAGCTCCCGATGCGCGGTGTGGAAGCTACGCGTGCGGCTCCCGGCGTGCGATGTGGAAACCTGCGCACGCCGTTCCCGGTGCGTGGTGTGGAGGCTGCGCACGCGGCCCCCGGTTTTGCGCCGTGTGACGGCGGTCGGTCGGCCACATGCGGCACGCTGTCTGGCGGTTTACACCGACAAGCCGATCAATTTGTCTTTTCTACAAATGACATATTTATGTCATTTAACATAACATATAATTGAAAAAATTTCATGAAAAATTCATCATTCCCGCATTTATGTAATAAAATATAACACAAATTCATTGACTGAACGGTAGCGGCATCCTATAATCGATAAAAAGACGTAAGGGGGAATCGTTATGCATCTTACCATTCGAGAGGCGTTAACCATTTATCCTTTATCTGAAGCGAAGTTGGTAGCGGGCAAACAGGGAGACTCGCGCATTGTCAAGTCCGTGAATGTCATGGATGCGCCGGATATAGCGGATTGGACAAAATCGGGAGAAATGCTGTTTACGACGGCTTTTGCCATGAAGGATAACCCTCAAGAGACGGTCAATTTGCTGCGCAAATTAAATGACCGGGGGGCTGCGGGGCTGGGCATCAAATTGGGGCGGTTTTGGTCGGAACTGCCGAAGGTCGTCGTCGAAGAGGCGGATCGGCTGCATTTTCCCATTATTGAAATGCCGTTTCAATTTACTTTTTCCGATCAGATGAACGCACTCTTTAACGCGGAATACCGCCGCAATACGCAGGTGCTGCAAAGTGTGCTCGATAAGCAAAAAAAGCTGCTGCAATTCGGCTTGAAGCAGGATGACATGGCCTCGATGTTTCAATGGATCAGCGATATTGTCGGGTATCCGATGGCGATTGTGGGAGCCAAAAATCAGGTCATGTACAACACAAGCGCATGGAGCACCGAGCAGCTGCAGTTCAATTGGCCCTGGAAGCGCAAAGCGGGCTGGGTGCACGCGGGAAAAGAACGCGCATACCGCGTCGCTCTGATGCAGCAGGACGATGAGCATCTGGGCAGTCTGCTGGTCATGCCTGATGCCGTGCTGCTGGCGAACGTGGAGGAAGGGCTGTTTCAGCAGGCGGCGGATATTTTGTCGTTTCACATGGGTTTCACGTTCAGGTCTCATGTGGAAGCGTCGATGCAGAGGGATCTTCAGAACAGCCTCGTCCGCTATCTGGAGAAAGGAGCTCCCCTTGAAGAGTTTTTGGAGCAGGCGCGCGCCAGAGGCGTCAACCTGTTTACGGGAGCTTACCAATGCGTCGTTGCCAAAATTACCGGCATGCCGCCGCTCGCCGAAGACGGGCAATTCCGCAAGCTGAAGGAGCTTAAGCAGTATTTGGAATCCCAACCCAAATCTTCGAGTCTGCGCGCGCATCATTTTGCGATGAAGGATCAGCTGTTTTCGATTTATTCGACCTCGCTTTCCGACGGCTTTCCTGAAGAGGAGCTGACTCAACTGCTGTCCAAATATGCGGCGGATGCCGTCAATGTGGAGGACGACGGGGAGGTGGCCTTCTATGTGAGCCCGGTGAAGCTGAAGCCGCCGGCGCTCCGGGAAGCGTACATGGAATGCCAGGAGACGCACAGGCTTGCGGGGCGGTTGAAGCTGCACGACCGGGTGCTCCATTTTGAGACGATTGAGTTCGCGCATCTTTTTCAAACGGTTCCTTCCGCCGTCATGGAGGATTATTGCACGAAAATTTTGCGGCCGCTGCTGGAGAAGGATGCGGAGTATTCGCAGGAGATGATCCGCACGCTGGAAGTGTTCATCCGCAACGACGGGCAGGTCAGCGAAGCGGCGAAACAGCTGTTTATTCACCGGAATACGGTGACTTACCGGCTGGAGAAAATCAGCGATTTGCTGCAGGTCGATTTTAAAAAAGTGAACGATTTGTTGAAACTTAAAGCGGTGTTTTTGTTCCGGCAATTTCTTCACGTTAGACAAGATTAGTTGAGATCGGAATGCCATTCGTGTATTCTTGATTCAAATGCTGCAGGAGAGAGTGGAGAAATATGTGGTTGAAATTGTGGGAATTATTTATCGGTTTTGGAAGATCTACGATGCTTGGTTACGGCGGAGGGCCTTCGATTATTCCTCTGTACGAGCATGAGGCGGTAGGCAGATTCGCCTGGATGAACAAGGAGGAGTTCGGTCAGGCGCTCGCTTTCGGCAACGCGCTTCCCGGGCCGATTGCGACGAAATTGGCCGCCTACATCGGCTTTAAGGTCGCAGGCTGGCTTGGCGCGACTGTGGCCGTGTTGGCCGTCGTGATGCCGACTGCGCTGCTGATGGTGCTGCTTGTGGGCGTGATGAGCAAGCTGTCGGGCAATTCCGTCATTCGCGGCATGATCAAAGGCATTCAGCCGGTCATCTTCGTTATGCTCGCGATGCTTGCTTACGATTTTATCAAATTCGCTTTTGCGCCGATGGACGGTCCGGTCAAATTTTTGCCTTTTCTGATAGCGGCCGCTTACTTTATTATGGTGCAATATTTAGGTTTGAGCTCTGTGTGGGGAATTATCGGCGGTTTGGTGGTGGGAGCGTTATTCATGAGATGACGCAAGAGGTGGAGTCGTAAGCCCTGGGCAGCTTCTACGGAAGCTCAGGGCTTTTGCTTTTCAAGCGTAAGGACGGTGATTTCCGGCCGGCACAAAAAGCGCATCGGCATCAGTGTCGTGCCGATCCCGCGGGTCGTGTACACTTGCATCTCGGACCCGGCTGCGGTATAATGCCCCATTACATATTTATCGCCGAGGGGTGGGGTGACCAGGGCGCCGATGAACGGGAGCCGGATTTGGCCTCCGTGCGTATGCCCGGACAGCTGCAGATCGATCGCTTGCTTGGAAGCCTTGTCGGCAAAATTGGGCGAATGCGACATCAGCAGGGTGAAAGCTCCGGAATCCGCACCTTTGAGGGTTTGGGAGATGTCCGGATTGCCTGTCAGCATATCCGCTACGCCGGCGATTTGGATGAAGCCGTCTTTGTGGCGTATCGTCTGGTGCCGGTTGACCAAGGTGGTGAAGCCGCCTCCTGCGAGCATGTCTTCGGTTTTTTTGACGCCGGAATATTTATCGTGGTTGCCCAGCACGGCCCATTTGCCCAACGGCGCTTCTAGCTGCGACAGGATTTCGCTTGTTGCTGCGGGGTCTTCCGTTACGGACGTATCGAACAAGTCTCCTGTAAAACAAAGCAAATCCGCCTGCTCGCGCGCAATCAGGTCGACTACTTTTTGCAAATGACCGAGATTAAAATGGTGGCCGATATGAGTGTCGCTGAATTGCAGCAGTTTGATGCCGTGAAAAGCTTCGGGAAGCCTTTTGAAACGGAGCGTATGGCGCATAATTTCGTAGCGGCGCGGCTCCACAAAGGCTGAGTAGCCAGCTGTCAGACCGCCTGCAGCGAACAAGGAGCCGGCAAGAGCAAGCCCTTTTTTAAAAAAAGAACGTCTAGTCATAAGCTGAGGATTTGGCATGTATACTCTTCCTCTTTTGGATAAGTTTTGCTTTCATTATAGCAGCATCCGAGCGGAAGATGCGAATTATGGGATGCAGTCATCCCCAATTGGAAACCGGAGGTATGTACAATGGCAGGAATAGTGATTCAAGGAGCGCAAATCGTCACGATGAACGGGCAGGAGGAAGTATTTGTCGGCGACGTCAGGGTCGAACGGGACCGGATTGTCGAAATCGGGTCGTCCATTGCGCCGGAAGCCGGCGATGAAGTGATCGACGCAGCGGGAAAAGTGCTGATTCCCGGTTTGATTCAAACGCACATTCATTTGTGCCAAACATTGTTCCGCGGCCAGGCGGACGATCTCGAGCTGCTCGATTGGCTGCGCAAGCGGATTTGGCCGCTTGAAGCTGCGCATGACGAGGAATCCGTCTATTATTCGGCGATGCTGGGACTCGGCGAGCTGATTCGCAGCGGGACGACTTCGATCGTTGATATGGAGACGGTCAATCATACGGATTCGGCGTTCCGCGCCATGTCGGAGAGCGGCATTCGCGCGTTGTCCGGCAAGGTGATGATGGATTACGGCTCGGAAGTACCGAGCATGCTGATCGAGAAGACGGACGACTCGGTTCGGGAAAGCGTGAAGCTTTTGGAGAAGTGGCACAACCACGACGGCGGCAGGCTGCAGTATGCGTTCTGCCCGCGGTTCGTCGTCTCCTGCACGGAGGAGCTGCTCATCCAGGTCAGAGATTTGTCCGCTAAATATGGGGTCAAAGTCCATACGCACGCCTCGGAAAATCAAAAGGAAATCGAACTGGTCGAAGCTCAGCGCGGCATGCGCAATATCGTCTATCTGGAGCATATCGGGCTTGCGAATCCGAATTTGATCCTCGCTCATTGCATTTGGCTCGACGAACAGGAGAAGGAAATTCTTCGCAAACACCGTGTCAAAGTGAGCCATTGCCCGGGCTCCAATCTCAAGCTGGCCTCGGGTGTGGCCGAAGTGCCCGATCTGCTCTCCAGGGAGATCATTCTCAGCCTGGGCGCGGACGGTGCGCCGTGCAACAACAATCTCGATATGTTCCACGAAATGAGGCTGTCCTCGCACCTGCAAAAGGTGCAGCATGGACCGACGGCCATGGACGCGAAAACCGTATTTCGCATGGCGACGATGGGCGGCGCTCGCGTCATGGGGATGGAAGAGGAAATCGGCAGCATCGAGAAAGGGAAAAAAGCCGACCTTGTGCTGGTTGATCTCAACGATTTCCACACGTATCCTTCTTCCGAAGTCGACGTTTACGGCAGACTGGTGTATTCGGCGACCCGCGCCGATGTGGAAATGACGATGATCGACGGCAAAATCGTCATGAGGGACCGCATCATCCGGACGATTGACAAGCCTACGGTGCTGAAGGAAGCGAACCGCTCCATCGAGCGGCTTTTGAGAAGATTGCCTGACATTCATTGATTCCGCCGGCATCACCATTTGCATATGCCGCTCCCTTAAATTATAATAATTCTCAAGTACGAGAGGGAGGGAGTTATTCATATGTCTACATGGAAAGAATTGACTACGCTAGAACAATGGCAGCAAGTTTTGGAGCAATCCTCCGGTAAGCCTACCGTTGTCCTGAAGCACAGTACGGCATGTCCGGTAAGCGCGAGCGCGCTTGAAGAGTACGATGAGTACCTGGCTGGCAGCCCGAACGAAGACGTCGACTATTATTTGGTTAAAGTGATCGAAACCCGCCCGGTATCCAATCAAATCGCCGAGGATTTGGGGGTCAAGCACGCTTCGCCGCAAATTCTTTATTTCAAAAATAAAGAGTCGATCTGGAACACTTCACACTGGTCGGTCACGACGAAACATATAACAGCCGTGCTGAATTAATGAAGAAAAAGCCTTGAGGACAGTTTGACGTCCCCGAGGCTTTTTTTTAATTGAAATTTCCGTCCAGCAGCGTGGAAAACAGCGAGGCCGGCATCGGCTTGCAGAACAGATAGCCCTGCATTTCGTAACATCCGAGCCGCGGCAGCGCATCTTTTTGCAGCTCGGTTTCGACCCCTTCGACGATGACGCCGAGGTTCAAATTTTGCGCGAGTCCGACGATAGATGCAACGATTGCGGATTCCGAACGGTTCGTTATGTTGGTGATAAAAGAACGGTCAATTTTGAGCCGGTGAATCGGGAACTTGCTTAAATAACTGAGCGATGAAAAGCCTGTTCCGAAGTCGTCGATCGAGATTTGGATGCCCAGGGACACAAGTTCGTTCAAACGCTCAATGATCGGCTCGGTGTTGTGCATTGCGATGCTTTCGGTAATTTCCAGCTCCAGCGAAGCGGGAGGGAGGCCGGTTTGATCGAGCACCTGCTTCACGGAGCGGACGAGTTCCTCGTCTCTGAGCTGAATTTGCGAAAGGTTGACGGCGATGCGCAGGTCCCCGTGGCCCTGTTCCTGCCATCTTTTGCACTGCTTGCAGGCAATTTCCAGGACGCGCGAGCCGATCGGAACGATCAGGCCGGTTTCTTCGGCAATGGCGATAAAATCGCCCGGGTACAGAAGATCGCGCGTCGGATGATCCCAGCGTACAAGCGCTTCCATGCCGACGACGGCATTCGTGTTCACATCGATTTGCGGCTGGTAGTGGACGACAAATTCATCGTGCTGCAGCGCTTTGTGCAGCTCGTTTTCCAACTGGCGGCGGTGAATGGCTTCCTCGTGCATCGCTTTGGAATATATTTTCACATGGTTTTTGCCCTGTTCTTTCACTTTATACAGAGCGGTGTCGGCGTTATGGATCAAATCTTCCGCATGACAGCCATGCTCCGGGTAGAACGCCATGCCGATGCTGACCGACAAGTAAAAATCTTGACCCTGCACGGCAAAAGGCTTGCGAATTTCGTGCAAAATCCGCTCCGCAACCGGCGCGGCGTCGTCCTGACCGCTGATCAGCGGCAGACAGACCGTAAACTCGTCGCCGCCCATGCGCCCGACCGTATCCTGCTCGCGGACGCTGCTTTTCAGCCGCTTGGCGACCTCTTTCAAAACCTGATCGCCGACTCCGTGTCCGAGCGAATCGTTAATGAATTTGAATCCGTCCAGGTCGAGATACAAAATGGCGATTTGGCTGCGCTGGCTGTCGGCTTCGCCCAGATGCGACATCACTTTCCGCTCGAACATTCTGCGGTTGGGCAGGTCTGTCAAGGCATCGTAGTAAGCCATGTATTGAATTAAATCTTCGGCTTCCTTTTGCTGCGTGATGTTTTTGGCTATGAAGTAGACGCCGCTGATGGCGCCGTTGATCGAAATGGGCACGAGAATGACGTTAAGCTCGATGCGGGAGCCGTTTTTATGAACAATTGCGGTTTCAAAATTTTGCGGCCGCCCGAGCAGCGTGCGCTCCAGCCGTCCGATGATTTTGTCCAAATGTTCCGGCACGCAAAGCTCCCTTAGCGAATGCTGACCAAATTCCGCCTGCGAATAGCCGGTCAGCTTGCAGGTTGCGGGATTGAAGCCGATCAGATTGCCTGACGAATCAAGCGAGACGACCGCATCCGGATTGTTGTCAAACAAAGACTGGAACTGCTGCCTGCTTTCCTGGAGGTTCCGTTCGGTCTTTTTATACTCTCCCACATCCCAAATCATGCTGGCGTAAGCGACGATGCTCCCTTCCTGATTGCGGATCGGGGCGACCGTCTCATTCACCTGAATATTCGTGCGGTTTTTATGCTTGCGGCGATGCTCCATTTTGTCGTATTCCCATCTGTGGGCAAGAAGCAGCTTTTCATACGCGTCCAGTTCCTCTTCAGGAATGGTCGGCAGGGGGAGGCCAAGCAGCTCTTCTTGATGCCAGCCGAACATTTGCTCGAAATTATGATTGATATACTTCACATGATGCTGAAGATCGCAAACGGCAAAAGCTACTGCAGCGTGCTCCATTAAAGCTTCGACCACTTCCTGGATGTAATGTGGATCATATTCCAGTTTGTTCCATTGTTCTATGCTATTGGATGACGTCAACAGTGCAACCCCCGATTATCACAAATCCGAATTGTATCGATTAAATTATATATGAAAATGTTGGAATTGAAAAAGTTTTTTGTCAAGTGGTTGGCAAGCCGCCCGTCCTTCGATATACTAATACGGCAACTTATGCCAGATGAAGACACCGGGGAGTTTACGTATGCCAATCAACAGTAAAATCAAAGTACCGCTTATTTTATTTCTTGCCGTTGGAATTATTGCCATTTCTTTTTCTGCGATTTTTGTAAAATGGTCGGATGCGCCCGCCTCGGTGCTGGCCATGTACAGGCTGCTTTTGACCAATGTGCTGATGCTGCCTTTTGTCTGGCGGTATATGGCCGAAATGTCGCGCATCTCTGTGCGGAACTGGATTCGGATCGCGGCTTCCGGCGCCGCCTTGGGCCTGCATTTTTTATGGTGGATGGATTCGCTGAATTACACGACCGTAGCAAGTTCCACCGCGATTCTTACACTTGAGCCGATCTTTGTCATGCTGGGATCTTTTCTGCTGTTCAGTCACCGGACAAGCCGTACGGCGGTGCTGAGCATGATTATGGCCATTGCCGGAGCGATCTTCATCGGGTGGGGAGATTTCCGCTTTTCCGGCGAGGGGCTTAAGGGAGACTTGCTTTCTTTGCTGGGGACAGTTGCAGTTGCAGTTGCGGTTCATATGCTGCTGGGCAAAAGCTTGCGCGAACACATCTCCGCCTTTGTCTACAGTTTTTTTGTCTTTTTGAGCGCAGGACTCGTTCTTGCGGTGTACAACGTTTGCATGCACAAGTCTTTTACGGGATATTCGCTTGACGACTGGGGCGTGTTTCTGCTTTTGGCCGTCGTGCCGACCGTGTTCGGCCACTACATATTTAACTGGCTGCTGAAATATATGAACGCCGCATCGGTATCCATGACCGTGTTGGGGGAACCGCTCGGAGCCTCGCTGCTCGCTTACTTCCTGCTGGGAGAATCCATTACGGGAATGCAGATGTGGGCCGGGTGTCTGCTGCTGCTTGGTGTCGCTATGTTTCTGCGCAGCAGCGAAGGGAAGGGGGCTTAAATTTTTTTGAGCATTTATTGAACTTTGGTCAATTGAAGTTAGGAAGTGGCAGGGGCTTATATCATAACGGAGGTGGCTCGTGAAATTTCGGGATTTTCATCGCAATGTTAAGATTCGTTTTTATCTTTCGTTTTTGTCTGGAACCGCCAACAATATGGTGCTGCCGTTCATGTCCATTTACTTTTCCGGAAAGCTGGGAGATACGACTGCGGGTTTGGCCGTTATTGCGGGCATCCTGGCCGGTTTGGCCGCCGGCATTTGGGGAGGCTACTATGCGGACCGGATCGGCCGCAAAAAGCTGATGCTCACAGCCGAAGCCGGGTGCACGGCGGCATTTGCCGCGATGGCGATGTCCAACTCGCCCTGGTTCGAATCGCCCGTCGTCACTTTCGCGATGATGATTCTCGTCAGCATGCTGTGGGGGCTGCACGCCCCGGCGAACGATGCGATGCTGCTCGACGTCACGGAGCCCGAATCGCGCAAATACATGTACGCGTTCAAATATTGGATCAACAACTTGTCGCTTGCGGTTGCCGGCATTGCAGGGGCGTTTTTATTCAAATCGTATTTGTTCGAACTGTTTGTTTTGCTGACTTGCATCGGTCTGATCACTTTGCTCGTGACTTATTTTTTCATCGAAGAAGTGTACGTGCCCTTCAAAGAGGCGGATGCGCAGGGCGGCGAACGCCCGAAAGCGATGTCCCTGTGGGCGAACTACGCGCAGGTAATGAAAGATTCGACGTTTATGATATTTACCGTGGCATGTCTTTTGCTCGTTTCGGTAGAGTTCCACACGGGCAATTATGTTGCCGTCCGACTGGGCAAAGAGATGATGGACGCGCCGTTCATCGATTGGGGCACCATTTCCTTGCACGTCGATGGCCTACAGATGGTCGGCTTTTTGCGGACGGAAAATACGGTGCTTGTCGTGCTGCTTTCCGCAGCTGCGAGATTCGTTATCGGACGGTTCCCGGACAAAAAGGTGCTGTTCGTCGGATATACGCTGTATATTGCCGGTTACAGCTATGTGGTATACAGCAATCAGCCATGGCTTCTGCTGCTGTCCATGCTTATCGCAACGTGCGGCGAGTTGATGTATGTTCCCGTCAACCAGGCGTATTTGGGAAATATGGCGCCGGAGCACGCAAGAAGCTCTTACATGGCGGTAAACGGCATGCTGTACAAAATCGCTCTGCTGATCGGCGGGGGCGGCGTCATCCTTGGGAGCATCCTGCCTTTGTGGACGATGGCCGTATTGATCGGCTTGACCGGAGTTGCGGGCATGCTGCTGTTTTACTCCATCGTGCACCGCCTCGACCGGCGCAAAGAGAACGGCCGCTCTCCGCGGAATGCCGCTGCCGCTTCGACATGAGGCAGGTGTCCGCGATTGCTCCATCGCGCACCGCCTCGACCGGCGCAAAGAGAACGGCCGCTCTCCGCGGAATGCCGCTGCCGCTTCGACATGAGGCAGGTGTCCGCGATTGCTCCATCGCGCACCGCCTCGACCGGCGCAAAGAGAACGGCCGCTCTCCGCGGAATGCCGCTGCCGCTTCGACATGAGGCAGGTGTCCGCGATTGCTCCATCGCGCACCGCCTCGACCGGCGCAAAGAGAACGGCCGCTCTCCGCGGAATGCCGCTGCCGCTTCGACTTGAAGTAGGTGTCCGCGATTGCTCCATCGCGCACCGCCTCGACCGGCGCAAAGAGAACGGCCGCTCTCCGCGGAATGCCATTGCCGCTTCGACTTGAAGCAGGTGTCCGCGAAGGCGGCGGCCGCAAGTTTTTGAAGGGGCTTACTGTCCGGCTGCAAACTCGGCTTTGATTTTGTCGAGCAGCTCCTTGTCGGCTATGGCGTCGTAAGCGGTGAAGGCCAAAGCTTTGGCGGTGAAAATCATGCCTTCCAAAGCTCTGTCCTGCATCGCCAAATCGCGGAACTCTTTGGTGTGAAGCATATGTTTCTCGTCCACGACTTTGACGAACGGATGAATGGTCGGGCAATGCGTCGAAACGTTGCCGAGGTCGAGCGATCCGTGATCTTTGCCGGTTTCAATCTCGTCCTCCGTGATGCCCATTTCCACAAGATTGCGCGTAAAGACCGCCGACAGCGTCTCATTCGTTCGCAGCTCGTCGTACGAGTACTCATAGTTGGACGTTTGCAGCGTGCAGCCCGTTTGGAGAGCGGCGCCTTCCGCGCAGCGCAGCACTTTTTGCACGAGTTCGTCCGTATAGCTGCGGGAGGCGGACCTTACGTAGAACTGCGCGGCGGCGTAGTCAGGAATGATGTTCGGCGCTTTGCCGCCCTCGCTGATAATGCCGTGAATTCTCGCGTCCGATTTGACCTGCTGCCGCATCGCGTTGATGGAATTGAACAGTTGGAGCACCGCATCCAGCGCGTTAATGCCTTCGTGAGGCTGCGCAGCGGCATGGGCGGAACGGCCGAAATATTCGAACTGTATCGCGTCCATCGCGAGCGATTCGCCGGATTTCTCATACGTATAGTAGGGATGGGCCATAAGCGCAATGTCGACGTCGTCGAACAGCCCGGCTTCGGACATCGGCACTTTGGCGCCTTTCGTCTCTTCGGCGGGGGTTCCGTATACGCGAATGCTGCCGCCTGTTTCCGCGAGGACGGACTGCAGGCCTACGGCCGCCCCGATGCTCATCATGCAAATCAAATGGTGCCCGCAGGCATGGCCCAGCTCGGGAAGCGCGTCGTACTCGGCCAGAAAAGCGACGACAGGTCCCGGCTTGCCGGAATCGTAGGTGGCGAGAAACGAGGTGGGTATGTCCAGAATCCCGCGCTCAACCTGAAAGCCATGGGATGCCAACTGTTCGGTAAGCTTGGCGGCGGCCAAAAATTCCTGATGGCCTAACTCGGGATTCGCCCCGATAAAGCCGGATATTTCTTTGAATTTGCCGGCGTGCCGGTCTATAGTTTGCGCGATCATCGTTTTCATTTTGCAAAAACTCCTCGTTTGAATAATGATTGAAAAACATCGTTTCGCGGGGACCTCCACGCGACGATGAAAAACCATCGTCCCCAGCAGCGTCAGCGGCGATAGGTGCCTCCATCGGGCGCCGAGCCGAAAATCAACGTTCTAGCATTGGAACGTGAAGCGTTGGCTGCGTGGAAAAAGATACGCCGGTATACTTGCTAGCGAGTTAAGCGTAGGGGCAAGTGAATTGCTTGCTGGCAGGCCCATATGGCGGCGAACGAGATACTTGTTAGCGAGGCTGTACGTCGGCGAGCGAAAAATATGCTCGCCTCGAATCACTAGCCCGCGTGCAAAAAACCTGCAAAAGTACATCTTTTTTGCGTCGAGAAGCGCTGTCCGCGAAATATTCCTGNGCCATCCTTGCAGGCGAGGCCTACAGAGTGGTGAGCGGAAAAACATGCTCACCAGGGAATCACTAGCCGCGCGCAGAAAGCCTGCAAAAGTACATCTTTTTTGCGTCGAGAAGCGCTGTCCGCGAAATATTCCTGCAAAACTGCAGGCTTTTCGCTGGAATTATGGGCCCGGCCGCCTCTTAGCCGGAAATTCCTGCACAATTGCAGGAATTTCCCGAAATCGGCCCGCTTCCCCCGAAAAAGCCTGCACTTTCGCAGGCTTTTTGGGCTGGCAAGCCGCCATGCCATCCTTGCAGGCGAGGCCTACAGAGTGGTGAGCGGAAAAACATGCTCACCAGGGAATCACTAGCCGCGCGCAGAAAGCCTGCAAAAGTACATCTTTTTTGCG
>NZ_JBVYOL010000054.1:0-22831 GCF_056120505.1 Paenibacillus sp. sgz302164 | reverse complement strand
CGGGCTACGCGGACCGGACGCGGCACGGGAGGCGGCGCGGCGGGCCAGGGGCGGGCACCGCGGACGGCGCGGCACGGGAGGCGGCGTGGCGGAACGGGGGCTGCGTTTTGAGCGGTGCAAGACTTGGTACTGACAGAGTACGCGGACCGGCGCCCGTTCCTGAAATGCTTGCTCGCTAAGTAGCGTAGGCAATGTGCAGAAAAACTCAAAAAGCCTGCAAAAGTACATCTTTTTGCTGCTTAATGTGCTTTCCTCGAATAATTCCTGCAAATCTGCAGGTATTTTAGCCGAAATGCCGGCTCGGCCCCGTTCTGGTCGGAAATTCCTGCACTTTCGCAGGCTTTTCCCCGGAACGGGTCGTTTACACCGGAAATTCCTGCACTTTCGCAGGTTTTTCCCAGAANCCGAAATGCCGGCTCGGCCCCGTTCTGGTCGGAAATTCCTGCACTTTCGCAGGCTTTTCCCCGGAACGGGTCGTTTACACCGGAAATTCCTGCACTTTCGCAGGTTTTTCCCAGAACGGGTCGTTTGTAACGCAAATTCCTGCACTCTCGCAGGTTTTTCCACGGGACGGGCCGCTTGCACCGCGAAAACCTGCGCTTTCGCAGGTTTTGCGCGGCCGGCCGCCCGGGCGGCAAAAAAAGCCCTCCAACAAGTGGAGGGCGCTGCAAAGAGCTCCCCGCGGTGCGGGGGGGCTTATTTTTTCAGCTGCGGCGCGATGCGGCTTAGCAGCGATGCCATTTCCGCGCGCGTCAGAGACGCTTGCGGGCGGAACGTGCCGTTCGCGAAGCCGTCGACGACACCCATGCGGCTCATCGCCGCAATGGCTGCGTACGACCAGCTTCCCTCCGGCACGTCGGAAAAGCTTGCCTTCGCCGCTCCGCCGGCCGAAGGCACGTTCACAACGCGGGAGAGGAGCGCAGCCATCTGCTCCCGCGTTATGGGTTGATCCGGGGCGAAGAGGTCGCTGCTGATCCCCTGGATCAGCCCGTGCTGCTTCGCCAGCGCAATTTCCTGCCGGGCCCAGTGGGTGGCCGGCACGTCGTTGAACGATGCGGCGGCTGTGCCCGCATCGCCGGTCAGTCCCAGCGCGCGGACGAGAATGACCGCCGCTTCCGCCCTCGTGAGCGGCGCGTCCGGCGTGAACGCGCCTGTGGAGGTGCCGACCATCCAGCCGCGGTTCGCCACGTCCAGTACGGCCGACTGCGCCCAATGGGTCTGCATATCGTCGAAGTAAAAACCGTCCGCCCACAGGCTGTAATAGTTCCAGGTACCGTTAGCGGCCTGGTTCAAGCTCCAGCTGCCGGTGCCTTTGAGATTGTACCGTTTGACGAGCTCCAGCTTCTTTTTGATCGACTGCTCGTCTTCATACCAGACGGTGTAGCTGCCCGGAGGAAGACTTTCCCCGTTCACAGTCGGCAGGACGTCCGTCGGTTGAATGACAAACGTGGCGGTCGGCGATTGGCTGGCCAAATCAAATCGTTTGTTGCCTTTATACGTCTTGATCAGCTGCTCGATCGTCTGGTTGGACACGCTGGATCCGTTAGAAGCCGGATTCTGATTCCAGTAACGGCCGTAAAAAGGAATCCCCAGCACGATTTTATCGGATGAAACCTGCGTCAAAGCGTACTGAATGGATTTTTCCACAAAGGACAAACTAGCTACAGGTCCCGGATCCGGATCCCCTGGGTAACTTTCGTCGTAAGCCATAATCATCAAATAGTCGCTGTTCTGGGCGAGAGCTTTGTAGTCGTACGCTCCCAGCCAGCTCGCCTTATCTCCCTCCGGGTTGGCCGGCACCGCCACGGAAACTTCCTTGTCAGCCGGCAGTTTGGCGCGTATAAGCCGGATCATATCCGTGTATTTGTCCCGGTAGGACTTGTTCACATTTTCAATGTCCATGTTGACGCCGTCCAAATTGTTCGCCTTGACCATTTCGGCCAACTGGGCCGCCAGCGCTTCGCGTTTATCAATCGCCGTTTCCCCGGTATTTTCGTTGTAATCGTTGCTTATAAAAGGAACGACCCGTTTCCCTTCCTTGTGCATGGCATCTATAAAAGAAGCATCGAAAGTCTCCGAAACTTGCAATGTTCCGTCCGATTTCAAATCGATATAATTGGGAGAAATCGCATCCAGCGCTTGGCCGCTTTTATCCACTTGTGAGACGTAAGACTGCGGATTGCCCGAAAACAAGTACGACATGTTGAATTTCCCCTGTTTTGCTGCGGCCTCCGCATGTACGGCCTGGTTCTGTCCCGTCGTGATGATCCCCGAAGCGAGGGTCAAGCCGACAGCCGCGATTTTCAAGCTTTTTCCCCATTTTCGCACCTTGGTGTCATCTCCTCGTTGTCTATTTGCCTTCTCTATCATGCAAGAAAGACGGTTGTTTAGCAAACTGTAAATACTGGTCCGGTTAAAAAGTTGTACGCTCTCATTCAAAAGTTATCCACAAACCTTCCACACCACCGCCTCAGTTCACCCACAGGATTTCAGGTTTTATCCACAAAATATACACATTTATCCACCTGCCAAATAGCGGTTATCCACATTGCGTCTTGTTCTTCTCCGTTTAACTTTTTGCCCGCCTACTTCGTCAAAACTATGACCGGAGGCTGTACCGGCCCAATACATCGTTCAAGAGTTTCATTGGAACCCGGACTGCGGTCCCAGACAGATTTAAACAATATGGAAATAAAAGGATAGAATCGGGACGAGAATCGTTCTATAATGAAGTGTAGGCCTGAAATGGGAATCACTTACTTTCAAAATAGAGACTTGACATAACCGGGGAGGATTCCATGCATGTCTGGAGAAAAAATACTTATCGTTGACGACGAGCCGGATATTGTCGAATTGATCCGACTTTATCTGGTTCGGGAAGGCTACGAGGTTATTAGCGCAAATAACGGGCAGGACGTTTTCGAGATTGTTTTGCACCAGCGGCCCGATCTTATCATATTGGATATTTTATTGCCGGGTTTGGACGGAATTGAAGTGTGCAGACAGCTGCGCAAGACGCATAATACGCCGATTCTTTTCCTTTCGGGCAAAAGCGAAGATATTGACATCATTCTGGGACTTAGCATGGGAGGCGACGATTACATAACCAAGCCGTTCAGTCCAAGTCAACTGGTCGCCCGGGTCAAAGCGCATTTGCGGCGAAACTCGATCCTCGATAAACAGAAAGACCATCCTCAGCTCGTTAAATACCCCGGGTTAGAAATCGATTTGGTCAGCCGCATCGTCAAAGTGACTGGACAGCCTATCTCCCTTTCCGCCAAAGAGTTTGACCTGCTGGCATTGATGGCCAAGACGCCGAACCGCGTCTATAAAATCGAACAATTATTTGAAATCGTATGGAGCCTCGACAGTATCGGAGATCCAAGAACGCTTATCGTACATATCAGCAACCTGCGGAAAAAAATCGAGCCCAACCCCTCCGAACCGCGATACATTATCACTGTTCGGGGAGTGGGCTATAAATTTAACAGCTTCTTTGCTTAGTGCGCGGCACATGCAAGAAGCTTTTTTTCGTTTGTCCCGGGCGGCGGGTTTTAGTGGAGCAGCTTCGCGTACAGCTCGGCGGCGTATTCCTGCAAAGGAACGGATACGGCCGCGATGAGCAGGGCGGGGAGCATGTTGCCGACGTTGATTTTTTTAATATTGAGCAGATTCAAACCGACGCCGATGACAAGTACGCCTCCGACCGCAGTAATTTGCACGATAATCGCCTGCAGGGAAGCGTCGCTGAACGCCGTCGCTATCAAAGCCGCCGCCATGGCGATCGCGCCCTGCAGCACAAACACCGGCCCCGCGGAAAATATGACGCCTATCCCTAGCGTCGAAGCCAAAATAATCGACAAAAACCCGTCCAACAGCGCTTTCGTGTACAAAATGTCATGATTATGCCTCAGACCGCCGTCCAGCGGACCAAGTATCGCCATCGCCCCGATGCAGTACACGAGAGTCGCCGTTACAAAGCCCTCCGATATGCCGGGCGTACCGTTTCCCTGCGTCTTGCTTCGCATCCGGTTTTGCAACCAGTCGCCAAGCCGCGCAAGCCTGTCCTCGATCCGCAGCAGCTCCCCGATGATGCCCCCGATCACAAGGCTGATGATAACCGCTAAAATCCGATCCGATTTGAGCGCCATCGCAATGCCCAAAACCGCTATTGCCAGCCCGATTCCTTGCATAACTGTGCTTCGTATGCCTTCCGGTATGCGCGGCAGCATGATTCCCAGCAGCCCTCCCGCGACAATAGCCAGCGCATTGACAATCGTTCCCCATAAAGCCATGCTGCACGGTTCCTCTCTTGACGACATATCTTTTCATCTATTTCATTCTACATGATCCCGCTCATAATTTCCTCCACCCTTGGAAACCGTATGTATAGGCTATGAGAAAGGAGGACTGCTGCATGTCTAACGATAAAACGATGGACCCGATGAGCGGAGACATGGTCGAAACCGACGGTGTCTATGCCAACGAAGACGGCCGCGAAGTGACCCTCAAGCGGGGCGACGAGTTCCCTGCCGATCTTGTCTTGGGCCGAACGACCTGGGAAATGAAGGGCTTTTCCATGGATGAATCCGATATTGATCACAATTTTAAAGAGAACACGCCAATGCGAAAACAGAAGAGCAGAGGTCTGAAGAGGGTATAAGCTTTTGCGGAATTTTCCGGGTTGTGCTTACAGCTCGGTTTTTTTCTGTCTATGGAATCTGTCCGATGGACTCCGCCCGCCAGACTCCTATGCTATAATATAGGTTAATTCTATGAAAACGTTAGGAGATTTCGATATGTCAGGCAAGAGGATCGTCATTGTTACCGGAGGCGCTCTCGGAGATTGGGTTACACAAGAAATTCGGCAGGACGATGTGCTGGTCGGCTGCGACCGCGGCGCATTATTTCTCATACGCAGCGGTTTGCGGCCGCATATCGCTTTGGGCGATTTTGACTCCGTATCGGCGGAGGAACTGGACGAAATCCGGGCGGCCAGCCGCGAGTTCGTCGATTGCGATCCCGTACTCAAAGATTTGACCGATACGGAGATGGCTTTCGAATGGGCGATGGCGAACGCCCCCGGCAGCATCGTGCTCCTGGGCGCTCTCGGGACGCGCTTTGACCATTCCCTGTCCAACATCCATCTGCTGCGAAAAGCGGCGGACCGCGGCATCCCCTGCACCATTATCGATGCCTGCAACGAGGTCATTGCAGCCGTCAAAGGACGGACGAAGATCCGAAAAAGCCGGTACACCCATGTCTCCTTGCTGCCCTTGAGCATGGAAGTGACAGGGATTACGCTTCACGGATTTCAATATCCGCTGCATCAAGCAACCTTGCAAATCGGGCAGTCGCTGGGCGTCAGCAACGTGCTTGTGGAAGATACGGGAACCATCGATATCGACTCCGGCTATTTGCTGGTAATCCAAAGCAAGGATTGACTCCTCTGCAAACGGTGCCTTCCGGCCCGGCCACGGGGCTGCTTCCCTTGCAGCCCCCGCTACGCCTGCATATGGATGCAGCAAACCTATTTCATCCACTTCACTCCTTTAAATACCCCCGGCACATCGCACCGGCCCCCCGTTTGCAAGAAACACCCGTCGGATATCCGGCCCGAACGTGCAGCACGTCAGAACGATGAAAATCATCGTTCGAGATGCGTGCCGACGTCTAACTTTCCCCTCACACTTATGCATCCCGTATCCACATTTGGTACAAACTAAACCGGTCTCCAAAAATTCGAATTGCGGAGGCATTTTTTTTCATGACTCCGTCTTGACTTTTGTCGCTATATGCAGTAAATTAAATTGTATAAAATTAATTTGTACACAATTAATCAAACAAAAACCAAACGCAAAAGGAGCTTGATGACCATGCAAAACTTATACACAGCAACTGTAACGGCAACAGGAGGAAGAAACGGATCGATCGTCTCCAACGACGGCGTCCTTAAACTCGATGTGCGGATGCCCAAAGAACTGGGCGGGGCCGGCGGCAACGCTACCAATCCGGAGCAATTGTTTGCCGCGGGGTATTCCGCTTGCTTCGACAGCGCCCTGAACCTGGTCATTCGCAACAAGCGAATCGAAGTCCAGGGTACCGAAGTGACGGCGCACGTAAGCATCGGCAAAGCTGACGACGGCGGCTTCCAGCTAGCCGTGCAGCTGGACGTCAAAATAGACGGCGTAGACGCGCCCGTCGCCAGAGAATTGGTCGAAGCCGCGCATCAAGTGTGCCCTTACTCCCGCGCAACCCGCGGCAACATCGAAGTGAACCTGAACGTAGTCGAATCCGCAGGCTTCTCATTCTAAAGCCGCACCCGCTCGTTCAGCCTTTGGAAGCCGCCGGGCCCGTCGCTCCGGCACATTTTTGCCTTCGAAGTCGCACGCACTTGCCAAAAAAAGCAGCCGGCTCTCCTCAGCCGACTGCTTTTTGCTTATTTTTGCCCGTAGTAGGCGTTTGCTCCGTGCTTTCTTAGGAAGTGGCGGTCCAGCAGCGTCTGGTCCATAGCGCCGATGGACGGGTTCAGGTGGAACGTACGGTACGCGATTTTCGCGACTTCTTCGAGAACGACTGCGTTATGAACCGCGTTGTGCGGGTCTTTGCCCCAGCTGAACGGCGCGTGACAGTTGACCAGGACGCCCGGGATCATCGACGGGTCCTTGTCTTTGAACGTCTCGATAATGACGTTGCCCGTCTCCAACTCGTAGGCGCCTTTAATCTCCGCTTCCGTCATAAGACGGGTGCACGGCACTTCGCCGTAAAAATAATCCGCATGCGTCGTACCGAGCGCAGGAATGCCTCTGCCCGCTTGCGCCCAGCTTGTCGCCCACGGCGAATGCGTATGCACGATGCCGCCGATCGTCGGGAACGCGCGGTATAGGGCCAGATGGGTCGGCGTGTCCGAGGAAGGCTTCAGCTTCCCTTCCACGATGCCGCCTTCCAAGTTGACAACGACCAAATCCTCGGCCTTCAATTCTTCATAAGGCACGCCGCTCGGCTTGATCACCACAAGACCTTGCTCGCGGTCAATCCCGCTCACATTTCCCCATGTAAACGTCACAAGCCGATATTTCGGCAAATCAAGGTTCGCTTCGAGAACCGCCTGTTTCAAGCTTTCCAGCATTGTGTTCAACACCTTTCCGGTAATGTGGGTACTATTACAGTCATTATACACTTGTACGTACATGTTTGTCATACATCTTTTTTCTTTGCTTGTTTTGGATGGACTTGTATGTACCACATTCGCCCCAATCGGCGGAAAATATGCTGCATAGACGCGACCGCACCACCGCCGCAAATCGAAAAAGCCGGCTGAGAAAAAGCAATCTCAGCCGGCCGGCAGCAGCGCGTGCGCTTCTGGTTTTATTTTAAGCGGATCATCGAAAAAACAAGCGTCTTCCCGTCCGGTTCAAGCCGGGTTTCCACAGAATAACCGCCGATTTGCTGCGTACCGGTTTCAATCGCTTCCTTCGCAGCCGCCTTGGCGCACATGTCGGAAAAATGCCGGTAAAACGTTTCGGCATCGTATCCGAACAAGAAATCCGTAAACTTGCGGATGCTTTCCGTATTGCGGGCCAGTGTGCCTTCTTCCAGCCGCACCGTGACGCCGTAGGTCTGAAACTGCGGGTCGAGCCACAAGGAAACCTCGCTGCTGCTGCGCGCTTCAAGCGTCGCCCCTTTCACGGCCTGCTCCTTGGCATCCGCATCCCGGAACAGACGCAGCGTCGTCTCTTCCAGGTCGTAGTTCGTCCCCCGCAGCTTGCCGGCCTCTTCCATCACGCCGTAGGCCTGGAGCATCGTTTTGTCCGGGAACACGAGCTTCTTGTAGCTGCCGTCCTTGGTCGGCACGATTTTCACAAACTGCTCGCTCTCATTCGATACGGCGATCCGCTGCGATTTATTTTGCAGGCGTGCGATAATCCGCAGCGCTTCCGCCCGGGTCACATTCACGCCGACGCCAAAATACCCGTTCGGGTAGCCTTCCATTATGCCTTTGGCCATCACTTCGCCGATGAACTTTTGCTGTCTGTCGGAAGCGCTTTGGAAATCGCCGAATCTGGAAGCTGTAGCGACACTGTACGTCTCGTCTTCCAAGTACTCCGTTTCCTTGAGCAAGTAATACAGGATTTCAGCGACATCCTCGCGCTTCAGCTTCGCTTTATAATCGGAAAATTGGCCTTTGCTAATAAAATGGAGATCGCTCGCCAAATCCAAATAAGGCTTCGCCCAATACCCGACAGTACTCGGTTTAAACGAAAAATCGCGGTAATCCTGCTGCAAAATGCTTTGATTGCCGCTGCTGAGCGCCTGCAGGAACGCGGGTTTCCATTTCCGTTCTCCGTTCGGGTATACATCGGTAAAGGAAAGCAGCACTATTTTCACAAACTGATCCGCCGTAACCGAATCGTCGGGACGAAACGTGCCGCCCGGGAACCCGTCCAGTAATCCCTGCTGCGCCATCTGTTGGATCGTTTGCTCGGCCCAATGGCCTTGAATGTCCGTAAACCCGGCCGCTTCGCCCGTTCCCGGCACGGCTGCGGCAGCTGCCACTACGAGCAAGATTAAAAGCGATATCATCTTTTTCAACTTTATCATCAACGACTCTCCGCTTCTCCATGGTGAATTTTGGCGAAATATCGCGCCTTTCCTAGGATAATGCTTCATCCGGGCTTTGAAAACCTGCTAAAAGCCTAGAATCGCCGAGACAAACGGGACTATGACGGCTGGGACTCCAGCCGCAACAATGCAGGAACAAACCACTTACCCCCAACCTTATACACAACTTATCCACAGACGGCAATCCCTCTAACGCAGCACCGGCCAGACATCATGCTCAGAAAACATGTAATGGCATCACAAGCACCCGCCTGCTGAAAACAAAATCCCTATCTCTTCACTTACGTCACTGCCCCACCACCGACGCCGTACGCAAAAGCCTGCAAAAATACATCCTTTTATGCCGAAGTAGACTCATTTCAAAATATTCCTGCAAATCTGCAGTTTTTATCGCCCAAACTCATGCTCAGCCCCATCGTCGGCGGGAATTCCCGCGCAACAATCGCAGGCTTTTTCTCCAAGCACGAAAAAGCCCATCGCCTAGGCAATGGGTTTCCTTTTTTTCGTACTGCTGCCGGTTTGGCGCTGCTTTCGCGGCGTTTCCTGCGGCAAGTTTCCAGCTGCAAACTACCCGATTTTCCGGCCGGGCCCGACCAGGACTGTTGAATTGTAATACCGGAGCCACTCGGTAAAATGCTGCATTTTGTACAAATAATCCGCCGCGCTCGCTCCGTACAAATATCCGTACTTTTCCAGCTTCAGCGTTTGGTGCAGCTCCCAGCCGTTCATATACAACGCTTTCACGAACGCCTCTTCCGTCTGGGGCTTGTACAAATCCGTCCCTCTGGAAATCTCGACCTCTTCGATGATCGCTCCCATGTAGTAGGGATACACGTTCACCTGATGCCCCAGATCCACATAAGCCAGCCCCGTGTACTCATAGGGAAGCCAGACGAGGCTGGTCTTCATGTCGCTTAGTTTGACTGTATATGCAAGTCCCATGTTCAATGCTACCGGTTGCGGAAAATTGTTGATTTGTCCTGAGCGGATATGCTCCCAAACATGTTCAACGAAGTTCATGATGTTCTTCCTTCCATTAGACGCTCTAGGATTTTATAAAGCCGGCCGTAAGACCCAAGTTCGCGGGATGAGATAAACCTCAGCGAGGTCTTCTAAGATGTGAGGGCCGCGTTAGAGGTAGCCTGAGCGAAAGTACCTATTGCAAATAGTACAATTTTATCAGCAACTGTTCAACTGCTTAAATAAAATCAATGGAAATCCCGACCGATTTTTTTCCTGCCACCGGTATGCTGCAGCGTTGAACGGAACCGGAACAGCCGGCGCCTACACCTTAAACTGCCGTACGGCTTCATGCAGCGCCTGTGCCGATTCCGTCAAATGTGTCACAGAGCCGGTTATCTCCTGCATCGCGCCCAGCTGATTCTGGGTATGCGAAACAATCGATTGCGACTGCTGCGCCGATTGTTTGGCCAGGTGCGCCATCTCGGAGATGGAGGCGGATACTTCTTCGGCTCCCGCGGACATTTCCTGCGAAGCGGCGGACAGATCCTGCACCTGCTCCGAAATGCTTGCAATGGAGCGGAGAATACCGCCGAACAAGGCGCCGGTCTCCTGAATCAGCCGCACCCCTTGGCCCACCTCGTCCCGTACCCCGCCCATTGCAGTTGCCGAAGCCAGGGCATCCTCCTCGATGCCTGCGATGTTGGCGTTAATTTGCGCCGCCGCTTGCGCAGACTGCTCGGCGAGCTTGCGCACTTCGGATGCGACAACGGCGAATCCCCTGCCTTGTTCGCCTGCTCTGGCCGCCTCAATGGAAGCGTTGAGCGCCAGCAAATTCGTTTGATTGGCAATGCCGGCGATCAAATTTACGACTTCATGAATTTCCCGGACGCGGTTTCCAACCCGGTCGATCACTTCCGCGGACGATTGGACTGAGTGTTCGATGCGCATCATTTGATCGATCGATCGGGTAATGGCCTCATTGCCTTGTCCGGCATCCCCCTGGGCTTCCAGCGACGCTTCGGCCACGGAAGATGCGGATTCCGCGACTCTCTGAATGCCGGTCGCCATCTCCTCCATCGCTCTGGCGCTTTCGGATGCCCCCTGATCCGCCGCGGCATTGCCCGCAGCTACCTGATCGATCGCGTGCGCTATCTCGCCCGACGATTTGATCGTCTGCCGGGCGTGCGCCTCCAGCTGTCCGCCGGATCGGCTGACGGTTTCCGCATTCGCGGCAGCCTCCTGAAGAAGCGCCCGCAGCCGCCCGGCCATTTCATTGCCTGCCGCGATCAACTGGCCGATCTCGTCCCTGGTCCTGCCCTCCAGACGGCCTGTCAAGTCGCCCTCCGCGATGCCCCGCAAAAACCGGACGGCCTGTCCGACAGGCTTCGTAATCATCCGCTCCAGCGCAAAAGCCAAAATCAGGCCGATCACAACGACCGCAGCGCTGGACAGCAGCATCGTGCGGTCAAGCCCGGTCAAGCTGTGGTCAAGCGAGCTTTGCGCTTCTTTATATCCTTGATCATAAGCCGCTATGAACTTGTCGAGCAAGTCGAAAGTCTTGTTTTTTGCCTCGTCCGTGGCGTCATCCGCTTTTCTGTATTGCTCGTTCAGCTGCTGCAAGGTTAAGCTTTTTTGATTTTTATAGATCGATTCTACCTGGTCGAATCTGTCTACATAAGCATGCGCCTGGACAGACAGCTCTTTCGCCAATTGCTTTTGTTCATCCGTCCGAGCCGTGGCCGCCATGCCTTCTACCATGTCCAGAAACTGCTTTGCGTTCGTTTTGTGTTCTTCGATGACATCGGGATTGTTGTTAATGATCAAATCGGCCTGGTTGCTGTATAAAAGCCCGACCATACTTTTCAAGGAAAGCGCCGTCTTCTGGTTGACCATCATCTCAGTTTGCTTCTCTATACTCGACTCTGCGGAATGCTCCATCATATAGGACAAAGAGGCTGAAACCATAAACAGCAAAATTAGCGCAACAAAACTCATTAAAAATTTAAATCGAATGGAATGAACGAACGCCACCGAAGACACCGCCTTTTGGGAGTAAAAGTAAAGTCGAATATTGTCGAAAAATGATATATTTTATTCGCACTCACGCTTTCTACCTTTAGCCGTCGTACTCCTCCAAAAAGAGTGCCAACCCTCGGTCAATTTGCCGCAGCCGGACTTAAAACCCGTGCCGATTGCGAATTCTGTTTATGGAATATACAATCCATGCAACTTATCCGGATTTCTCATAAAAAATATGTGGCGGATGCCGCCGCGCTCATCCATTTCAAATTGGATGGCCGTAACGATTTTTCCTTGCTCGGCAACAAGAATAGCGTCCTCGCCGTTGATCGGAGCGATATGATAAGTTTGCGTTTCGGCGTATTTGGCGCTGATTCCCAGCAAAAATTTCGTGATGCGCTCGCGTCCCGGAATAGGCCGTATCGCTGCATTCGCCTTGCCGCCGCCATCGGAATAAACGACGACATCCTCGGTCAGCGAGCGGAGGAACAGCTCCATATCGCCCGTATTCGCTGCGTGCAAAAATTGCTCGGCCAGATTGCTGCGCACCGGCCCGGCCGCATAAACCCGCGACTGCTGCTCGTCGTGCAGCTTTTTCTTCAACCGGCTGAAAATTTGCCGGCAGTTCGTCTCCGATTTGCCGATGATGTCGCCGATATCCGCGTAATCGTACTCGAACGCTTCGCGTAAAATGAAAATGGCCCGCTCGACCGGCTTCAGCTTCTCCATGTAAACGAGAAACGCGTACGAGAGCGTCTCTTCCCGTTCGACCGCATGCAGCGGATCGTTGTCGCTGAGCATAAGCGGCTCGGGCAGCCACTGCCCTACGTACAGCTCTCTTCGCTTGCGCGCCGACTGCGCGTAATCGATGCAGCGGTTGGTCACCATTTTGCATAGATAGGCTCTCGCATGCCGCATTTGCTCCGGCTCAAGCTGCTGCGCGTTCATGAACGTATCCTGCACCATGTCTTCCGCATCCGCGACGGAACCCAGCATCCGATACGCGATAGAAAACAGAAGCGGCTTGTATTGATGGTACAAATGTTCTATATCCAAAGGATTCACTCCTTGATTTCAATGTTACCTTTCAGTATACCTGATCCGAACCCCATTCATAGAGACGGTTGAAGGACACATTTTGTGACTTCAATTTTTTTATTCGACAATGCGAACTTTTTTGACTTCCGCTGCGTCTAATTTAGGAGAGGTGAGAGTATGGAGACGACCGGTGTCCATGTATTCGATTATTTGAAATATGTATCCGAAACGACGGATCAAAAAGCGATTCTGCGCAATTTGATGGAGGCTTACGGCAACGATGTATGGAACTATGCGTTCAGCATCTGCCGCAATATGGACCTGGCCGACGACATCACCCAGGACGCTTTTCTTAAAGTATACCGCAACCTGACCACATTCCGCGGCGAAGCTTCCGTGAAGACTTGGCTGCTTACCATTACCCGCAATACCGCCTACGATTATTTGCGCAAAGCGTTCTGGCGCAAAGTTACGCTTGTCGGCTTCATCCATTCCGCAGGGACGCACCATTCCGCGGAGACGGAAGCGATGGAGAAGCTGTACGCCAGCGATATATGGAAAAAAGTGATTTCACTCCCTGCGAAGTACAGGGAAATTTTGATTTTGCACGCGCATTACCAGCTTTCGACCAAAGAAATGGCCGCCGTCCTGAACATATCGGAAGGCACCGTTAAATCCAGGCTCCATCACGCCAGACTGAAGGTGCTTCAACTGAAGGAGCGTGAAGCGCGTGAACTCTCCTGATCCGGAAGATTTACATAACGATTTGGATTCGGGACCTTTAAGAGTACCCGGATTCACGCCAGACATGCAGCGCGAGATCGAATCCGCCATCGAACGAAAAGAACGCTCCAAACCCCGGATCATGCCTCTGGTTTGCATTGCCGGCCTGGGCGCGATTACTGCGGTTTTTCTGCTTTTTCCGTGGGAATCCATCAACTCGAAAAGCAACGCCGCTTCCATCGCGGAGACTGTCGCCAGCGCGGAGGCGCAGACTCTCGTCACTACGCCGGCGCCGATCAATACCGCCCTGCTGATCGGGCTGAGGACGGAGCAGGAAAACCAGGACAGCGACCGGAAGCCCGAAACGCTGCGCTACAGCACTTACAGAACGATGCTGATTGCCCCTGTCCGCGGGCAGCTGCAAAAAACGTCCGAAGGCAGCGGCATTCTCATGCCCTACAAGCAAAATTTCTGGAAAATCGATTCGCTTGTCGCGAAAACGCAGACGGACGAAATTCATTACTTGTCCGCGCATCTGGCCGATCAGCCCGCCAAGCCGGAAGTTTTTGTCGACGATCCGGAAGAAAAGATGACCCGCGTCGAAACGCTCGTGTTCGCCGGCAACCAGTATTTATCCGTCACCGAAGCGGAGGAAGCCTGGCACGGCAATGCACCGTATCAAGCCGATCGAATTTGGGTGCGCACGCTGCCCCAGCTGAAAGAAGGGCATACCACCCAGTTTTATAATAAGCCTGCCGACAAAAATCATGTGGCCATCGCAGACGTATACGATTCCAGCGCCAAGAACGTTCTCGTCAAGCTCTCCGAGCAAAAGCAATGGAAAGGGCAGTCCAGCGAGATTACCGGCCAAAGCTGGACGATTGCGCGGGCTTCCGGCCGCTGGATCGGCAAAGTCGCGGAGACGCCGCCGGCTAGCTCAACGTCGCCGGACCGCTACACGCTGCACGACTTCCCTCGCGAGCTGCCGGATAAAGTCGTCAGCCACGATGAGCTCGGTTCCTCCTGGATGGATATCAAAGCATCCTGGCCGAACGCAAACGATGCCCTGACTTCGCCGATGAACGATATGATCGTTATTTTTGAGTCGGGCAAGCTGAAATTTTATCCTTTCGGCCAAGCGCCGAACAACGACCCGCAGCTGACGGTCGACTTGCAGCCCGGCGAACAGTTGGTCATGGCCCAATGGGCGACCGACCACTACGTACAGGACTGGATCGATAAAGCAGCCAAATATTTGTCCTATTAGCAGCGTGAATAGAGCAACACCCGGCCCGGCTGACTCATGCGCGGAAAACCTGCGAAAATCCTTGATGCGGCGCCCCGTGCGTATCCTTTCCGCAAAAGCATACGGCGATTGTCCAGAGCGTTGAAAAGCTCGCACGCAGGAGGCGGCACACCATTTGGCAGCGCGTAGAATGGAAGCCTGCAAAAATCAGACCGCCCCGGAAGGTCACGACACTTTGTCAGGGGTTAGGGGGAACCAGAGGGGCCCGATTAGGGGCGCAGCCGCTTGTTCTGGGCGTGCGCCTCTCCCGGCGTAGGTCGTGGAACTGCACAACTGAGCCTGGGCATGAGGCGGCTTGATAGCGAGAAAACCTGCAAATGTGCAGGTTTTTCCTGTGGAATCGCCTCATTTTGGCGAAAAACCTGCGAAAGTGCAGGAATTTTCGCTGAAAGTGAACCTGAGCCCATGTCCCGGCTGAAAAGCCTGCACAATTGCAGGAATTCTTCACGGCCAACGTATCGAGGACGCAAATTCATGTACTTTTGCAGGTTTTCTTTGTTCAGCCAGGCAGATTGTGGCTATCGCTTCTGACAACTCCCATGACGCCGTGGCCGTCACTTCATAGAATGAAAATACTGCGTTCTATTTTCGTATAAAGTGCAGGCTTTTGCGCGCCGATGGACCTGCTGCGCAGGATTCCTGCAAATTGCGCAGCAATTTCCTGCGAATACATGCGCTCAGCCGCATTGGAATCGATAAAGCCTGCACTTTCGCAGGCTTTATCACGCCGCCGAGCCGGCTAAGTGAAAAAACCGTCGTGCAAGCGCAGCTTGCCGACGGTTTTGTGCGTTTTACCAGCCCATGCGATCGCGCAGGCGGGTGATGTGGGCGATATGATGGTTGCCATGCCATGCATAGAGGCCTATGTTCCAATCCAGGCGGATCGTGGCGCTGGATGCCGGGTGAATGAACGTGCGCGCCAGCTGCTCGCTATGCAGCGACTGCAAAAGGAGCATCCAGCGGCGGTGCAGCGCGTCCAGAAGCGACAGCGACAGCTCCACAGGCGCGGATCTGCCGTCGCTGAGCTCGGCCCAGCGTTCCTCGTAGTAGGGCCGGATCGTCGGTTCATCCTCCGTTAAAGCCAGCTTGAAACGGGTGTAGCTGTTGATGTGGCTGTCCGCGACGTGATGGACCACCTGGCGCACCGTCCAGCCTCCGGGCCGGTAAACCGTGTCCAACTGCTCATCGGACAGTCCTGCGACTGCCTCCGCGAGTCTGCGCGGAGCCGACTCGATGTCGGCCAGCCACTGCTGCAGCTGCTCCCCGGAAATATCCCCTTCGTGCTCGAACAATCCGATCGGATAACGCAATTCATCCATAATGACGACCTCCTGAATCATTTTCACCTAGTATAGCGCTCCTTGCCCCTCATTACTTTATTATACTTGATGGCCAGGTACCATACCACAGATAGCCTGTTCTTCTCTCCTGATCAATATCACTGAGCTTGTATTTCACGACGCCGTCACGGCCTACGAATATGGGCTTATTAGTGCCAAGCTCGTAAAAACGCGACCAGATCGGCGTTTTTACGCTAGGATCATTTTTAACAATGACATCATTACCGGTCTTGACGACACTGATTCCGGTAATTTTGACCGCTTTGAACCAGTCTTCGGCGGCTTTGATGGCGGCGGCGATTTGCGTAGTGGACGTTCTGCTTTTCAGGAATTTCACAATAGGCACACTTTCCTTGGCGCTAAGCGAAGGAACCTCGTAGATTCTTGCCCCTGCAGGCTTCAGTGTACTGGAGTCATGCTGTTGTCCCCACGCGGTCAATTTACCGTTTGTCACGACTTGCGTTTTTAGTATACAATCTACTCCCTTAGCGACAGCTTGTTTGCTTTTGCCGGCCAGGGTGCTGTCAATGAACGAAAAGTCTCCTTTTTTATTTGCAACCTCATCCAGCAGGATCATAACATTAATCATGGCATCATCATTGTAGGTAATGTGTGTATGATAACCGGAGCTTTGGTAAACTTGCGGCCACCCGCCATTGGCATACTGCATGTTGAGCAGGAAATTGATGCCCTTAATGGCTGCAGCGGAATATTTGCTGTTATTGGTTTTTTTAAATTCGCTCGCCAATCTTCTGATTTCCGTATAGGTAGCTTTGTTATCAATGGTGGACTTGGCCCATTCGCCGCTTGTTTCCGCGTAGTCCTTCTTCCACCCGCCATCAGACTGCTGGTTGTTCAGAATATCCGAGATGCTTGCCGTAGTGCCCGAAGCATCCGCGGCCCAAACGGTTGAAGCAGGCTGCAATAATACGGCCGGTACAGAAAGAAACATGGAGAAGGCTAAAGCAACAGTTATCGTACTTTTTTTCATTTCAAATTCTCCTTTACCTTTTCATAGTGTGATCGAAAATCGGATGTATCCTTTTTGGCATCACCCCCTTTATTGCATTTATGGTCTGGGACAAGAGCTAACTCTTTGCATTATTTCTTTTGGCTCTGGGTATACGATTCTTGATATTCCTGAATCATTTTATTGCCTCCTGCCGCCTTCCACTTCTCAATTTCAGCCTTCCAACCGGCCTCATCGATTTTGCCCATAATGAACTTGGTTTCAGCGTCCGTTATCATCTGTTCCAATTCCTTGCCTCGCTCGGAGAACGTTGCAGAATTAAGCGTCAAAGCCGGATTCGGCACAATAAATTGTTCATTTGTTTGACTAATTTCCTGGCTCCTGCGGAACAGATCCGGCTGCTTCATCGCTTTCGCAATATTGTAGCTCTCGCCACGATGCGGCAGCGTATCCCGGTATGGCTTCACTTCTTTCAAATCCGCGTCGCGGTCAAGTGGTTCTGTAAATTCGCCCTTATCCACATAGTGCTTGCCCTCGATGCCTTTCACGATTAGATTCGCCATTTGCGGATCAAGCAGCTTGTCTACGAAGGAAAGGACCTTCCTGAACTCAGCTTCTGTTTTCACGGAAGATTTAGGAATCGCCAAGAAGCCGGAATTGCCGCTTTCCCCCGGGAACTCGGCGGCCATTCGCTCCCTCCACGGGAGCGGCTCCGATGACGCATTCGGAACGACCTTCACGATTTTATCCTGCCAGCTTTGCGCATTGCCGCCGGAAATACGAATGCCTGCGCGGCCGGATTCGTAAGCTTTATCCACTTCCGCCGTATCGACGACAGGGAAATCCTGATTGATCAGTTTTTCATTGTACAGTCGTTTGAATAATTTCAGCGTTTCAAAGAAAGGTTCAGTCATAAACTCCGGCGTAAAGATGCCCTTCTCAACCTTCCATTTAGCCGGTCCTCCTTGGGAAACGGAAATTCGTGTCAACGTAGAGCTAACATCCTGGTTGTATTTTTTCTCCAGCATAATGCCATAGGTGTCATTTTTTCCGTTTTTATCAGGGTCATCTAAAGTAAACGCTTTAATTACATTGTACCAATCGTCCGATGTTTTGGGGGACTGGAGATTCAGCGCATCCAACCAGTCCTTTCGGTAATGAATGACGGCGCTATATACTTGCCAAGGGGAACCTAAACCATCGTAATCCTTGCGGGCCTCCTTCTTAACGTTGAGAAGAGTTTTATCAGATGAGTTTAGTAACGCGATTTTTGAAAGCGCTTTATTTTCGCTCCAATCTTCGCTGCCGGCGGCCACATTTGCCCGGTAGTGTGAAGAAAAGCCTGCAAAAATACATGAATTTGCACCCTCAATGCACTGTTCACGACGAATTCCTGCAATTGTGCAGGTTTTGCGTCACGTACAGAGGCTCAAGTTCATTTTCAAGGAAAAAACCTGCATTTTCGCAGGCTTTCTCCAAAATGAACCGTTTATACAGAAAAAACCTGCACTTTCGCAGGCTTTCGCGCCCCTTAACCCGTTCATGGGCGGCTGCGCCGTCTTCGCCGTCTCGGGCCGGATCCCGGAGCAGCCACCGTCTTGCGGCTTCAGGGGCTCCTCTCCCGGTTGACTCTCCGACCAGGATGCTTGTCCTGCGCGCCTCTCAGCTCCCAGCCGTCGCGCTCAGGCGATCGGCGTGCCGTTCGCTACCGGGACATCGGGCTGCAAGAGCACGACGTCGCCTTCTTCCGGCGTTCCGCCCAGCACGAGCACTTCGGACTGAAATCCGGCGATGCGCCGCGGAGGAAAATTCACCACAGCCACGACCTGCCGGCCTATCAGCGTCTCCGGGCGATACCTGTACGTAATTTGCGCCGAGGACCGTTTGATGCCAAGCTCCCCGAAATCGATTTCTAGCTTAATCGCCGGTTTCCGCGCTTCCGGAAAAGGCTCCGCTTGCACGATCGTACCGATCCGAATATCCAAAGATAAAAACTCATCTATCGCTGCCATACTTTTTGCCTCTTTCCCAAAAAAATCGCAAACATGGCATACCCCAACCCCGCTCCCGCAGCATTCAAAATAATGTCATCCGTATCGAAGCTTCCCCGCTTTGTAACGAGCTGCAGCAATTCCAGTACGAATACCCCGGCCAACATGACTGAAATAAACTTGCCAAAACGCCACCGGAACAAATAAGGCAGGCCCAATCCAAACGGTACGAACACACCGATGTTTCCGACGATGTTGATGATCCATGTTTTTAGCGGGTAATGTTCCCTGTTGAAGAAATAGTCGTCAATCGTCCGGAAAGGAATCAAATTATACCGATATTCGCTGAAACCGGCATGACTTCTTCCAAATCCGAAAAACATCCAATATATCAGGCAGCAAGCATACAAAATCATAGCATATCGAACCAATCTAAGCACAGGCGGCTACCTCTGCGTCCAGGTGGCTCTCGTATACGCCAATTGCATGCCTGCCCGCTGCATATTTCTGAAGCTAACCGAAGCGTACGACGCTTGTCCGGCCACTAGCCGGCATTGATGCTTCTCAGCCTCATGCAGCCTTCTTTCGATCAGCGCTTTTTGCACGCCTTTGTTTCTGAACGCCGGAAGTGTGGCGGCAAAAGTCAATGAAGCGAGCCCGCTTTTCATATACATAACGCCAACGCCCGCCGGCTCCCCGCCAACATGTCCGATGAAAAACTTCCAGCCTTCCCTTTCGAAAAGGACGCTGTTATTTGCCGCCACAAAACTTTTGCCGTCCGGAGACAATCCCGTCCCCAGGCAATGAATTTCGGCATACAAATCGAACTCGTGCTTGTCCAGCGGACGAACCGTCACCCCCGCCGTCGCCTCCCGGGGTCCGCACTCATGAGGCAGGCCGGCCAGGCTTGCATGGAAACCGGACTGGCAAAAGCCTTTTCCGGACAGCGCCCCGAACAGTTCGCCGCTCGCTTTTAAAGGCGTAATTTCAAATTGAGGCCGCCCCTCCCGCTCCTGATAAAACTGCAAAATATCGTCCAGCAGATCGATTTCGCGGGTGCTTATTCCTTTTACCGTATTGAACTGCGGCCAGGGCATCTTTTGGCTGTAAAACGCGGTCGCGCCGCCGAAAGCGCGGATTTCCACCCCCATCGGATTCCCCGGCCGCTCTTGGATAGCCGTCATCCGATCAACCATGTAGTCAATTTCAGAGCTTTCAATCGCTTCCGCAGCGGCAGCGTCCCAAAGCAGCGGCATCGCACATCCTCCTAATCGGTTAATGCTATAGTAAGAGTATAACTTATTTTGGAGGTAATTTCCTGATGGAATGTCGTACCGGATGTGCCGCCTGCTGTATCGTCATCTCTATCTCTTCGCCCATACCCGGCATGCCGAACGGCAAGCCAGCGGGCGCCCGCTGCGTCCAGCTTACGGCCGATAACGCCTGCAAGCTGTTCGGCCATCCCGATCGGCCCGACGTGTGCCGCAGCCTCCAGCCTTCGCCGGATATGTGCGGGCAAACCGATGAGGAAGCTTTTCGCCGCTTGGCTTTTCTCGAAGAGATCACGAAACCGCCCGCCTGCGGTTAAAACAATTAGAATGAGGGGAGACGCCGAAGGCAGGAGCAAGTCTAGTTTTGCATAAGATCTTTCCCTGCCATCTTCAACTGGAAGTATTGCGGAATACCTGCCTGGAGCCATCAGTTTTACACACTACTATGATCTTCCAGAGGTAACTGCTCAAGTGTCGGGTACTTCGATTATAGACACAGATAATGTATATCACTTTGCCTATAGTATTTATGGCGGGTGATGGATCGACTCATAAAGAAATCACCACAGTATAGCTTTTTTCAATATTTGTTCATTTTTGGGACAAGCCATATATTCATTCCATATATGCTTTGTCCGATATATAATACAAACAGGGTAACTTTACATTATACATACGCCTCAGATTGCCTGTTACAAACATGACAGGAGGAAATAGGATGAATTTTGGGCCTCTTAGAGCACAACAAGCGGTTCTTAACTCTAGTAGCTTACGGATAAATCCGGCAAGCAAGCAAGGAGTTCCATCACCCCAGCTTCATGAAGAAAAACTCTCCCGATTCGTTGTTCAAGACTCTATGGAGATTAGTGAGACTGGCAGACAACTGGCGGAAGGAGCTATTGTCTCACAGGCTGCCAAGTATTTCGGTACAACACAGATCAATGATTCATTAAACCGTGTTTTGGAAGGTCAGCCAGAAGAAGTGTCCAATGCAGTGTACAATATGATTCAATCCAATTTTATCGTCGACGGAACGGTAACGGATGAGAATCAGCGGGCTGTATTGCTAGAGATGGGAGTTTCCCAATCCAAGTATATTGCTGACCATTATATGAAGGGCGATAAGGCCAAAGAATTTCTGGAAACCATGAACCAGATAGCTAGAATTGCTTTGACACGATCCATTGATCCAGAGAGCGGAGATATTAGTTACACGACTCCAACAGATCGTCCGTTAGGTGCTCCTGAGGATTACGTCAAACTGTCGGAAGTGATGAAACAGGCGGATCCTCAACAATATGCGGCATTCATGAATGACATTAAAGGTGGAGGTAATGGACTGAGTCAACTGTTAAGTTTTGCGCGAAAGGTCCCTCAACACCCCGAATGGATTAACAAATACAAGGAACGTACGGGACAGACTGAAGAACTGTTAAATAACACACAGTTAAAGAATCGGTTTGACAAAGCTGATACGACTTCGGCTTCCGCGTTTATGAACAGTATGCAAAATCTTCTTAAGGAAGCTTCCGCTACTCAGGACTCTTACATGCAGAATATGCGGGGATTTTTTCGGAACTTGGGTGTTCAGGTTGGTTAAAACCTTCAAATAATTTTACTCGTGATATTGAGGAAGCACCTCAAACTTGGGCATTAACGCCTTCGTTTGAGGTGCTTTTTCTATTTTGGCCGAAGCGAGTCTGTAAAGCTCTTTGAAAAAAAGAAGACCATAAACGAGGGCCGGGGCTTGTTGTCTACCTACAAACTACTATACGATTTCCCAAAAAACTCCTGTAGTTTCAAAGTTAACAATAATAACATCATTTTCACTTGTGAGTACTAGCTTTACTTGCTCTAAAGCAGGGTTTTCTTTCGTTGGAGTAACTGTAACTTCTAGTATTTCATTGCTGTCAGGAACGAATAATTTTGGTTCTGTCTCGTATTCTTGAACATTGGAAAAAGTTAGTAACCCATTAGTTATCTCGGGCTGTTCTTCTCTATAATTTGACTGTTTCCAGTTACACAATTCTAACTCCAAAATTAGTTTCTGGGCAATTAAAGATACACCTATAATGCCGGCTATCCATTTATAATATTTGTTGAAAAAGCGTTTCACGCCATCACCCTCGCTATGATCTGCATATTATTTGGCAACAACGTCGATTTGGGCTTCTCCACTCGCTTTAGCCTTCAGGACGATCACCGTGATTTCCCCGGACCATGAAGTCCCGGGCACCATATTTTGACTGTTCTTGAATGTGATTTGTCCAGGTGTATAAGCAACCGTCAGGTTGGAGCCCGGAATCTTCCCTGACTGCATGACATCCCGCTGCGGCGTGAAATTGTACAAATCGACGACTTCCAGTTGATTCGGATCATACGTGACTACATACGTCAATTCGCTGAAATCCTGAACGTTGAAAGCAAGCAGCGACAAATCGAAGCTTTGCCCTTCCGTTACGTTGACTGTGTACGTCGGGCTCGTTGTGCTCTTCACAATCGCGTTGCTCCATGCCGTTACGCCTGTTTGGTTTTTCGCCCTTAACCGGTACGTATGCGCCGTTCCCGATGTCAGCTTATCATGTGTA
>NZ_JBVYOL010000053.1:0-22850 GCF_056120505.1 Paenibacillus sp. sgz302164 | reverse complement strand
TGGAGCAGAAGCGGATCGCCCCGCGCGGCGACCGGCTGTTCGGGCGGCTCGACAAGCGCTTGACGCGAGCCGTGATCGAGGAGGCGCCGCGCCTCTTCTACAAGAAGCGTGCGCCTGTGCCGCAGCTCGACGCAGCGTTCGCGCTGCTCGTCGACTGCTCGGCGTCCATGTACGACAAAATGGACGAAACGAAGCTCGGGCTCGTGATGCTCCACGAGACCCTGAAGTTTTTGCGAATCCCCCACGAGGTGGTGGGATTCTGGGAGGACGCGGACCGCGTCACGGAGCAGGAAGCGCCCAACCTGTTCCAGGTTGCGGTCGACTTCGGCTCCTCCTGCGCGCCCGGAAGCGGAGCGGCTCTGCTCGCGCTTGAGCCGCAGCAGGACAACCGCGACGGCTTCGCGATCCGCCGCATGGCGGAGCGGCTGCTGCGGCGGCCTGAGCGGCAGCGCGTGCTCCTGGTGTTCTCGGATGGCGAGCCTTCGGCAGCGAATTACAACGATGCGGGCATCCTCGACACCTGTGAGGCCGTTCTGCAAGCGCGCCGCCAGGGGCTGGAAGTGATCAGCGTCTTCCTTGCGAACGACCAGGTTCATGAGACGCAGCAGTTGACGATGCGCAACATTTACGGGCGCAGCAGCATCGTCGTGCCGAACGTTGGCGAACTGCCGGAGCAGCTTGCCCCCGTTCTGCGCAAACTGCTGCTTAAATCTATCTTTTCATAAACAAATCCTTTACAATAAGACAGGTAAAAATGATCGAAAGTGCAGTCAGGAGGAACTTGATTCATGTACGGAGCACCTTTAACCCCCCGCGCGAAAAAAATGATGCTGCTCGGTTCCGGAGAGCTCGGCAAGGAGGTCGTCATTGAAGCGCAGCGGCTCGGGATCGAAACGATTGCCGTCGACCGGTATGCGAACGCGCCAGCCATGCAAGTCGCGCATCGCAGCCATGTCATCGACATGCTGGATGGCGAGCAGCTGAGAAGCTTGATTGAACAGGAGCGCCCGGATTTGATCGTGCCGGAAATCGAAGCGATTGCCACGCCTGTGCTCGTCGAGCTGGAGAAGGAGGGCTTTCGCGTCATCCCTACCGCAACGGCATCCCGTCTGACGATGGACCGCGAGGGCATTCGCCGTCTGGCGGCGGAAACGCTGCAGCTGCGCACCGCGAAATATGCGTTCGCCGATACGCTTGAGGAGTTGAAAGAAGCTGTGGTGCGCATTGGAACGCCTTGCGTGATCAAGCCGATCATGAGCTCCTCCGGCAAAGGGCAAAGCGTATGCCGGAAGCCGGAAGACGCGGAGCAGTCCTGGAACTATGCGATGGAAGGCGGGCGCGCCAAGAACGGCCGCGTCATCATCGAGGAGTTCATCCATTTTGATTCGGAAATTACGCTGCTCACGGTCCGTTCCGTATCGGGAACGACGTATTGCGAGCCGATCGGGCATATTCAAAAAGACGGCGACTACATAGAATCGTGGCAGCCTCATGCCATGAGCGAAGCGCACATTGCCGAAGCCCGGCATATCGCCAAAACGATTACGGATGCGCTCGGGGGCTACGGCATCTACGGGGTCGAGCTGTTCCTTTCGCAGGACGGCGTCTATTTCAGTGAAGTTTCCCCGCGGCCGCACGATACGGGCATGGTGACGATGGCGACCCAGGATTTGACGGAATTCGCGTTGCATGCGAGAGCTATTCTCGGACTGCCGATAACCGGCATCCGGCTGTTGACGCCGGGAGCGAGCTATACGCTGAAAGCGGACCGGGAGCAAGTGTCCTACACAATCAGCGGGCTGGAGGATGCGCTGTCCGTACCGAACACGCAAGTTCGCGTATTCGGCAAGCCCGAGACGAAAACAGGACGCCGCATGGCGGTCGCGCTCAGCAGCGCCGAGACGGTCGAAGAAGCGAGAAGCCGCGCCAAGCAGGCGGCATCCGCATTGAAGCTGAATTACGAGTAAATTCCGCTTTTCACAAGCATGGCATGGCAAGTTATCATCAGGAGGAAATTGCATTGGAAGCCAAACCAGCCAGATTGTCCCGCACGATTATGACCGAAATTATTTTTCCGGCCGATACGAACTTTCACAATACGATGTTCGGCGGCCGCGTCATGCATTTTATCGACAAGGTGGCAACTATAGCCAGCATGCGCCATTCCCGCCGGTCCGTTGTGACGGCTTCCAGCGACAGCCTGGACTTTTTGGCCCCGGTCAAGCTTGGCGAAGCGATTCAGCTGGAAGCTTTTGTCACCTGGACGCACCGCAGCTCCATGGAAGTGTACGTGAAAGTGGAATCGGAAAATTTGCTGACAGGAGAAAAGAAAACGACGGCAACTTCGTACTTGACATTCGTCGCATTGGATGATCAAGGGCAGCCTTGCCCTGTACCCGCGGTCATCCCGGAAACCGAGGAGGAGAAGAGGCTGTTCGAAACCGCCCACTCCCGCTACGAAGCCAGGAAAAAGCGCAAAGCCGAACGAAATCCGCTGTAAGAAGTTCCGGCCTTCATGAAACTCTCGCTGCCTTAGACCGTATACAATACTAATTTGTATACATTTTAGGTGGAGTAATTTGATGAACGCACACGAAATCGATTATCGGATTTTAGGGAACGAAATGCAGTACGTGGAAATCGAGCTTGATCCGGGGGAAAGCGTCGTTGCGGAAGCCGGCAGCATGATGATGATGGATCAAAACATACAGATGGAAACCATATTTGGCGACGGAAGCAACGATAATAAAGGCTTTATGGGCAAGCTGTTCGGTGCAGGCAAGCGTCTTTTAACGGGCGAGAGCATGTTCATGACCATTTTTACGAACCGCAGCTACGATGGCAAAGAGCAGGTCGCCTTTGCGGCGCCGTATCCCGGCAAAATCATGGCTATGGACCTGCGGCAGTTGGACGGCAAGCTGATCTGTCAAAAGGATTCTTTTCTCTGCGCGGCAAAAGGCGTTTCGCTCGGCATCGCGTTCCAACGCAAACTGGGGGCGGGTTTTTTCGGCGGCGAGGGCTTCATCATGCAAAAGATTGAAGGTGACGGCCTCGCCTTCGTCCATGCCGGCGGCACCATCTGCGAGAGAGTGCTCCGCCACGGGGAGATGATCCGCGTGGATACGGGCTGCCTCGTCGCTATGACGCAAGATGTGGATTACGACATCGAAATGGTGAGAGGCGTGAAAACGGCGCTGTTCGGCGGCGAGGGGTTATTCTTCGCAACGCTTAGAGGTCCCGGACGCGTTTGGATCCAATCGCTGCCGTTCAGCCGTTTGGCTGATCGCATCGTAGCGGCCTCCGGCCCTTTCGGGCGCAAAGAGGAGGGCAGCGTTCTGGGAGGCTTGGGGAACCTGCTTGACGGTGACGGAAAATAAGACGAGCTTCGGAAAAAGCCGCCTGACTGGCGGCTTTTTGTCATCAAGAGGGAGCTGCGAAAAATATTCCAAAAACAGCATTGACACCTCTTCGGGGTGGTGCTAATATAAATGTAAATTAATCTTAGTAAACACATCGGAATTATTTATTATTATCCACCGGACCTCCGGAGATGATGTCGGTAATTTTGTAAATTCCAGCGGCAGCTGGGCATTTTATTCAAAATTATTTTAATGGCAGCGCGAGAGGGGTTGGCTTGGATAAGAACAGCGTTTACTTTAACAGTCCGAAGCGGTGCAGCAGGCGGAAGGGCGGGGTAGAACAGGACGTTTTTGTTCGGATACCGTTTATCTGACCGGGAAACCCTAGAAGCTGGAGATGAAGTATCCGCACCGGTTCAACATAACAGATCAACTTGACACGAAGAAAGGAAGTCTTCCCATGGAACATACGATCACGATTCAGAGCGACAATACCGAATTGGCAGCGACGCTGCATTACCCGACCCATACTGCGCAGGGGGCTCCGACAACCGATTGCGAGCGCTGGCCGCTTATTATTATTTGCCACGGTTTCATCGGCAGCCGGATTGGGGTAGATCGATTGTTCGTTAAAGCTGCTCGTGAGTTCAGCGCCAAGGGGTACCTCGTTCTTCGGTTTGATTACGGAGGCTGCGGCGAAAGCACAGGCGATTACGGAGCCGGCGGTCTTGACGTTCTGATCGATCAGACCCGCAGCGTTATCGATTATGCGCTTACGATCGATTGCGTGGATTTAAGCCGGGTTATTCTCGTGGGGCACAGCCTCGGAGGAGCTGCCGCGCTGTTGACCGCAGCCAAAGATCATCGCGTAAAAACGCTCGTGCTGTGGTCTGCCGTCGCACATCCGCACAACGATATCGTAAGAATCGTCGGCAAAAGCGAATATGAAAAACTGCCGCAGGGAGGCTCGATCGATCATCATGGCTATATGCTGACAAGCCGTTTCTTCGAGTCGTTATCCCGGCACCAGCCGTTCGAGCAGCTTCGCAAGTTCAACGGTGACGTGCTCGTCATACATGGTACGGCCGACGAGACGATTCCGGTCGACTACGCCCCGCTTTATCAAAAAATGTTCTGGCTCCGCAAAGAAGGCCAGTGCGACATCGAACTTATTTATCATGCAGATCATACGTACTCGACTGCTTCCGCCACCAAAGAGCTGTTCGAGAAAACAGCGGATTGGCTGTCTTTTGTACAGAAACGCAAAAAAGAATGGAACGATTGGACGATTTAATAGTTGGAGGGATTCATGATGGCCAAACCTTTGGAACTGGATGATATTTGGGTGGACAGAATCAAACAAATGCTTAACGGGATGGAGTACGGCTCTGTACAAATTGTAGTTCACGACGGGAAAATCGCTCAGATTGACCGGACAGAACGCAAAAGATTCGAATCTCAAGCGCAGCAGCTTCAAGCGGTAAAAGCTGTCAAGCAGAGCAAAGCCTGAACGCTTGACGCCTGCCTGTACACCTGAACCGCGATCCGTCCCGATGACGACTTGCCGCCAGCTCTCTTTCTTTGGAAAGGGGGCTGTTTTCGTATGCTTGAAGCCTTTATACTGAGAGTAACGACAATTTGGCGGGAGGAGCCTATGAGGGAGCGGAATTTCATTTGGCGGGATACGGAGGACACGGAAATTTTCGTATACGAGTGGCTTCCTGACGAAGAGTCCGGTGTTAAGGGCATCGTGCAGATCGTACACGGCATGTCGGAAACGGCAGGGCGCTACAAGCGGTTTGCCGAAGTTTTGGCAGCGCATGGTTACGCGGTTTTTGCCCATGATCAGATTGGCCATGGACGAACGGCCGGTTCGCCGGATCGGGTAGGCATTTTGGGGCAAAATAGCTTTCACAGGATGGCATGGCACACGGCGGGAATTACCGAATATGTGCGTTCCCGCTACGATAGCGATTCGCCGCTGTTCGTCATGGGACACAGCATGGGATCGTTTGTCGTGCAATTGTACATGGCAACCTACATGGCGGAGCATCCGGATCGGGTGCAAGGTGTTCTTTTGTCCGGATCGAACGGCAAACAAGGTCCGGTTCTCGAAGCGGGTCTGGCCATCGCGGCCGTTGAAGCCTGGCTTAGAGGGGACGATCATCGCAGCGGCATCATTCATGCGCTTACTTTTGGAGCGTATAACAAAAAATTTGCGCCTAACCGCACAGCGGCGGATTGGCTCAGCCGGGACCCGCTGGAAGTCGACGCTTACATCGCCGATCCTTACTGCGGCGCCGTTTTTACAGCCGGGTTTTACCGGGATTTTTTCAAAGGGCTCAAAACCATTCATCAGCCGAAGCTGCTGGTTAACATCCGCAAAGATTTGCCGATTTTTGTTTTTTCGGGGGATCGGGATCCGGTCGGTGATTGCGGCAAAGGGGTTCGGCGGCTGCTCGACATGTACCGCGAGCTCGGCTTGCGGCAGGTGACCGGCAGGCTGTATCCGGACGGACGCCACGAGATGTTGAACGAGATCAACCGGGATGAAGTGATGCGGGACATTGTGAAATGGCTGGATACTTATGCGCAATTGTAGGTGGCGGACGGACGCCATCTATTTTTTTGGAATGCCGGGTTTTAAACATATTGACTCTCACGCCGGGTGATCCTTTATCGTTAATTTCGGGAGGTAGACGATAGATGGCTTACACTGGAATAGGCGGGCCTATGAAAAAGACTGTCCTAAGGTCAATGATCTTGGGACAGTCTTTTATGCGGTGTCTGCCGCCGATTGGGCTTTAGCCCCGAGTTAGCCCCGAACATCGACAATTTCAAAATTTTCCATACATGACATACTCCCTCATCCTACAATATTTGTTGAGCATTCAGTTCGGCAGCTCGCCGCCGAACTTCCTCGTCCTGCGCAAGCGTGATGCTGTTTTTCTTCACTTCATACATTTCCAGCAAATAGGCAATCACATCGGTGTCCATGCTGAATCGTAGTTCTTTCCGTATCTCACGCAGCCTAGCTTTTGCACCATGGCTAATATCAATTCTTGGCCTTCTGTCTGCACTAGTTGTTCTTGCCAAAACTATCTCCTCCTCTCAGTTTCCTTCACGTTATGGAATTTCTTTTTCTTTTAAAATATTCAATACAAGCTTTCACATCATCTTTAGGCAATGTAATCAATTCATCGTTATCATATTCCCACCATTCAGACTCCAACAATTCCAAGCGAGTTTCCAAATCAAAACGATATCTAATCAATTTCGCTGGAACACCCCCGACAATCGCATAAGGCGGCACATCCTTAGTTACAACAGCACCTGCACCAATAACGGCGCCATGACCAATATTCACGCCATTCATAATAATGGCATTCAAACCAATCCAAACATCCGAACCAATAACCGTATCTTTTTCTTGTGGGCTTATCTCAACATCATCATTTTGAGCAATATTCAATATACCAGTAGTTAGATGATCCATTGGATGCTGAGAAGCACCTAAACAAACATTTCTAGCAATAGAACAGTACCGACCTATAAAAACATTGGGAGAGATTTGCCCAGCGCCACCTTGATAATACGAGTTTCGACCCATATAAAAATTCAACATAACAGATGGTTCTAACGGTAATCCCGCAGGCTCCTCAATAAAAACATTACGAGCTGCATTCGCATACACATATTTGACATCAGGTTTCGTTTCAAACATCATATAACCAACTCTCATTTTTTTTACTTTCTCATAGGCAAATTTCGGAAACCGAATTTCACCGGCTCGTGCCGATCGGGGCCAATAAGGTATACCGCAAGCGAGATCCGGAAGTGAAAAAAGTATACTCACGGGCGAGCTGCAGCCGACTTTTCGTACACCCTATTCCCCGCTGGCTTTGTAGCGCCCTAGCGTCCGCCTCTTCTTGAGACGCGCCGCGCCGAACGTAGCCTCTAACCAATATGTTTTGCTCCTTCCTATTTAGTTTTTCCGGAATAGTTTCCGCCGTCCAGCCCTCGGCAATCGCCCGGCGAAGAAAATTGACCGGTGATTTGACTTCTCTTGGAGACTGCCGAAGTATGAGCAGCAGCTCCAGCACTCGCTCGTACTCCAAGCGGGCGAGAACGTCTAGGATTTCTTCCGTAGGACGATCAAGCGTAGCGATTTGGTACGCCAGGATGATAGCATCTTCCTTTTTCACCAATATCAACCTCCCATATATAGAATACCACATTTTAGGGTCTAAATTTACGGTTTTAGGGACTTTTTGAGAATCCGAGAAAAACGTAGCTACAGCGAGAAAAACAGAGTTCGGCTCCCAGCCAAAATGCTGGCATTTTTCCATTGTTCCACGGCAGCTTAATCGGCCAAAACGGCGGAATTTGCCCGAATACGGGAAATGGGCCGCTGTACTTCCACACAAAATACCGAATTTTTATACATATGTCTCCCAGCCGCGGCAGACCGGCCAAGCTTGCAGGCGTGGAACGGGAGAAATGGAATCACAACTCGCACGATCACCGGTTTTTGGCGCAGTACATTCCTCGCAATTGCGGGCACGCACTGGATATCGGCTGCGGAACGCCGATATTATGGAACTGCCGTTAGAGGAACGATCACTCGATTTCATCGCTTCGCTTGCCGTTTTCCACCACCTGGATCTCGGCCTGCTGCTGCCCAAGCTGAAAAAAGCGCTTCGCCCGGGCGGCGCGCTCGCCATTTTGGATCTGTATGAGCAGAGCAGATGGGAACAGCTCGCCAACCTGTGGGCCGCGCCGTACAGCCGATTGCATTTGTGGCGGAAAAAAGCGTGGCAGACGGAAGCCGAGAAGCTGGCCTGGCAAGAGCACGGCGCGAGTGACGTGTACATGACTTCGCATGAGCTTAAAAAGCTGTACGATGCCCATCTGCCTTCCCATCCCCATCGGTTCAAGCTTCACTTGTTTTGGCGCTATTCGGTCGTGTGGGTGAAAGAGTAAAATCAGCGTCGGCGATTCGGCGACGGATAGAATCGCTGCAAGGCAGCTCCCGGCTTGGTTGCGTGCTGCATCAACATCATCCAGTCCGCAGAGGGCCTGATGGATGATGCTTCATTCTACTTGATTAGCTATCTGGAATCATCTAACATAAAATTATTAAATTTATGAGAGGGGCCTAATTTATGGTTAATATTCGACCGGTTGAACTCCGCGATGTGGATACGATCTATAAGTTTAAGTTGGATGAAGAAGTGATGTTCTGGGCGGCAGGAGGGTTTGGCAATGCGATTCCTGCACGAGAGCAGTTAGTTGAAGAGGTCAGAAAACAGTCACCCCAAGATACGCAGCGCGCTTTTGTGATTGAGGTACAAGAGGATGCTCAAGAGGAGCCTATAGTAATTGGCCAGATTTCCTTCAACAATATGGATCGGTTAGCGCGAAGGGCAACAATTGGCATGCTGATCGGTGACCGCCGCTATTGGGGCAAAGGGTACGGGACGGCTGCATTGTCGGAATTTGTAAAGATTCTATTTGCGCGCTATAACCTAAACCGTATTGACATTGACACGTTTGCTGATAACAAACGAGCGATTCGGTGTTACGAAAAAGTAGGCTTCAATGTTGAGGGTGTACGGCGTAAAGCCTTGTGGACGATGAATGGCTTCAGGGATCAGGTGATCATGGGTTTTCTTCAGGAAGAGTGGCTAAACAGAAATGGAAACACGGCGTATTACTTGTGATGCGCCTCTCCCGTAGGTCGTGGAACTGCACGATTGGGCAAATATCAGCTTACTAGGGAGAAAACCTGCGAAAGTGCAGGTTTTTCTTCCTGAAATGGCTTGTTTTGGCGAAAAACCTGCAAAAGTGCAGGAATTTTCGCTGAAAGTAAGTATGAGTCTATGCGTTCGGTGAAAAGCCTATACTTTTGCAGGAATTGTTCGTGGACAGCGATCAAGGACGCAAATTCATGTATTTTTGCAGGTTTTCTTCGCACCGCCAGGCAGATCGCGGCTATCGACATTGACGTGGGGGCACAGCCTGCGCTTTGTGCAGTGAATCTGAGGTGACGTCCACGCGGTGCATGCAGCAGGAGAAAATGAGCCGTCCGGCTCCATTTTAGCATTTGCAGCAGTGGGGGAACCGGGCCGGCATCGCCTACGGCAGCAGCTTGCGGAACTCCGCGGTCAGCAGCGGCACGACCTCGAACAGATCGCCGACGATGCCGTAGTCGGCGACTTTGAAGATCGGCGCCTCCGGGTCCTTGTTGATCGCGACGATGACGCGCGATCCGCTCATCCCCGCCAAATGCTGGATGGCGCCGCTGATGCCGCACGCGATGTAGAGGACCGGCGTCACGACCTTGCCGGTCTGGCCGATCTGCATCGCGTAGTCGCAGTACCCCGCGTCGCACGCTCCGCGGGAAGCCCCGACAGCGCCGCCGAGGACGGCAGCCAGCTCTTCGATCGGCTTGAAGCCATCGGCGCTGCGCACGCCCCGTCCGCCGGAGACGACGATTTTGGCTTCCGCCAAATCGATGGCGCCGGACGTTTTACGGACGACCTCCCTGACGACGGCGCGCAGGGAGGGAGCGGGATAGGCAACATCGATGACGGCGGCTTGACGCGAAGCGTCAGGCTCCGGGGCTGCGATGTTGTTTGGCCGGATCGTCACGATCCACGTTCCGTGCGGATCGGCAAACGCTTTCTTTTCGACGGCTTTGCCTGCGTAAAGCGGGCGGGTAAAGACGACACCGTTCGCGCCGCGCTCGATGGCGGTAACGTCCGAGAGCTGGCCGGCTTTCAGCTTCGCGGCCGCGAGCGGGGCCAAATCCCGGCCGACGGCCGTGTGGCCGAAGAAAACGGCTTTTGCCCCTGCGGTCCGTACGACCTCAAGCAGGGCGGCCAAATAAGCTTCCGGATTGTACGCGTCCAAATCCGGGTGCTCAACGGCGTAGACGGCATCGGCGCCGCAGGCCGCCAATTGCCCGGCATGCGCTTTGCTGCCGGGGCCGCCAATGAGCGCAGCCGCTATGCGGTCGTCCGCCTCCGCGGACAGCCGGGCCGCGCGCAGCGTTTCGAGCGATACTTGGCGAAGCTTGCCGCCGCGGGCTTCCGCAACAACGAGAAATGGTTGTGCCATGCAAACATCCTCCTTCGGTATCCTTTTTTCAGATAACTTTGGACTCGCTCCGCAGAGCCAGCGCGAGTTCGGCGGCCTGCTGCTGAATGTCGCCTTGCAAAATCCGGCCCGCCTTGCGCTGCGGCGGGAGTGCGAGCCCGACGCGAACCGTACGGGCGGCGGTCCCGGCAGCGCCGATATCGTCAAGAGTGAGCTGCCGGAACGGCTTTTTCTTGGCTTTCATGATGCCGGGAAGAGAAGGGTAACGAGGCTCGTTCAAGCCCTGCTGAGCAGTGAAAAGGGCGGGGAGCGGGATTTCGATCACTTCGATGTCGCCCTCGGCGTCGCGCTGCGCGGCAGCGATGCCGCCGACGATGTCCAGCTTCGTCACGGCCCCTGCATGCGGGAGGCCGAGCAGGGCGGCAAGCCGTACCGCCACCTGGCCGGAACCGTTGTCGACGGAAAAATTGCCGCCGAGAATCAGGTCGACAGGCTGCGTCTTCAAATAAGCGGCCAAAATTTCGGCAACTTCGTATTCATCCCCGCTAATGCGGCTGTCTGCAATCAGCACAGCCTCGTCCGCCCCCATCGCAAGCGCGGTCCGCAGCGCTTCCGCCGTCCGTTCGGGACCGACGGAGAGCAGAGTCACTTTGCCTCCGAGACCGTCGCGGATCCGTATCGCTTGCTCGACGGCATATTCGTCGTATGGGTTAATGACAAATTTAACGCCTTCCTCCACAATCGCTCCGCCTTCGACGGCGATTTTTTCCTCCGTATCGAACGTTTGCTTCAGCAGTACAAAAATGTCCATAGCCAAGCTCCTTTCCGAATATACATGTAGAGAGTGCTAGCTTTCGACGCCTTTCATGAAAAAATCGATCGTGCCCTTCACCTGCGCGGATAACCGGTACTTTTGCCCGGAGATGAGCCAGGAGGTGACGACTTCGTCCATCGCTCCGAACAGGAGGAGCCTGACGAGCTTGATGTCCAGATCGGCGCGGAAGCTGCCGTCTTGCTTGCCTTTTTCCAGTATATTTTCGATCAGAACAATATATGGCTTGACGGCGGTGCCGATTTCTTTGCGCAGCTCCAGGTCGCTTTGCCGCAGCTCAATTTGGGTAACGTAGGCGAGCGGGAGATTGGCTTCCAACTCCGAAAAGTGGATCTCGCACACTTTGTACAGCGCTTCTTTGGCGCTCATGCGCTCGTCGAGTCCGCTGTTGAACTTTTCAACAAGCTCGCCGAGCTTTTCCCGGAACAAGCCGGTCAAAATATCCTCCTTGCGCTTGAAGTACAAATAGATGGTGCCGTCCGCAACGCCAGCTTCTTTGGCTATCCGCGATACTTGCGAACGGTGGAAGCCGTGTTCCGCAAAAACCCGGAGGGCGCCTTCGAGAATCGCGTAATATTTATCAGGCTTTTTGCCGCTTGTCAATCGGATCACCCCGGTGTAGAATACAAATATTTCTGAATGAATACTCATTCATTTGGCAATTTCATCATAAAATAAGGCTGACCCCCTGTCAATGAATGGTTTACGGAAAACGCAGCAAGCCGGAGCTCACTCACAGGTCGCAGCATCTATGAAGCATTGTTCACGTATGGTTGCCATAGCGGGTGAATGTTGCTTTTTTGCGTTGTCCGATGCTCTGTTTTGAAGAAAGTTGGTTTCCGGGAGGGTGATCGATGTGAACGGTACGTTCGTTCAGTTTGCGCTGTTTGTTGCGGTGGCCGGATATGCGGTTTATTTGTTCGGCTTGGCCGTATATCGCCGCTATTTGTACATTCGTCTCGGAAAGCCGGTGAATTTGAACAGGGAGGTGAAGGAGCGGCTGCGCGAATTCGCGGTCCAGGTGTTCGGGCAGACGAAGCTGCTGAAAGACCGCCGGAGCGGGGTGATGCACATCGTCATTTTTTACGGCTTTCTTATTTTGCAGCTGGGGGCGCTGGATCTGATTGTGAAAGGGTTGATCGGAAAAGGGCTGCCGATTCCCCGGTACGCATGGTTCGGTTTCGTTCAGGAACTGACGGCGGCGCTCATTGTGCTGGCTATCGGCTATGCGGCTTACAGGCGTTATGTCGAAAAGCTGAAGCGGCTCAAAAGGGGCTGGAAACCGAGCGCCGTACTGTTTTTCATCTTCTTTTTGATGCTGTCGGTGCTCTTCACGATGGGCTTCGAACGGCTGAGGGAAGGATTGGAACCCTCTGCGCTCGCGCCGATTTCGTCGCTCCTTGCGGGCGTTTTCGGCGGGATGTCCCGATCTGCGGCAGCGGCGGCTTTTTATGCGGGCTGGTGGGTTCATTTGCTGATTCTTTTGTCTTTTCTGGTTTATGTGCCCCAGTCCAAACATTTCCATATGATAACGGCGCCGGTCAACATTTTGCTGCGCCGCACCGGACCGGCGGGGAAGCTCAGCACGCTCGATCTGGAAGATGAGCAAGCGGAATCGTTCGGCGCCGGGAAGGTCGAAGATTTTACGCAAAAGCAGCTGCTTGATTTGTACGCCTGCGTGGAGTGCGGCCGCTGCACGAGCGTCTGTCCGGCTCATACGACGGGCAAAATGCTGTCGCCGATGCATCTGATCACCAAGCTGCGCGATCATTTAACGGTAAAAGGCGCAGCGGTCACCTCCAAATCGCCGTGGATTCCGGCGTTCGCTTTAGCCGGGGGCGGCGATTCCAACCCGCTTGCGACCGAGTTGATCGGCGGCGTCATCACGGAGGAGGAGCTATGGGCCTGCACGACATGCCGCAATTGCGAGGACCAATGTCCGGTCGGCAACGAGCACGTGGACAAAATCGTCGATATGCGCAGGCATCTCGTCCTTACGCAGGGCAGCATGCCGCACGATGGCCAGCGCGCTTTGCTTAATATCGAGAGGCAGGGCAATCCATGGGGCATCAGCAGGAGCGACCGGGCCAAGTGGGTGAAGGAGGCCGACCCGGACAGCGAGCTTCGCATCCGCACGGTCAAAGAGAACCCGGATTTCGAATACTTGCTCTTCGTGGGCTCGATGGGTTCGTACGACAACCGCAGCCGCAAGGTGATCCGCGCTTTCGTCAGGCTGATGAACGAAGCCGGCGTTTCTTTCGCGATTTTGGGCAGCGAGGAGAAAAACTCCGGCGACACGCCGCGCAGAATGGGCAATGAATTTTTGTTTCAGCAGCTGTGCGCCGACAATATCGCGGTTTTTCAAAAATACAATGTGACGAAAATCGTCACGGCCTGCCCGCACACGTATCATACGTTTAAAAACGAGTATCCGGACTTCGGCCTGCAGGCGGAAGTTTACCACCACACGGAGCTGCTTGCCTTATGGGTAAAAGAGGGACGGCTGCGGCCCCGCCACGAGGTGCGGGAGCGAATTGTGTATCACGATTCCTGCTATCTCGGACGCTATAACGAAGTGTACGAGGAACCGCGCAGCGTGCTCGGAGCGATCCCCGGCGTTCGGCTTGTCGAGCAGCCGCGTTCGCGCGCAAACAGCATGTGCTGCGGCGCCGGCGGCGGCATGATGTGGATGGAGGAGAGCGCAGGCACGCGCGTCAATCTGGCGCGAACCGAGCAGCTGTTGGCCGTGAATCCGACGGTGATCGGCTCGGCGTGCCCGTACTGTTTGACGATGATGGAAGACGGAACGAAGCTGAAGGAGATCGAAGAACGAGTCCAAACGCGCGATATTGCAGAAATTTTGGAAATGTCCGTATTCGGAACGGCATAAAATCATTGTGATGAGCATTCGGCTTTATGCCAAACGCTGCAAGCAAGGCCGAAGCACAACGCCCAGGAGGTTATCCGCTATGACCAAAATCCGCACAGCCGCAGTTATCGGTTCCGGAGTGATGGGTTCCGGTATCGCCGCTCATTTAGCCAATGTCGGCATCCCTGTACTGCTGCTCGATGTCGTGCCCGCAAGCCTGCTCCCCGAGGAAGAGGCGTCAGGACTTGCGTCGGACGATCCCAAAGTAAGAAACCGGCTCGCTCTGAACGCCGTTGAAAAGCTGAAAAAGACGAACCCGGCACCGCTTTTCAGCGAGGCGTTTGCGGCAAAAATTACGCCGGGCAATATCGAAGACGATTTGCCAAAGCTTAGCGCTGTGGATTGGATTATCGAAGCGGTCGTGGAAAGCTTGCCCGTCAAGCAGCAGCTGCTCGGCCGTATCGAGGCGGTGTGGACGCCGGGGACGATCGTGAGCTCCAATACGTCCGGCATTTCCATTCGCGAAATGGCCGAACACTGCAGCGACGCGTTTAAAAAGCATTTTTTGGGCACGCATTTTTTCAATCCGCCCCGCTATATGAAGCTTCTCGAAATCATTCCGGGCGAGCGCACTGACCCGGCGATCGTGGCATTCATGGCGGCATTCGGCGAAAAGAAACTGGGCAAAGGCGTCGTGCAGGCGAAAGATACGCCGAATTTTATCGCCAACCGGCTCGGCACGTACGGACTGCTGGTCACACTGCGCGAAATGCTGAGCAAAGGCTATTCCGTGGAAGAAGTCGATGCGGTGAGCGGTCCCGCCATGGGCCGGCCGAAAAGCGCGTCGCTGAGGACGCTCGATCTGGTCGGGCTCGACACTTTTGTCCATGTGGCGGACAATGTGTTCCGGCATGCGGCTGACGCGGAGGAAAAAGAGGTGTTTGGCACCCCCGAAGCGATTCGCGGGATGGTCGCCAAAGGCTGGCTCGGAGAGAAGCGGGGGCAAGGCTTTTATAAAAAAGTGGCCGGCGACGGGGGCAAGGAGATTTTGGCGTTGAACCTGCAGACGATGGAATACGCTCCCAGCCGCCAAATAAGCTCGCCCTCGCTGGAAGCGGCGAAGCAGGCCAAAGGGGCCGAGGCCAAATTGCAAGCGCTGCTAAACGGGAAGGACCGGTATTCCGAGTTGGCATGGCGGCTGCTGAAGCCGGTGCTGCTGTACTCGGCGGAGAAGCTGGACGAAATCGCCGATTCGATTGCTGAGGTGGATCGGGCGCTCAAATGGGGCTTTAATTGGGAGCTCGGCCCTTTTGAAACGTGGGACGCCATCGGGCTGGCGAGTTCCGTAGAGCGTATGGAATCGGAAGGAGACGCGGTTCCGGCTTGGGTAAAGGACTGGATTGCGGCAGGACATGACAGTTTTTACCAAAAGCGCAGCGGAGGCACTTTTTATTACTGGCACAACGAGTACCGGGGCCTGGAGACGAGGCCGGAAAACATTTCGCTGCAGGCGCTCAAGCGGCAAAACAAAACGGTCCGCTCGAACAGCGGAGCGAGCTTGATCGACATCGGGGACGACGTCGCGTGTCTCGAGTTCCATTCGCCGAACAATGCGATCGGCGCGGACATTTTGACGATGATTTCGCAGAGCGTAGACGAAGTGCGCCGCAACTGGCGCGGACTGGTCATCGCGAACGAAGGCAAACATTTCTGCGTCGGGGCCAACCTCATGCTGCTTCTGATGGAGGCCCAGGATGAAGAGTGGGATGAAGTGGACGGCATTATCCGCTTGTTCCAAAACACGATGACGAAGCTCAAAGGGCTTGAAAAGCCTGTAGTGGCGGCGCCTCATAGCATGACGCTCGGCGGCGGCGTGGAGGTGTGCCTGCCGGCCGATCAGATCGTCTTCTCCGCGGAGACGTATTTCGGGCTCGTCGAAACGGGCGTCGGCCTTATCCCGGCAGGCGGCGGCTGCAAAGAGATGGCGCTGTGCATCAGCCGGCTGACCGACAATCCGGAGGTCGACCTGCAGCCGTTCGTCAATAGCGTGTTTGAGACGATCGCGATGGCCAAAGTGTCGGCGAGCGGGCACGACGTGCGGCGAATCGGCTATTTGCGGCCTCAAGATACGGTCGTCGTCAACGCCGATCACCGGATTTACGAAGCGAAGCAGGCGGTGCTCCGCATGGAGCAGGCCGGCTACGAGCCGCAGCGGCCGGAGCCGATCCGTGTCGTCGGCGAGAACGGCAGCGCCGTCCTGCAAGTTGCCGTGAGCAGCATGCGTCAGGGCGGATACATCAGCGAGCACGACCAATTGATCGCGGGCAAGCTAGCCCATGTGCTGACAGGCGGCCACGTGCCGGCCGGGACGGCGGTCAGCGAGCAGTACATGCTCGATTTGGAACGCGAGGCGTTCCTCAGCCTATGCGGCGAACCGAAGACGCAGCAGCGCATGCAGTATATGCTAGCCAAAGGCAAGCCGCTGCGCAATTGAAGCTATGGATTCCTATTCCTATCAAGCTGTGAGGTGAAGCCGATGAAGGAAGCAGTTATCGTATCGATCACGCGCACGGCGGTCGGCCGCGCGAAGAAAGGCAGTCTGGCCCAGACGCGGGCGGAAGATCTCGGCAAAGCCGTGCTGGAGGAAGCCGTCCGGCGGGCGCCGGGGCTCGCCAAAGAGGACGTCGAAGACGTCATCATCGGGTGCGCGATGCCCGAAGGCGAGCAGGGGCTGAACTTCGCCCGCGCGATGTCGCTGTACGCGGGCTTTCCCGTGACCGTGCCGGCGATCACGGTCAACCGGTTTTGCGCCTCCGGGCTGCAGGCGATCGCCTATGCGGCGGAGCGCATTATGCTGGGCCATGCGGAGGCGATCGTCGCCGGAGGCGTCGAGAGCATGAGCCACGTCCCGATGACGGGCTTCAAGCTCTCGCCGCATCCGCGGCTTGCGACCGACATGCCCGAGGTGTATATGGGCATGGGTCATACGGCCGAAGCGGTCGCCAGCCGCTTCGGCATCTCCCGCGAAGACCANGCGTCGAGAGCATGAGCCACGTCCCGATGACGGGCTTCAAGCTCTCGCCGCATCCGCGGCTTGCGACCGACATGCCCGAGGTGTATATGGGCATGGGTCATACGGCCGAAGCGGTCGCCAGCCGCTTCGGCATCTCCCGCGAAGACCAGGACCGCTTCGCGGTGCGCAGCCACCAGCGGGCCGCCGCCGCCGTGCAGGCGGGCCGCTTCAAAGACGAGATCGTGCCGGTGGGCACGATCGTCAAAGGCATCGACGAACGCGGGCGGGCGTTCGAGCGGAAGTTCGTATTCGATACGGACGAAGGCGTCCGGCCGAACACGTCGATGGAAGGCCTCGCGAAGCTGAGGCCTGCGTTCAGCCTTGCCGGCACCGTGACGGCCGGCAATGCGTCACAGACGTCGGACGGCGCAGCCGCCGCCGTGCTGATGAGCCGCGAGCGGGCCGAAGCGCTCGGCCTGGAGCCGCTGGCGACGTTTCGCGCGTTCGCCCTCTCGGGCGTCGAGCCGGAATTGATGGGCATCGGCCCGGTCGAGGCCATTCCGAAAGCGCTGCGCATGGCCGGTCTAACGCAAGACCAAGTAAGCCTGTATGAAATCAATGAGGCGTTCGCTTCCCAATGCGTGCACATTATCCGCGAGCTGGATTTGGATGAGGAGCGGGTCAATGTGAACGGCGGGGCGATCGCGCTCGGCCATCCGCTCGGCTGCACCGGTGCGAAGCTGACGGCGAGTCTGATCTATGAGCTGCGGCGCCGGGGAGGCGGATTTGGCGTCGTATCGATGTGCATCGGCGGCGGGATGGGAGCCGCCGGCGTGTTTGAAGTTCATCCGGCCAAGGAAGCGGCCGGCAGCTGAGGAGGGAGACGGCATGGAAAACAAAGTGGTCGGCGGCAGTTTCATCATTGCGGACACGGATTTCCGCAGCATCGTGACGCCGGAGGATTTTACGGAAGAACACCGCATGATTGCGGAGACGACGAGCGATTTTGTCGACGGGGAAGTGCTGCCGCACGACGAGCAGCTGGAAAAGCTGGACTACGAGCTTACCGTCCGGCTCATGCGCAAAGCGGGCGATCTGGGGCTGCTGGGCGCGGATGTGCCGGAAGTGTACGGCGGCCTGGGGCTGGATAAAGTCAGTACGACCGCGATCACCGAAAACCTGGCCCGCGCTTCTTCCTTCGCTTTGTCGATCGGAGCGCACGTCGGAATCGGCACGCTGCCGATCGTCTTCTTCGGCACGCCGGAGCAGAAGCGGAAATATTTGCCCGGGCTTGCGACAGGGGCGTTAATCGCCGCTTATTGTTTGACGGAGCCGGCTTCAGGTTCCGACGCGCTCGGCGCCAAAACGACGGCCCGCCTGTCCGCGGACGGCAAGCATTACATTTTGAACGGATCGAAGCTGTATATTACGAATGCGGGTTTTGCCGATATTTTTATCGTCTACGCCAAAATCAACGGAACGGATTTCAGCGCCTTTATCGTGGAAAAAGGTCTTCCGGGCTTCACGCTGGGGCCGGAGGAGAAAAAAATGGGCATCAAAGGCTCCTCGACGCGCCCGCTGTTTTTCGAGGATGTTCACGTTCCCGTGGAAAACCTGCTCGGTGAAGCCGGCCGGGGCCATGTGATCGCCTTCAACATTTTGAACATCGGCCGGTTCAAGCTGGCCGCAGGCTGTCTTGGCGCGGCCAAGGAAACGATCCGCTTGTCCAGCCGCTACGCCAATACGCGCGAGCAGTTCGGCACGCCGATTTCGCGCTTCCCGCTGATCGCGGGCAAATTGGCCGAAATGAATATTCAAACCTATGCGATGGAAAGTATGGTATATAGAACGGCAGGACTGTTCGACGGCTTGCTGGGGGATATGGATTTGGCGAGCGGGGATGCGGGCAAGCAATCCGCCAAAGCAATCGCCGAATACGCGCTGGAATGTTCGATCAACAAGGTGTTCGCGTCCGAAGCGCTGGACCGAATCGCCGACGAAGGGGTGCAAATTCACGGAGGCTGCGGCTACATCCAGGAGTACAACATTGAGCGTATTTATCGGGATTCGCGGATTAACCGGATTTTTGAAGGTACGAACGAAATCAACCGCCTGCTCATTCCCGGCACGCTCATCAAAAAAGCAATGAAAGGCGAGCTGCCGCTGCTGCAAAAAGCGCAGGCGCTGCAAGCCGAGCTGCTTTCGCTCGTGCCCGGTCAATCGTTCGAAGGGACGCTTGCGGAAGAGGCGCATCTCGTTTCGGAAGCGAAAAACATATTTTTGATGACGGGGGCTTTGGCCGTGCAAAAGTACGGGCCGGCGCTGGAGCAGCAGCAGGAAGTGCTCGGCGGTTTGGCCGATATGATGATTCAAATTTTTGCTGCCGAAAGCGTGCTGCTGCGCACCCGCAAGCTGATCGACCGGGCGGGGGAAGAGAAGGCGGAGCATGCGGTCCGGATGACGGCCGTGTTTGTGCACGATGCGTTTGGCACGGTGGAGAGCTTGGCGAGAACGTGTTTGAGCGCGATGGAGGAAGGCGATATGCTGCGCACGCAGCTGTCGATTCTGAAAAAGCTGTCCCGCCGCTCCCCGGTCAATACCGTAAGCTTGAAGCGCGAAATCGCAGCGCGTGTCGTACAAGGGGAGAAATATATCGTATAGTCGCCCTTTAATTGCGAAGACAGGCAAGCTCCACTCCAGGAAGCTGAAGGGGATGGTTTTGTATGAATTCCGCAAAGCCTTGGCTGCGCCATTATCCCGGCGAAGTGGCGCCGACGTACGACTACCCGAAGCATAATCTTGCGCTCTTTCTTGTTGAATCGGCCAGGAAATTTCCGGCTCGCCCGGCGCTTTATTTTATGGGGAAGACGCTGAATTACGAAGAAGTTCAGGAGTCTTCCTTCCGTTTTGCCGGCTCTTTGCAGTGTCTGGGCATCGGCAGGGGCGACCGCGTCGCCATCATGCTGCCGAATTGTCCGTCGGCGGTTATCGCCTATTTCGGCATCCTGATGCTCGGCGCGGTCGTCGTCCAGACGAATCCGCTGTATAAGGAACGCGAGCTGGCTTACCAGCTTTCCGATTCCGGCGCGGTTGCGATCGTTACGCTGGACCTGCTTTTCGAGCGTGTGCACAAAATCAAGGAAAAGACCGCTCTCAAGCACGTGATCGTCACATCGATCAAAGATTATTTGCCTTTTCCGAAAAGCGCGCTGTACCCGGTCAAAGTGCGAAAGGACGGCATCCGGCTGCGCATTCCTTACGGCAAGGGCGTGTACAGCTACAAAAAGCTGCTGCGCGCCTCCCGGCCCGATCCGATTTGCGCGGAGGTCGATGCGGTGGACGATCTGGCCCTGCTGCAGTATACGGGCGGGACGACAGGCGTATCCAAAGGGGTTATGCTGACGCATTTCAATCTGATTGCGAATACGTATCAGAGCCGGAACTGGTGCTTCCGGATCAAGGACGGAGAGGAACGCTTTTTGGGGGCTTTGCCCTGTTTTCACGTATTTGGGCTCACGGTGCTGCTCAACCAGTCCGCGCTTACGGCCGGCATGCTGATCCTGATACCCAAGTTTGAAGCGGAGCCGATTTTGAGCGCTATTTCGCAGTTGAAGCCGACTATTTTCCCGGGAGCGCCGACGATGTACATCGCCTTGATTAACCATCCGCGGATTCGCCAATACGATTTGTCGTCCGTTAATGTATGCATCAGCGGTTCCGCGCCGCTGCCGCTTGAGGTGCAGGAGCGGTTTGAGGATCTAACGGGCGGCAGACTGATCGAAGGCTACGGACTTACCGAGGCTTCCCCGGTGACCCATGCCAACCCCCTGTGGGGCTACCGCAAAATCGGCACGATCGGCGTTCCGTTTCCCGATACGGACGTGAAAGTCGTCGATTCCGCCACGGGCGCAGAATTGCCTTATGGGCAAATCGGCGAACTTATCGTAAAAGGGCCGCAGGTGATGAAAGGCTACTGGGGACGGCCGCAAGAAACGGAAACAACGCTGATTGACGGCTGGCTGTACACGGGAGATATGGCGACGATGGATGAGGACGGGTATTTTGCGATTGTCGACCGAAAAAAGGATATGATCATCGCAGGAGGCTACAATATATATCCGCGGGAAATCGAAGAAGTGCTTTACGAGCACCCGGCCATACTGGAAGCCGCGGTTGCAGGGATTCCCGACGCTTACCGGGGAGAAACGGTGAAAGCGTTCGTAGTCGTCAAAGCAGGAATGAAGCTCGATGAGCGAGAATTGGAAACGTGGTGCCGCGAGCGGCTGGCTGCCTACAAGGTGCCGCGAAAAGTAGAGTTTCGCCAGTCGCTGCCGAAAACGATGGTCGGCAAAGTGCTGCGCCGCCAACTGCTGGAGGAAGAGCGGGAAGCCAAATAAAGAGAGCGGCGGATACGGAAAAGAGCGGAGGGAGGGAGCTGCATGGATCAAAATCAAGAATTACAGCGAATGGCGGAGCTCGCCGAGCCGACGTTCTGGGGCTACCTTGGCTGCGAGTTTGTCGGCATGGACGAAGGTAAGGTGACGATAGCCATCGATGCCAAGGCGCATCATCTAAACCCGATCGGCATCGTACACGGAGGCGTGCTTTCCTCGCTGCTTGACAATGCGATGGGCATCGCCGCGATGGCGCAGCGGCCGCAGGAAAAAGTGGTGACGACGAATTTGAATGTAACGTTCGTGTCGCCGCTCCATGCCGGGCGGCTGCTCGTTACGGCGGAGGTCGTCCACCAGTCCCGCAAAATGATAACCGCGCAAGGCCGGGTTACGGATGCCGACGGGAATTTGGGAACGATCGGCATCGGCTCGTTTCGCGTCACATCCAAGTGAGGCGGGTGAAAGAGGCGCGTCAGATTGCTGAAATGCCTCGCGCCCGCTCGTGTGATACCGGCTTAGCCAATGTAGAAAACCTTGCAATGCGGCGCTTTCGAAAAACTCGCTGACCGGGCTATCACCGACTGCTCAGCGGTCGGAAAACTTGCGAAAGTACATTCTTTTGCTTCACGGTGCGCTTGTTTCGAACGATTGGTCGACCGACCGACTACATGCAGCAGGGCACCGCGTGCTGGGAGCTGCGCGCGGTGCCCTGTTGTGGAGAAACCCTCACGCCAGAGACGGTCGTACAATCTGCCCGGTTGCGCGAAGAAAACCTGCAAAAGTACAGTTTTTGCCCGATGGAAACGCTGACCACGACAAATTCCTGCAATTGTGCAGGCTTTTCACCGCGAACATGGGCCAGACTCATTTTCACCGGAAATTCCTGCACTATCGCAGGCTTTTCACCAAAATGAACCATTTTTACAGAAAAAGCCTGCACTATCGCAGGTTTTTTCACTGCCAAGCCGCCTAGTCCCCTCCCGCTTCAGCCCCGCAACCCGGGCAGGAGGAGGGACGGCCCGCTTCAGCCCCGCTACTCGTGAAGGAAGAGACGTGGCTCACTTCAACACCGCAACCTGTGCAGGAAGAGTCGTGGGCCTATTTCAGCACTGCAACTCATGAAGGAGAGGTTTCGTACCGCTCACAGCTACCAGCGTGCGATATTGCGTTGCATGAAGATGACAATAGGTAAGGCTCACCCTCGGCATATTCCGTTAGGGTTGCCTTTTCCCTTGTCTCACACCGTACGTGCCACTTTCGCGGCATACGGCGTTCCATCTTT
>NZ_JBVYOL010000052.1:0-23016 GCF_056120505.1 Paenibacillus sp. sgz302164 | reverse complement strand
CATTCAGATATGAAGTTAGGTCTCTTTAGAAACCCCCTAGTTTTGTTGTTCATTTCTGAGCAGGTTGTCTAGGAACAACGCGCACGGGTAGTACCAGCGTAGCTGTCACTATGGGCAATGTAATCCATCTTCTATCAGGAAATTTAGAAAAAAATTTCCACCCCCAGTATATATTTTTGCCTAATGTACCAAATCAATCATGAGTGAACAAGGTGTCTTTCTTTCGCAATCCTCATGATCAAATCAAAAAGAGTAATCCACCCTCGCAATGAAGGGTGGATTACTCTTTGCGGGATGAGCTTAACAGCAGTCGCCCAATCATGCTGCTGTAGAAGCGATTACAAACTCGCTTTGGTATGTCAAACGCTCCGTGATGCCCCGCCGCCGATAGACAATTAGTCGCTTGTGGGTTGTTATGGACCGCTGTACCGTGAATCATTTTCGCCGGGTCAACTTCACGATCTCCGACAAATGTTCGAGCATAGATGCATATCGGTCTTCACCCAGATCATTTAGAACTCTAGCCTGCGCCTGCTCATATAATGGAATTGCGAGGGTAAGGAGTTCCTTGCCTTGGGATGTAATCGCAACAAGTCGGCTTCTGCGATCCTTTCCTTCCGTAATCGAGACTAAACCCCGCCTTTCCAGCGGTTGGAGATCCCGCGACAGCGTGGTCCTATTCAGCATAAGAAAATCGGATAGTTCCGTAATCGTGGAAGGTGAATCAGCCGTGTCAATCGTCATAAGCAACGTATACTGTGTAGCCCGAATACCAGCCGGTCTTAAATATTCATCATACAAGCCCGTAATGGAACGGGAAGCCTCTCGCACATTCCAGCAAGCGCAATCTGCCAAACCGGCCATCGCTGATAACCCTTTCGTCGAACCTTTTTCATTCGTAATTATAAGCATATACACATATTAGTTCGTCGTCAATAGCGGTTCTTGGATTCCTGTCGTTGTTCTTGTATTTCTCAATATTGATCAAAACTTTCTAGTTGCACCTGTTCACCAATTTTATTAATGCTTATGAAGTTCATGTAAGGGGTTCTTAGCTCTTTCAAATTTCAAGTTTACCTATGGACATAACCGCTCAGTTCGTAGCCTAGATTGTCCCTAGTTTCACGGCAGAATGGTGCGTCGCTTCAGCCGTCTCCTTCATACAGTCCCATTCCGAATCCGATTCATGGATCCACGGGAGGATTAACAGCTATTCGTGTAAGAATCGATAAATATAAGCTGCTAGCAACGCGCCAATGACGGTAGCGACGATGTAAACCCACAAATACTCGAACGTTCCTGAGACAAGGGCCGGCGCCAGTGATCGCGCGGGATTCATCGAAGCGCCGCAGATTGGTCCAGCAAACATAGCCTCTAAGCCGACAACTCCACCGATAGCAACTCCGGCAAACTCCTTCACTGCTTTTCCATGAACCGCAGACCCAAGAATGACCAACATGAGAGCAAAAGTAAGAATCAATTCCAACATAAAGGATTGCTCCCATGATCCTCTTGGAAGCGTCGTTCCAAGATGAGCTACGTTCCCGAACAGTCCAAGCAGAACAGAGCTTGCCAGGACCGCACCGGCTACTTGTGAACCGACATACCTAACTGCCGTTTTTGCATCGATGTCGCTGCGTATCCAGAAAGCTACGGTAACTGCAGGATTAAAGTGAGCACCGGAAATATGACCGAATGCATAAATAATAACCATCACAACAAGGCCAAATGTTAAAGCCACACCGATGTGTGTAAGACTACCAGTCAAGCTGTTGATCACAACCGCGCCCGTCCCGGCAAACACCAACATAAACGTGCCGATAAACTCTGCCAAAAGTTCTTTTCGCATACTCGACAATCCCCCCCACCTTTGTAACTTTTATTCTTAGAAAGACTACTTTCTGCAACAAATCGACTAGTGACACCTAATCGAACTACACCTGTTGCGATAGTATGTGATCCAATGCGGCCAAGATTGCGCCCTCAAAACCGGATGCGAAACGTTCCGAAACTTGGACAACCTCAATCGATTGTTAATTGTAGCGGCACCCGATTCTTACTTAACGACACTTCCAAGAACTTTATCCTTGTCAGAAATCGCTCGCGGCGCCTTCTCCTTAGCCTTACGAAATCGCTGCGCCCAACTGATCGTTGGTCAACGCCTGACCGCCAATCCCCCAGGCCCCATCGACCGCGTGAACAACATTGATCCAGATACGCTCTTTAGGCAACTTACCACCTGACATTTCGTGAATAATATTTGTCGCTTCCTCGAAATACCCTTGTTGAATTTCCCTGGTATTGAATGCGATCGACGGCGTTTTCCATTCAATAAAAGCGACAGGCCCTTCTTTCGATCCAGAGAACGTATGTCCTTTCGAAATCAAGTGAATGGAACCTACAATGTTCGGCGTCATGACCTTGTCACCACTGAGACCATGCCATTTCAGCATTGCATCACTGAGACGTGCGAACGCTTGCTTCTCGGTTCCTTGAGGCAAAACACCTTCTGATAGAGTGAGTGTAAGAGGCATAAATATCTTTTCTCCTTTATATTTAGCATAGTTAGTTAGCCCTAGTTGAGCTTATCGTGCAGTCGATACGAAGCCTGACAAGGAATTTACTGTCGTTGAACAGCTATGGTTACTGCCACCGTCTACCCTAGCTTCGTTGTGCGGGATGGTGTCACGCTACCAACCGTTCCCCTCAACTTCCTAGCACCGACATACGTCGGTCTTCGCTTAGGAATCCTCCGTGCTCTTTTATTCGATAATCCGCCATTTTCACGCAATCAAAATGGCTAAATATGTTTCGTAATCGTTTCGCTATCCGGTTTTCAAGGAACAATCGTGAATCCTAATGAATCCGCTTGGCAACGTCTTAAATCCAAGGCCATCGGCGCTGAAGGGTCACTGTCGTGTTCGGAATAGACATGTATAGTTCCCCTTCGTCATTATCACTAAACCTATACTCATTGATTGAGACGGTATCGTGGCCTAACCTAGCCAGGCCAGAATCGCTTCCATCGCCAACAAAAGGATTATATTTACTATGTGTATATACACGCAATAGGTGCAAACTAAATCGTTATGTTCTCTTTCTATTATTGAGGTTTCAATATCCGCCTCACCGTTACCATCCGATATTCTTACCTTTTCACAAAGCATCTCCTTACATAAAGCAATATTTCCTCCTATTTTTCTCTCTCATTCATTAGTTTTCAGGAATAGATCCTGTATTCATCCAGTTTACCGTCCTGGATGTATCATGTCCTCCTATTTGCGTGTATATACACGTTTTTTTTGCTAAAATAAAAAAAATCTGATTGTCGATTCGCTTCCTCGTTCAATATAAGTATATACACGTATTTTGATCGCGTCAAGCGATGATTTTTGAGTTCATCAAGGTTTACTTGGACAGAATCCGTGCATCGGAAATTATGACTATTCGCTCTACCGCATGGGTAGTGTAATTCTATAAAAATCAGACAAGGAAATCAAAAGTAAGTGGATAAATATGTAAATACCTTGTTACGAACTTCTGTTCCATTGCTACTCGAACCCTAATTCCTAATCATATGAAGTTCCGAATAAGTTTTCGTAAACAGAACTTAGTTGTATTTCATTCGTTTGTTGTCTATTAAACTATGCTCAGATATACTGAATTTAAAAGATAAATTCCGATACTGGTGTTTTTAGGAACTTTAATTTTGGGGTGATATCCGTGAAGCGCAGCTGGGAGTTAGAAGAACTCATTGAGCATTTTACGTTACTACCGAATGAAAAGAAATTAGTTGGTAATAAAACTGGAGAAACTCGTATTGGGTTTTCTGTACTGCTTAAATTTTTTCAATATGAAGCCAGATTTCCTCAACAAAAATACGAGGTTCCTAAAGCTGTTATTTCTTATATCGCCAAACAAATCGATGTACTTCCTGAGCTTTATTCGCAGTATGACTGGAATGGCCGAATGATTAAGTATCATCGTGCTCAGATTCGGGAATTCTTCGGTTTCCGAGAAGCAACCGTTAAAGATGCTGATGATATGGCCGAGTGGCTTTGTGAACACGTACTTTATCACGATCACGACGCTAAGCATATTGAAGCCTACGTGTATAGCCGATTTAGAGAACAGCAAATTGAACCTCCCACGGTAGATCGAATAGAAAGGCTTATTCGTTCTGCAATACGTTCTTATGAGGAACTTTTTTTCGAATCTATTTTTCAAAAGTTATCTCCAGTCACGTTAAGACAATTGGATGGTCTGATTGATAGCTTAGATGACATTAAAGAGGATGACTCAGAATTTTCTTTGGATGCTCCATCCAATGGGCAAATAACATTTAACGACTTGAAATCGGATTCGGGTCGTGCCAGCGTTAAAACCATATTTCGTGAGTTTAATAAACTACGTACAATTCGGAATATCGAATTACCGGATCATTTATTTCGAGACATACCTCTAAAGGTAATCAAAAAATACAGACAACGAACCGCTACCGAAGATCTGCGTGAACTAAGACGGCATCCTGATCCTATTCGCTATACACTTCTATCCGCATTTTTTTGGCTGAGAAGCGAAGAAATTACCGATAGTTTGGTCGAGTTGCTTATACAGATCATTCATCAAATTTGGGTACGTGCTGAGAATAGAGTAGATAAAGAAATTCTAAATGACTTAAGGCGTGTTGGTAACAAGTATGGGATATTATTTAACCTGGCTCAGACAGCTATCAACAATCCGGATGGAGTCATTAAAGATGTGCTATATCCTATAGTTAGCGAACAAACGCTAAAGGACTTAGTGAAGGAATTTAAGCACACCGGTCCGGCATACCGCGAAAAAATTCATACCGTCATTAGAAACTCGTACAGCACCCACTACCGGCGAATGGTTCCAGAGCTTCTTAACATGCTAAACTTCCGCTCCAACAATGAGGTTCACCGTCCCGTGATCCGAGCGCTCGAACTCATTAAAATGTACGCTGATACAGGACAGCATTATTTCTCGTTAACGGATGACATTCCGATAGATGGTGTCATTCGTGCTGGGTACAAAGAGATAATTGTTGAAAAGGACGACAAAGGGCAAGAGCGAATCAACCGTATCAACTATGAAATCAGTGCCTTACAAGCACTAAGGGATAAGCTACGCTGCAAAGAAATTTGGGTGGAAGGATCTTATCGCTATCGGAATCCAGAGGAAGATTTACCTCAAGATTTTGAAGAGAGACGCGAAGAAAACTATAAAGCCTTGAATCAGCCGTTGGATGCTGAATCGTTTATTAACAATATCAAGCAAGAGTTGACTCAAGGCTTAGAAAAATTGAATTCAGGGATGCCTAAAAATGAAAAGGTAAAAATTACAACAAAGAAAAATGGGTGGATCGGTCTGTCTCCTCTTGAGCCGCAGCCTGAACCCTTGAACTTATCTAAAATAAAAAGTGAACTCATTCGCCGCTGGCCTATGACGAATTTATTGGACATCTTAAAGGAAGCTGATTTACGTATCCAATTTTCTGGCCAATTTAAAACAGCAGGTGTGAGAGAAACAATCGATCGGTTTACACTTCAAAAGAGGTTAATCTTATGCCTGTACGGGCTGGGAACCAATATGGGACTGAAACGCATTTCTTCTGGCGATCATGGGGAGACGTACAAAGATTTGCTCTATGTGCGCCGTAAATTCATTAACAAAGACAATTTGCGTAATGCAACGTCGGAAATTGTTAATGCGATTTTCCGTTCGAAAATGCAGGATATCTGGGGCGAAGGTACGACTTCATGTGCTTCCGATTCCAAAAAGTTTGGGGCTTGGGATCAGAATCTGATGACAGAGTGGCATATCCGGTACCGTGGCCGCGGCGTCATGATTTACTGGCATGTGGAGAAGAACTCGACGTGCATTTACTCGCAGCTTAAATCGTGTTCATCATCTGAGGTTTCAGCTATGATGGAGGGGTTACTACGGCATTGCACAGATATGAAGTTAGAAAAAAATTATGTGGATACCCATGGGCAAAGTGAAGTAGCTTTTGCTTTTTGTCATCTACTTGGATTTCAGTTAATGCCGAGACTGAAATCAATTGGTTCACAGAAGTTATATCGACCAGAACCGGGAATGACTGATGCTTATTCCAACTTACAGCCGGTACTTACTCGCCCGATTAACTGGGAACTCATCCGACAGCAATATGATCAAATGGTGAAATATGCTACAGCATTACGCTTAGGAACGGCAGAAACAGAAGCGATAATGAAAAGATTTAGTCGTAATAATCAAGTAAAGCATCCTACTTATTTAGCGCTGCAGGAGTTAGGGAAAGCCATAAAGACCATATTTTTATGCGAGTACTTAAATTCAGAAGAAATAAGAAGAGAAATTCACGAAGGTTTAAATGTAGTAGAAAACTGGAATTCCGCAAATAGCTTCATTTTTTGTGGTAAGGGTGGTGAGATCGCTACCAATCGATTAGAGGATCAAGAAATGGCGGTACTATCCCTTCATTTATTACAAAATTGTTTAGTCTATATCAATACTCTGATGCTTCAAAACGTTTTGTCCGATAAAAAGTGGTTTAACTTAATGGCTCCGGAAGATTTTCGAGCGATAACACCTTTAATATATACACATGTGAATCCATACGGCTCCTTTAATTTGAACATGAATGAACGTTTGCTATTGGAAGGTGAATTGTTGGCATGACCGAAAAGAGAATATCGGCAAAAAAGAAGGCGCGGGAACTAGCTAAATATCTTCGAACTGAAAGACCGGATTATGCTTACTTAAAAAGTCTATTCCAACACCTGAGAGCGGAACTTGAAGTTGAAGTACCCAAGGCATCCAAAAAACTGCCGTATGTGCCGACCGAAGATGATTTGAAAAAATATTATGAAGTTGTCTGGAAGTCAAAGAATTTTCAGGACATGATGATCGTAAAGACTTTAATGTATACCGGCGTTCGCGTTAGCGAGTTAATCAATATCAAGCTATCGGACATCGATTTTCATTATTGCCAGATCCGGATTAATAAAGGAAAAGGTAATAAGGATCGGATTGTCCCATTTCCACAGACATTTAAAGAGCTGCTGGCCATGCATGCAGATTCGATGAAAAAAAAACAGGCGGCATACTTGTTTGAATCCTCATGGAAGAAAAAGTACACGGATCGAGGTATTCGCAAAATCTTGGCCAAATACTCGGAAGAAGCAGGGTTAGCACAAAACCTATCACCTCACAAACTCCGTCATTTTCTGTTAACGTGGTTGAAAAAGCAGGGGATCGATGATGCGTTGATTCAGCCTTATTCCGGTCACGAAAGCCGTAAATCATTAGAAGTGTACTCTAAACTCGCGATCACCGATGCACAATTTGAATATAACGAGGTCATTAATAAGTTTCCAATTTAAATAACAGATTATGATGGAAGATGAAAAAAGATGAAGTCTAAGCAAATTACTTTGCCCCTGATGACAGCTTCGCTGGTATTACCCCAATTAGTTCCAGAATTCAAAAACAACATAAAGTATATAACGTGACAGTTGCTACGGCATGTGCAGACTTTAATAAAAGGAATGAAATAAAAACGAGTGAACATGCAGCTGCAGACAAAACTCGAAAGGTCACTGTTTACATATATCATTGTCCTAAAGGGCATCAGCGTTTTGAATTAAATGCTCTGCACGAGAGTCCACTTCCTTATTGTGATAAGTGCAATGTAATACATGGAGAACAAAATCATTTTATGTTTACAAAGAAAGCAAGAATGCCACTTGAAGCAATCGAGAGAAAACAGATACAACTTCAAAAATTTCTACTTCGTGAAAGTTAGAATGATTTTATTAAGAAAGAGTTGGGGGAAGAAGATCCCTGACTCTTTTTTTGGATCTCGCATCTTCCCTATTTGCTTTACCCGTATTTGACGCTTGCCGGCAGTGCGACGAATCCGGTCATGGGACGGGCCTTGGTCGTATCGTTCTTGGCGGGACTCGTCCTGTTGATACCGGCGCTTGTGCTGCTGCTGAGATTATTTCTGTTTAATGCCCAGTATGTGAAGGGAGAAGCGTCATGAATGTTTTCGACCGACAGGATAAATGGCTGATGCGGTTTTGTTTCGGGATCGCGGTTTTGCTTTTGTTTTCTGCCATACGGTATGTGCTTTAAGAAAAAACCGGCAACTATCTTAATTTGCGGCTTTGTATGTTAATCTCCGATCAGCTTTGTATGTTTAAATAAGGGGGTAAATGATAAGACTAAATCATAATCACTCCACTTATCGAGGTACCCTTATGTTCCTATTTCAACGTTTCGGAAAAAAGCAGGAGAAAAAACTTCTTACTCAAGTTAAAATCGAGCCTGTTGTGACGGGGAACCAACTTGACGAACGAATGGAATGGTTTCATAAACAATTGGATCGGTGCTTCGATGTTGTTTTTTACCCTTTTACCGTTTGTCAATTTGAAAAGTGTGCGGTTATTTACATAGACGGGATGATCGATCGGGGTTTATTTCAAGAACATGTATTGGATCCGATGATGGATCCCGCGTTTGCCGAGTCAAAAGCCGATTTGATCCATAAAGTATTAGATACAAAGAAACTGTCCGTTTCGTCCTGCATCTTAATTACCGACCTGACCGAAGCTGTCAATAAAATTCTTGAGGGTCAAATTCTGATGTTATTAGATGCGGAAGACCGAATGGTCGTATTTCCCTTCACTTCGTACGAAAAACGAGCTATCAGCGAGTCAAAGAACGAAATTGTGATTCTTGGACCTCAAGAAGCCTTTATCGAGGACCTAAAAACGAATATTACCTTGATTCGCAGACGAATTAAAAGTCCGGCGCTAAAGATGGAAAATCTTCAATTAGGAACACACACGAAGACGGATGTCGTCATTGCATATATGGAAGGGACTTGTAAGCCAGAATTAGTTGACGAAGCTAAAAAAAGAATTTCGCGAATCGTGATTGATGGTGTGCTGGGAAACAGCTATATAGAAGAATTCATTGAAGATAATCCATACTCCCCTTTCCCGCAAGTACAAAATACGGAGCGACCGGATGTTGCAGCAGCAGCTCTGCTGGAAGGAAGGGTAACGATCTTGACCAACGGGACTCCAATAGCAATGATCGCGCCCGTTACATTCTGGATGTTTCTCCAATCCGCAGAAGACTATAACCAACGTTTTTTTTCAGCATCATGGACTCGGTGGGTTCGCTATATCTTTTTACTCATTTCCATGTTCTTTCCATCATTATATGTAGCGCTTACCACCTATCATCCTGAAATGATTCCGACCAACTTATTGATCAGTTTGGCCGCTGCCCGGGAACCGGTTCCTTTTCCGGCGATCATTGAAGCTTTCCTCATGGAGATTATTTTTGAAGCTTTGCGTGAAGCAAGCATTCGAATCCCGACTTCCCTTGGTCAGGCTGTAGCCGTCCTCGGAGCGTTGGTCATCGGAGAAGCGGCTGTTCGAGCAGGGCTCGTTTCTGCCCCCATGGTGATTATTGTTTCTTTGACGGGGGTTGCGTCTTTTGTTGTACCTAATTATAATTTTGGCCTTACGCTGCGGTTATTGCGATTTCCAATCATGTTCTTAGCGGGTAGCTTTGGTCTGTTTGGTCTGACGGTTGCGATCTTCCTGGTATTGTTGCATCTTGTTTCCCTGAGGTCTTTCGGTACCCATTACTTTTCACCATTAGCCCCCTTTGTTTTTGGCAACCTGAAAGATGTAGTCGTAAGAGCGCCATGGTGGTTCATGAATAATCGCCCCGAACTGTACGGTAGAAGGGACTCCAAACGTTTATCTTCTCGCGAAGCATGGCATATTCCAGGGGAGGAAGATGGTGATTGAGTTTGTTATCTATTCGTCATCTATGGTTTGGAGCGAGCCTAACTTTTCTTCTCCTCGCAGTACTGACAGGTTGTTGGTCACGGATCGAAATCAATGATCGCGCTTTGGTCATCGGAATATTTGTAGATAAGACGGAGGACAATGAAATCGAATTGACCGTTGGTTTCCCTCTGCCTAATCGGATCAGCGGACAATCAGGAGGAGGAGGAGGTGGTGGTGGTGGTGGTGCAGGAAAAGGAGGAGGGGAGCCTTATACCGCACTAAGTGCTAAAGGTCAAAACATCGCAGATGCATACCGAAATATTCAATCCAGTCTATCCCGGAAAGTCTTTTGGGGACATGTAAAAGTCATCGTGGTCGGTAAAGAGTTTGCCGAAGAAGGAATACAGCCCCTTGTAGAGTTTATTGAGCGCAACTCCATGCCCATTAAAACCTATTTGCTGGTGGCATCCGGCAAGGCAAAAGATATTTCGGAATTCCCTTCTAACTTCGAACGCTTTCCGTCCGAAATTTTTCGGGACTTTGCCCATCAACGGGTTACAATTGATTCAAACGTAAGGGATTTCCTGCGGGCTGACGATTACAGTGGAGATATGATCACGGGAATAGTCGAAAGAAAAAAATCAAGTGAGAGAGGTGTACATATTGGGACGGATGGAGCCGCGCTATTTAAAGAGGGGAAAATGGTAGGAATGTTAAACGAACAAGAAATGCGCGGGGCTCTGTGGATATTAGATCGAATGAAGGAGGCTATTATTACCTTTCCGTCTCCTACAGATAAGAAGCTCATTAGTTTATTCGTTCTTCGAACGAAAACAAGTATTAAGCCGGTCATTAAACAAGATCAGCTTGTTTTTAAAGCGGAGGTTACACCGGAAAGTAAAATCCAATCGTCCGATTCCAATATCGATATCTCGGATCGGAGGATGATCCTTCAATTGGAGAAAATCTTGGCATCTGAAATTGAAAACCGAATGAAAAGCGCTTTCCAAAAATCGAAACAAAAGGGGACTGATGCGTTCCAAATGGGCGCTTATCTAGAATGGCATTATCCGAAAAAATGGAAAGAATTAAAACCCGATTGGCATCACATCTATCAAGAAAAAGTAAGCTTGGACATTCAAGTCAAGCCTCGGATAAAAAGCACCGGCAATGAGCAAAAAATTAGGTGAATAACAGCTAAAGGATACCTCGGGTGATCACATGCTTATTCTTATTGTAGTTTTTACGTTGTTGGCTATTTTTGAATGGAGCTATTTAACAAAGCGGAAACGAAAACGGAGAACATTTATTATTGTGTACTGCGTGTTGGGATTAGCTTTGCTGTATAACCTTTCACTCCTTCTATTCGATCATGTTTTGAATCCCAATTATCTCATTAAGTACGTGTTTAAACTAACGTAGAAGGAGGTGGTATGACGCCATGGAACGAGTATCCCAAGGACAGGTGATTATGTTTTTCACTCTTTTTCTTTATTCAGGCCTTGCTGCTAATTTGATAAGTCCTCTTACAGCGACCACTCGATATGACGCATGGCTTGCTTTTTGTTTCGGAGGGTTAGGTGGATTAGCGATTGCGTTTATTTCCGTTTCACTTGCCAAAAAAAGACCAAAAGAATTTTTTGCTGCTTACGGAAAAGAAATTGTGGGAAAATGGCTCCATCTTCTATTCATGATTCTTTTCATTTTTTACTTTCTTCACCGCGCAGCGATTGTATTATACTTTACTCAAAATATTGTGGTTGATGTCTATTTACCCGGAACACCGAGCTGGGCAGTTTCCAGCCTGGTTGGAATATGCGTCGCGATTGCCGTTCGTTCAGGAATTGAATCCATTTTTCGCATGGCCCAATTTCTTTTTTTGATTACTACATTTCCAATCTATGCATTTGGGCTCACACCTTTCTATGTAGGATTAGATGTTTACCATAAGACGGCAATCGCTTTTTTGACCAATCATGATTTAAAAGCATTATTCTCCGGGATCTACGAGTGCACGCCGTGGTACGGTGATATGTTTATGATCCTTTTCTTTTTTCCGCAAATAGCAAAATCTAATAAAACGATGCGTTCCCTAACTTGGAGCACAATAATTGGCACATTTTTTATTTTAATGTATCTAATACCAATAATATTAATATTTGGCCCCGCGCTAACAGGGCATTTGGCCTATCCTGTATATGAAATTATCCGCTTTTTTCGCACCGCTGATTTCATCGAGACGATTGATCCTTTTGTAGCGGTCCTTTATATACCCATTGTAGTTATTAAAATATGCCTCCTTTTGTACGTGTCTGTACATAGTTTCAGCCAAATTGTATCTCTAAAAGATCATAGGCCGTTTTCTTTCTCGATGGCGGCTATAATGGTTGGATTCTCCGTCTATATGGCAGAAAATATAACGGAGTTCCAAAATTTCATGAAACATGTATGGACAAGCTATGCGTTGTTGATCCAGTGTATCCCGATATTTTATTTAATTATCGTTTGGATACGTTCCAGAAGACTTGAACGATTGTAAGCATGCGCACCCTTAGCGTGTTTATCCGATGGAGTCCCCAAATGAGTGCTCATCAGGATATTATTGATCGTAGCTCGATTAAGCGAAATACTCCTAGGGAGATAAAGGAAGCTGTATTCTACGCAATGGCGCGCAACAATGCCCTTAACAACTTTCTATTGATAGCTGATCCAATACCAGTGAGATTACAGGACAATGTAATGATTAACGAAGAATTTAATTGTTGTTTTTGCATGAAACTATCCTCCTGTATGATTCTAGTAGACGTCTCTGGATGGTGCAAGGGCGCAAAATAATATTGAATTTGTGTACTTGGTGTGATTTGATCAGAGCATGAACCGCTTTGAAAATTGCGTCCTTTTAAAACCCAGTAACGTCTATATAAGTAAGACTTGTTGAAGGGGAATTTTTATGGAGATTGAATCGATTTGGAAAACCTTTTATAGGCCGTTGCATCAGTTCGTCTTGAAGCGGACCGGTAACGAATTTGCAGCAGATGACATTTTGCAAAACGTGTTTATTAACATATACAACTATCTCGGCTCATTGAAAAACAGCCAGGGGTACCGCCAACAAACCGCGTTTATCTAAACTCCAAGAGTGGAAGTCCTGATTAGACAAGGGCTTCCACTTTGTTTATATGTATTCAATGTAAAATGTCAACGAATTTCCTCAAAGAGTGAGTATCGGAACAATACGATTGCAATCAGTATATCGAAGCAGCAAATTTTAGACAATACGAGTCTCATAATTCCCAATGTTCCTTTTACAAAAAGACATTCGGAACATTGATTTTTAGAGGAATGAGGGGTTAACTGTTTAATGTAGAATATTACCATAATGAGAGCAAATTAACTTAACTCGAATATTTGCTCAAAATCTAAACGAGTTATGATTATCGGTGGGTTTACTGTGCTATTGACGGGAGGATAAAAATGGAATACAATAATGACAGTCATCACTGACAGACATTTCATGTATTCTACAGAAAGGGAGTTGATCATGCATCAAACTAAGCAGGGGAGCGCGGAGAAATTGTTACGGGCCGCGATCGACCTAATTTCGGAGAGAGGCTACCATGGCGTCACGACACAGGAAATCGCCACATCTGCCGACTTAAGCGAAAAGACGCTTTTTCGACATTTCGGAAGCAAGCAAAATTTACTGGAAACCGCCCTTGAACGTTTTCAGTATGCCGAAGAGATGCGAGTGCTCTTCAACGAGCAGATTGTGTGGGAGTTAGAATTCGACCTATTGGCTATCAGCAAAAAATATCATGAAATCATGAACCGAGACCGAAAGCTAATTCTGATCGCCTTAAAAGATGAGGTTCATATCCCCGGCTTTAAAGAACGTCGACTGCAGCATCCTCGCCAACTGCTGACGTTTCTGACAGATTACTTCATTACGATGAGCGAGCAAGGGAAAATTGCTTGTTCGAACCCCACCATGCAGGCATTTACGTTCATGATGGCCCAATATGGCGCGTTTATTAACAATTTGGAATCTAGGGTGAACTATCCTGATATCGATCTTGAACAATTCATTCAAGAGAACGTGAAGATATTCGTCAGGTCCCTAATGGTATATGGCAGCAACCCTGTCACTACCCCACTAGAAGAATCCCCTTAAGGAGTGTTTTACTTATGAAATGGGTTGTACGCATTCTGCAGGGTCTAATTGCATTGGACTTTTTGTTTGCTGGGGCTTCGAAAATCTTTTCCACTGCCGACCAAATCAGGGAATTTTTCACTGACAAAATTGGTACGCCGGTCGCATTGATTTACACAGTTGGCGTTTTTGAAATTTTGGCCGCACTGATTCTTATAGCCGGCTACCGTAGCCAGAAAGCGGTAGCTTCATCGTTAGCGATCATGATCGTCATCCTGATCGGAGCGACTCTAACGAATCTCGCCGCAGGCCACGTGACGGATGCAGCTGTTCCTTTATTGATTTTAGTATTTGCGGCCGTCCTCTTTTACCTGAAGCGTGACGCACTCAAGAGCTTACGGTTTATAATCCGCAGGAACATCAATACTTCCAAGTAATGACGATAAAAAATATAATGAGGTGACCAAAGATGGCATACAAATCGACTCACACTTTTGTAAACTTGCCTGTTAAAGATTTAAATCGGACAAAGGAATTTTTCAGCAGCATCGGCTTCGAGTTCAACCCCCAGTTCTCCGACGAAAACTCAGCCTGCCTTGTAGTAAACGACAATACGTTCGTTCAGTTGCTTACGGAGTCGTATTTCCGGACGTTCATTACCAAGCCTATAGCAAATGTCGCCAGCGCTGCTGCAGGAATTATTGCGCTATCTGCTGACAGTAGAGAACATGTAGACGAACTGGCTAACAAGGCGCTTGCCGCGGGAGGGAAGGAAAGCAAAGCGCCGGCGGATCATGGCTTCATGTATGTTAGAAGCTTCGAGGACTTGGACGGACATCTCTGGGAAATTGCCTTCTTTGACGCAAGCGCCTATTCTCAGGCTTAAGGTTCATACTTGATATCGGAAAACGATAGCACAATAAAAGCAGCGACAATCCTAGGATTTTCTGGCTCCTAGATTGTCACTGCTTTTTTTATCAAGATCCTCTATTTTTTAAATGTTCGTTCGTTTCATATTGAGAAAGAAAAATCCAGGCTAGCCGAAATTCAGGGCTTAGCGTATATTTTCCGCGTTAAAATGTTGGCGTCTAACGGATACAACTGTTCAATCTCCAACTAAGACTAGACTGCCGATCAATGTCGGCAGCCTAGCTCTGTCTTTGGCCATTGACGTAAACAACCCGATACGATAAATAAATAAATATAGTTTTATTCCTTAGTTTGCTCGTAGTGTAATATTTATCCATCTACTTTGCCCCTGGCTGTCATTATCTAAACGAGCGTGAGAAAACCCCTTGAAACATAAGGCTCTGCACTTTGTTCACATGTATTCAATGTATTTTTGTCGTAGCTTCGCAAAAAACAGACCAAAACTGGAACAACACAGTCTTGGCCTGCTTTTTTCTGTCATTCCACTATCGTATCCGTTAGCGTAACAGTTACTGATTTATTACTTGAGCTGCTCGCTCAATCCGACGATGATGCCTTCGGGACCGCGGATGTAGGCGAGTCGATTCGTGTCCCCGTATTGCACCACTTCGCCGACCAGTTCGGCGCCATAGGCAATCAGGCGCGCGACCACGTCATCGATGTCATCAACGGCGAACATGATGCGGCGGATCCCGAGTTCGTTCACCTGAGCCTTCTCCGGCCCAGTTCTGATCGCATCCGGCGTGTGGAACTTGTCCAGCTCGATCCGTCCGTGGCCGTCAGGAGTGCGCATAAACACGAGGGTAGCACGGACGTTCTGAAGGCCAATGAGACGATCTACGGAGGAGCCCTCGACGGTCGTTTCGCCCTCAAACTGGAATCCGAGTTGGAGAAAGAAGGCTTTAACTGCTTCGAGATCGTTAACGACGATAAGGACGTTATCCATTCGTAGTAATTTATTTTTTGTCATAGTTTTATCTCCTTGTTCATAATTTATCTAGTTTAAACATCCTAAATATAACATTTCCAGCGTCCGTTGAGCATAACTGCCAGTTAGCTTAACGATCCAGAGCATTCATTTACTTAGGGCAGATCAGCCTTTAATCCGTTAGCTTCCTCAGCGGTAAGGAATTCTTGTTTATTAACTGGAAGACCCTGTACGAGTTCATCCAAGGTTTCAACAATACCTTGAATTTCATCCTGAATCTCCACATTAGGGCGGTTTTCTACCAGTATTTTAAGGAAATCTACGAATTGACCACCGCCTTGACCCTCGTAAAAGGCATCTACAACATCGAATAGCTCGTCGGATAGTAGATTTATTTCTTCATCGGTACAAGACTCCAGGAAGGCCGTTGTATCGTTCATATCTCTCGTTAGCGCGTAGCTAATATGCCATGAGTCATCCTGAAAACGCGGATCGGTATAATGTAGACGCTTTTTTCGTTGAATCATCCATTTTACTTTTTCGGAGTCAAGCATGATCTAGGCTCTCCATTCTAAAATTTATCGTAGATTATCCCGCGCAGCTTCATTAATTCATCCTTCAGATGTTTGTTTTCAGTCTCAAGTTCTTTTATCCGCTTGTTTTTAGCAGCTATGAGAACATCCTTGCTTGCTTCAGTCATTTCACGTTTCACTTGCTTAGCAGAGAGGAGACCTTCTTGCTGTTTACGCAGCGTTTCTATTCGATCGCGAATCTCCGAATGATTATAAAGATAGGCTTTAGAGGCGCCGGACTCTGTGGAAACGCTATTGAAGTTTATCTTGCCTTGTTGCTTAATAAGTCGTTGGATTGCCTCATCGACCTTTACCGCGGCGGATAGCTTCTTTTGCTGGGCATATTGACGTACACCTTCTGTGTTTCTCGTATGTTTACCGGGCATGGACTCGTTCCTCCTCGGTATACTCACGGCCTTTCTTTCCGGCAAGATGGTGTGTTTTACCTGTCTTTAGAGCCTCTAAGATCGGTTCTAGGCGTTCAAGCAAGGCCTGGTTCTTTTCTACCCATACTAATCGACCAAGACGATTACCGCGCTCAATAATGGATTTCGTCTCGTGTATCTCGTGTTCGAATTGCGGAATGAATTCCGGTGTCGTACAAAAATTCCGACATGACAGGCAGGGATTAGCTTGAGTCGGGCAGGGTTGTTTAATGGGCTTCATGCAATACCCCAGTTCCATCTTCACAGCATCCAAATTGTATCGAATATACTCCCATTCAATAACATCTTCATTCTCAATTTCGGTTAAATCAATTTTTGTCGGTTTTCTATTGACAGGGTCGATCCTAAAGATGCCTAATTTCGTAGCTTCTTCCCAGGATTTTCGCATTGAAGTATCGAGTATTTTGGCATACCTTAATGTCATTTCCGGAGAAGCATGAGCCATCCATTTTTGCACGTGTAATAAATTCATGCCGTTGTTTATCAATTCAATACCTTTGGTATGACGGAAAGCATGGTTTTTTAAATGGAACACGTTACCTTGATCATCTAAAATGTTTTGCTCATGGACAAATCTGTTTAAGCTTCTCCGTACGTCATAGTAATTATAAGGCCTACCTTTTCTTACGCCTTCGAGCTGAACAAATAAGTATTTCTTTGGATTGTTACTCTCATGGCTTAGGTCTTTTACGGTTTCAATCACGGTTCGAATCACTGCGGCCACTTCTTCTGTTATAGGCACACGATGATTCAAGACTTGCGTTTTTGTAATATCACCTTTCAAATACCATCCTTGGCTCGTGTATTCTAAACAGTTTTCATATTTAAGATTGAGAATATCTGAAATCCTCCAGCCGGTTGCCCGAAGCAATATAATAACTGGTATGAACTTAGGGGGCTTCAGGTATTCTAATCTTTCCTCAATTTGTTGGATCACTCCCTCAGGGATATATTTAATATCAGTTTCTGTACGATTTCTGGGCCGGGGAAAGTCTTCTTTAAATAATAATAGATTGACTGGAAGCTTAGGGGCACCAACGTATTGAAGCCTCTCTATGTTTTCCAAAAAGACTTTCAGGGTAATAACATGCGCTCTTTTGGTCGTTATTTTATCTTTTAATTCCTGGTTGTGCCATGCTAAAAAGTCTTCAATATCTATCCTGGCTAAGTCTTGTAAAGTATTCCACGAGGGATGTCTGTTATGTAGAAAAGTCAGAAAAAGCTTAATGGCTGTCAGATCAAGGCAGCATTGTCCGATGGATAATCGACTAATTCTAAACTTCAGATACCGTTTAGCCAAATCTTGAAAAGGCTTGGGAACATCTTTGAAATTCAATATTTGCCTCGATTCATGGTCAGCATATCTGGCACTAGGAATATTTCTGACATCCCAAACCTCTTTTTCAAATTCCGTTCTTGTATCATAGTAGCTTTGGTAAAACAAATACAATCGGTTTAACAAGTTCTCGTAATTAGAGAGTTTTCTTCTTCCGTAAATAAGAATGCTGAGTCCATTTTCGCTGAGATAGGAACGCAGCTGCATCAATGCTTTATTAATTTCTAAATCAGCAAAACTACGGAGATTCGGAATATGTTTTGCTAAAAAATCAGATAGTCGTTTAAAGGATCCGCCATAATTGTGTATAGCTGAGGCTAATTGAAGTTCACCGTTTTGAACACGGTTAATTATGAAGAATTTCACTTCATTTTTTAGCATGGGGGAGAAGTAAGAAAAATTCATGTTATGGTGTGAGTTTCCCTTGGCGGCTTTTTTAAAGTTGTTGAAGATCGGATCGTTTGTATCCCAAATATCATTTTCCCAGTATCCCGAAAGGTATTTGTTTAGCTCGTCAACCTTACTTTCGCTAATGGGGGTAATAACAGATAGTCTCATGTCTTATCAATATCCCTTTTGTTCTTGATGAGTTTCATGTTCTCTTGAGCTTTTTCCCAGTCTTTTCTAATGTCTTCATCCGAAGGGTGAATATACATCTGCATTGTAGTTTGAATATGAGCGTGTCCAGCACGTTTCATTAAATGTTCGTCCCGCCAACCTGCTTTTCTAAGTTCCGTTAGCGACGTGTGGCGCAACATATGCGGCGTAATATGGACCGATGTTTTCTTGCGTAAGCGCTGAAATAAGGAGTCTACGTCCGCGTACTCCAATGGCTTTCCTTTGTTTTCTCCGGACAATTTGATGAACACATGATTTGTATCCACATGCTCGGTATGAAATTCAGCAACATAGTCCAAGTACAGATTCATTAAATCCGGAGAAACATCAATACTGCGTGGACTACATACCGTCTTGATTTCAGCGAAGTTGGAAAGTTCGCCGCGATCGCGGATATGTATCTTTCGGGCATCGATCTCGAAGTCTTCAAGCCACAACGCTAACGCTTCTCCGATCCGCATCGAGCTTTCCCATAGCAACTGAATCAAATACTGATCTCTCACATTTTCACACGCATTAAGCAGTATTGCGATATGTTCTTTCGAAATGGTCTTTGGTTTTTGCTTAGGTACTTTGAGTTTAAGGATATGGGTAGTGAAGGCTTTATCCTTATTAATGTGGTACAGAAAATCCTTAAAGCCTCTGCGTGAACCCGACATTTGTTTTTTGACTCGTTCGGCTAATTGAATGCTGTAATCTTCATGTCTCATGAGATAATCATAAAAACCGATTACCGTATTGATGATGATATTGACGGTCTTCGCTTTTCGAATCGGCTCATTCGATTGAATGGGGGATACCTTAGCGTGTTTATAAGGATTCTGTAGCCAGCGCATGAACTCGGCTAACTCGTCTAAACCGATTTCTCGATAATCTTTCTGCACTTGATCAAGGTATTCAAAAAATAGCTTCAAGTGGAAACAGAATGACCGTAAAGTATTCCGGGCTGCACCACTGTTATCTTTGAATTTCAAATACTGTAGAACCGGCTGTACGGGTTCATCATTCGGATTCATCAGCATATACCGTTTTTTTACCATCTTTTGTCTCAAGACTGACAACCCTCATTAAACCACTCCTGTTGTTTTCCTTGATACTTTTAAAACAAAACCTTCCCTCCCGCGCCTTCGCTTGGACTACGTCCTCAACCTTATTAATATACTATAAATACTATAAAATCCAATAGAGATATAGCATCAATAAAGTAATAAAAATAATGAGTGACGATACATAGAATACTGTAAAGTCACTCATTATGTCGAGTAGAGATAACCGCGTTTTGTTGGCGCTCCCCCCTGTACCGTAATGCGGATTCGCATCGGCATGAAGTGCGGCCACCCCAATCTGAACACACATTCCGTCCGATGAGGACGTGGTACCATCACCCCAATAAGAAGGCAGCGACAATTTATGGTGATAATTGACGAGAACAGCCTGCGCTTTGTTCATGGTATCTTCATAAAGTCGCCAAACTGGAGAAACTGCTGCGCGGCCAAATCAATACAAAGATCATCGGGAAGGAACGGTTTCGGCTTCGCTGATTATGGGAAAACTCGGATCTTATGCTCGTCAAAACCGTTTAGCAACCGCACTCCGGGAAATGGGATGCATCTAGAAAACCACCTTCATCTTAGACTATATTTCAAGTGAAGCGCTGTGGCGGAAGATCAATCGGTTTTTACAAAAGAGAAGCGATGAACGCATTGGCCGAGCAATCTTTTTGGCAAACACGGCGAACTGCGTGAACGTGATCTGCAAGATCAGCTCCAACGGGCCCGCGCATTGAACATCCTCATCAATGCAATCAATGTATGGAATACCGTTTATTTAACACAAGCAGCGGAATATAGAAAAAGTAATAACGCAATTGAAAGTAATAACGCAATTGAATGAAGAATTGTTGAAGCATATTTCCCCTCTTGGCTGGGAGCACATTAATTTCTTAGGCGAATATAAATTTGATCTAAAACGAATCGCAGTTCTGAAAGGGATACGGCCTCTTAAACAACTTTCAAATCTAGATCTAATTTTACAAAATTCGAGAAATATTTACTGGAATTATTTAATTTAGATCAGCATTCTTTGGTACTATCCCAATCATTGTTACAGGATATGATTTTTATGATATCAGCCAAATGGATCCATCCAGAATCATAGTTATAGACTAATTTAACGGCTTCACGTTGTCGATCAACTTGCACCACAATGCCGGTAACTTCTTTTTCGTCGTACTCCTCGAACAATATCAATGTAATACTGGCCTTGAATTGCATCGATTCGGCCAGACAGTGAAAAATGTACTCCATTTCTTGCTCATCCAATTGGGGTCGTGTTTTTTTATTCAATGCCTGTTGGTGTACGAGGTAAGCCTCCTTATGCTCGGGCAGCATCATTCTGGATGATTCGAACAGTCCGTTACCCTCAAGTTTTTTACTCATTTATAATGCCCCCCGATTTTTTGTGCTCGATCCCGAGCTTGACCGTGTTCTCTTAAGGAGGATGCTCGCATAATAGAAGCATTCCCATACTTTTCTTTAATTTGATCCGTCGTTTTTTCTAGCTTTAATTTCTTTTCTCTGTCATCGAATAAAACAAGCTGATATTCCTGATCGCTTACAAGTTGACTTAATGTAACGCCTATTCTTCGAATAGGGAGTCCATCCCAATGCTGCTTAAACAAAGCTGCCGCTGTTTTGAAGACCTCATTCGTGAGATTCGTCGGATCAGGCAGCTTCATTTGCCTGTAAAAGCCAGTTGGTCGATCAAAATCCGCTCCCTGAGAGCCAACAGATACAACCCAGCCCATGTAGCCTTTTGCGCGGCAACGTTGGCAAACCAGTTCTGACATCTCTAAGAGGGGAACCATGATTTGATCGAGGGTTCGATAATCAACTGGAAGCGTCATTTGGTGGCCAATCGCTTTCTGTCGGTCATGCGTACCGGGACTTACCGGTGAATTGTCTACTCCGTTAGCTATAAGCCATAGCACTTCGCCGTTAATGCCCCATTTAAATTTAAGTTTGGCTAACGGAATTTGAGCTAATTGACCAATCGTATAAATCCCCATCTTTTCTAGATGAAATCTCATTCGGGAGCCGATCATGAACATCTGATTGACCGGTAGCGGCCAGAGTGTCGAGTGCAACTCGTCGATGTTCATTTGGAAGATTCCTGATTCGTTTCGCTTGGCAAAGTTATCGCAAGCCATTTTGGAAAGCACTTTGTTTTCACTGATCCCGATACGTACATATACCCCCAGTTCCTTCATAACTTTGAGTTGAATGCTTTGGGCAATGCTGATCGGATCGCCAAAAAGCCCCAAGCTTCCGGTAATATCGAGATGCTGCTCGTCAATACTGTATGGCTCCACCAAATCGGTATATGACTGAAAAATCTCCGTAATTTTTAACGACACTCGGATATATTCTTGCATCCGTGGGCGGATGACTACCAAATTGGGGCACTTTGCAAGTGCTTCTCCTAGCCGCTCCGCCGTAGTAACACCATATTGTTTCGCAAGAGGGCAGGCCGCAAGAATGATACCAGAACGGCGAGCAGGATCACTGGCCACGACCAAAGGCTGGTCTCTGTATTCCGGATGAGCTGCTTTTTCGACGCTTGCATAGAAGGATTGACAGTCCGCCAACATCACAATTCGCTTTTTTTTAGGTTTCATGTGAAATGCTCCTCACATCGATGTCTAGATACATGCTCAATTTCACATACAACTCGGCTTTGACGAGACCCCACAGCATAGAAAAATGCCGATGGTAGCCCCTGCATAAATAGCGGATTTCTATACGCAATTTGGTACGCTGCTGTTCATATATTTTAATCCCGCGTCCCCGGAGCCTAGTTCGAACGGACACCAAGTCAGCAGTAATTAGGTTTTGAATGTGACGTAATTTTCTTACATAGATTACAAACATTTTTAACGGAGTTGTCTTCAAAGCAGAAATATCTCCTTCCAGAACATCGAGAAGGAGGACTAACAGAATGAAATCTTTCACCAGTTCAAGGTCTTCTTCCGTTTCCATGGGTGCTGGCTTCATCTGATCCTTCTCCTTTTGAGCATAATTGGGTTGGCTTATGCCCATTTTTATTTATGCACACTTACTATGCTTTTTAGAAATCCTATCTGCACGGCAGATTGCAGAGTATTTTTCATTATGCACATATATTTTTTTGTAGATATTC
>NZ_JBVYOL010000051.1:0-27551 GCF_056120505.1 Paenibacillus sp. sgz302164 | reverse complement strand
CAAATTGCGCAATCGGCTCATCGAAATGATGCTGGAAGAAGACGATACGAAAAGGGACGACCTGCACGCCCGATTTTTGGAGGAGCTTCAGCGCAACATCGTCCCTATAGTGAAGGATCGCTCTTTCAAACGGAACAAACAGACAAAAGCTAACAAATTCACGAAGACCAAGCGGCGGGGGCTATAACCGCTTAACCTGACAACATTGGGCAAGCCCCCCAATCCCGAGTGACGCGAATCCCACGCCTGACTCACAGTTTACAACCGCGAAGATTTACTTTATCATTACTTTAATTAGATAAAATGGTACAGTGATACCGTAATAAAGCAAATTGCGGAGGAGCGGTTATTTTTGATTAAAGCGGTAGTTTTCGATTTTGACGGACTTATGATGGATACGGAAACTTTTGAATACTATTCGTTTCGGGAGCTTTTGAAAGATTACGGAGTAGATTTGCCGCTTGCGCTTTATTGCACTCGAATCGGAGGGGATGCCGACACTTTTGACCCCTACCGCTATTTGCAGGAGCAGACAGGCGTTCAGCATGATCGGGAGCTGCTGAGAAAGCTGAGGCGGGACAAGTTTGATGTCCTGTTCGGGAATGAAGGAACGAGGCCGGGGGTGCGAGAGTATTTGGATTGCGCGCGGGAGATGGGGCTAAGAATCGGGCTTGCGTCAAGTGCGCCGAAGGACTGGATTTTTCCGTTTCTTGAAAAGTGGAACTTGAAAACATATTTCGACTGTATCCGCACACATGAGGATGCGCAAAACGTAAAGCCCGACCCCGAATTGTACATTCAGGTTCTTGCCGAATTTCGGGTTCGGCCGGAAGAAGCCGTCGCTTTTGAGGATTCGCCGAACGGTGCGCTGGCCGCCATACGCGCGGGCATGAAATGCGTCGTCGTCCCGAACGAAGTTACAAGCGGTCTGGAGGCGCCTGCGGGCGTCCATTTGACATTAAACTCCATGCTGGATATGGATCTCCACTGCGTGATTGAGCGGGTTGGCGCCCGGCAGGCGCAATGACGTCAAAACTGTGCGGCAGTTTTGGCCTCCGGGTTATAAACCGGCATTCTTTGTCCATAATGCATAATAGCAGCAATTTTTTTGGGCAGGGGGACGTCGGATCATGTTGGCCGTTCATCAACGTATGGCAGAATTATGGACAATGCGCAGAGCGCGCGAGTTGACCCAGGCGGAGCAGGATGAGCTGATGCTGTGTCTGGAAGCGAACGCGACGTATGTGTGGAATCGGCTGAAGCTGGATAATTTATCGTTGTGCGCATCGCTGACTCATGACTACGAGTGGCTGCATGAAATTTGCGAACGCATCGAGAAACTTGAACCGAAGCACTGACACCTGTTGTCGGTGCTTCTTTTCTCATGCTTTTCTGCGGAGGAAGCGGCGGGTATAATGGATATAGTCATGTTGGGGAAAAGGAGATTGCTGCATGTTCAGCCGATTCAGGCAAATTCAAAGCTTGGCTTCAAAAAGGCACCTTTTGCTAGGAGGCATGTTAATCCTGGCGCTGCTTCTGCGGATCGTCATTGCACCGGTATGGACCGGTTACGATACGGACGTACGCACGTTTATGGCTTGGGCGGACCGCGCATATACCGCAGGTCTTTCGGGTTTGTACACGGATGCCGCCAATTTTTTTCTTGATTACCCCCCTGGGTATATGTATGTGCTATACCTGATCGGCCTCATTCATCATCTGTTCCATATTCCATGGGAAAGCGGGCTATCGTTGACGATTTTGAAGCTCCCTGCGATGCTCGCCGATATCGGGCTGTCCTACGCCGTGTACCGGATCGCCGTCAAGGCCGGAGGCGGCAGCCGGGCCTGGCTCCCCGCTCTCGGACTCGCCGCATTGTTCGCGTTCAATCCGGCGATGTGGGTCAATTCGGCGGTATGGGGGCAGGTCGACTCCTTTTTTATGATGTTCATTCTCGCCGCCTTGCTGCAGCAGCAGAAGGGGAAGCTGCCGCTGGCTGCGGTATTTCTGGCACTGGCGATTTTGCTCAAGCCGCAGGCGCTGCTGTTCGGGCCGTTCCTGCTGATTGACGTCATCAAAAAGCGCAGCTGGATGACATTCGCATTAAGCTGCTTGAGCGGCGCGGCCACGATAGCCGTGCTGGCGCTGCCTTTTGCCATCGGCAGAGGGTACGGCTGGCTGTTCGAACTGTACATAAGCACACTGTCTTCATATCCATACGCTTCGCTCAATGCGTTTAATCTCATGGCGCTGTTGGGCGGCAATTTTACCGAAATGACCAAAAGCATGCTGCACGTATCGTACCAATCGCTGGGCTGGGTGCTGATGGCCGCATCGCTGCTCTACTGCTGCTACTTGTACATCCGCAGCAAAGACCGGAAGGGGGCGCTGCTGTATGTCGCATTTTTGTTCATTACGGCCGTTTTCATCTGTTCGACCAAAATGCACGAGCGGTATTTGCATTACGGGCTGCTTTTGGCGCTGGCGAGTTTCATTTATTTGAAGGACAGGCGGGTACTCGGCTTGTTTATCGGCTTCAGCCTTACGCATTTTATCAACGTGGCCGATGTGCTGCTGCGCAGCTTCCATCAGGATTACCACATCCCCCGTTTCGATCCGCTGATGCTCGTCGTCTCGGCTGTCAACGTTATTTTGTTTGCATACGCGGCTGTATTGGGGTGGCGGTACTTCGTACAGCATCAAACGTTCGAAAAGCCCGAAGGCCAGGCACAGCAGACGGATGCCGTGGCGGAGAACGAGAAGGGCGAGCCCGCCGACCGTTGGAAAACGATTTTCCAGCCTGCGGAGGACGAGCTGGAGCGAAGCGGCAAAGGGCGCTTTTTTTCCAAAAAAGATGCCTGGTATTTGGGCGGACTGATTTTGGTTTATTCAATCATCGCCTTGTACCGTCTGGGCGGGCACGAGGATCCGGTCACGTTCTGGAAGCCTGCCAAGACGGGAGAGGCGGTCGTCGCCGATCTCGGCAGCACGCGCAGCATTACGAGGATCAATAGCTTTGCCGGGGTTGGCGAGGGCTCGTATTCGTTCTGGTTTTCCACGGACGGCCAAGCGTGGAGCCAGCAAACGACCGTCAAATCCGATCACACGAAAGTGCTCACCTGGAATACGGTGGAGCCGAAAGTACAGGCGAGATACGTGAAAATTACGGCCGATTCGCTGGAAAGTTCGGGGCTGCGCCTGCATGAAGTCGGCATTTTCGCTGACGGCAGCAGCACGATTGTGCCGGTTCAAGCGGTGACCGCACAGGAGGCGAACCCCGCCGATCAAGGCAAGCCGGAAAACGTGTTCGACGAGCCGGCCGTAGTTCCGTACACGCCAACGTTTATGGAAGGCAGCTATTTCGACGAAATTTATCACGCGCGGACGGCCTACGAGCATCTTCACAAGATCGAACCGTATGAGAGCACCCACCCTCCGCTTGGGAAAATACTTATTTCGCTCGGCATTTGGCTGTTCGGGCTGAATCCGTTCGGCTGGAGAATCGTCGGCACGGTATTCGGAATCGGCATGATTCCTGTCATCTACGTGTTTGCCAAAAGGATGTTCGGACGCTCCGAGTTCGGGTTTATCGCCGCGTTTTTGATGACGTTCGATTTCATGCATTTTGCCCAGACGCGGATTGCTACGATCGATGTGTACGGCGTGTTTTTCATCATGCTGATGTTCTACTTCATGTACCGCTACACGACGCTCAGCTTTTATCGGGAACGGCTGTGGAAGACGCTCGTGCCCCTCGGCTTGTCGGGCTTGTTTTTCGGCATCGGCGCCGCGTCCAAATGGATCGTCATCTACGGCGGCGCAGGGCTTGCCCTGCTGCTGTTCCTGACGCTCCTGGAGCGCTTCCGCGAATACCGGCTTGCGCGGAGCGCGCTGGAAGGCGAGACGCTTGCGGACGAAGACCGCGGCAGGCTGCAGCAGGTGAGGCGTCTTTTTCCGAAGTATACGCTCCTTACGCTGGCTTACTGCATCCTGATGTTCGCTATCGTGCCTGCGATTATTTACACGCTGTCCTACATCCCTTTCATGATGGTGCCGGGTCCGGGCCACAGCCTGAAGGATGTCGTTACTTATCAGGTGCACATGTACAAATACCACAAAGATCTCGTCGCGACGCATCCCTTCTCTTCGCCTTGGTGGGAATGGCCGCTGATGCTCAGGCCGATCTGGTATTATCAAGGCAAAATGCTGCCGGAAGGCATGCTGTCCAGCATCATATCGTTCGGCAACCCGCTTGTTTGGTGGCCCGGCTTCGCCGCGGTGATCGTTTCGCTCTATGTCGCAGTGAAGCGGCGCGATAAAAAGCTGGGCATGCTGCTCATCGCCTACGGCTCGCAGTATTTGCCGTGGATGCTCGTGCCGCGGCTGACTTTTATTTATCATTATTTCGCGATGGTGCCGTTCCTCATTTTGATTTTGACTTACTACATCAAGGGATACATGCAGGAATCCGCCACCGCCGGCAGACGGAGATGGGTGTACGGATATTTGGGAGCCGTGTTCGTCATGTTCGCGCTATTTTACCCGATTTTATCGGGCATGGTTATTCCTGCGGCTTACTCGCATTTCCTTAGATGGCTGCCGGGCTGGAACTTTTTCTAGTGCGGCCGGCGGCCGGAGCTGCCCGCAAGCCTCTGGAGCGGCCGGGGGCGTGCAAATAATGGTTGACGGGCCGGAATGCCGGTGGTAAGATAAAACCAAGTTATTTACTATGAATTAATACGAGCAAGTCGACCGGACCTCTGGAGACTCCCCCCTTTGATTGCAAACAAAGCTGCGGAGTCTCTTTTTCATCAACTATCACATGCGGAGAGTGAACTGGCATGGCAAAAGTGGTTATTATTTCCGGAAGTCCGACCCCGACATCCCGTCTGCACGGCGTTATTGAAACGGCCAAAAGCGAGCTGCTCCAAGCAGGCCTGGAAGTGGAATGGATTAAAGTGCGGGACATTCCGGCCGAGGACTTGCTTTATGCAAAATTTGACAGCGAGGCGATTGTCAAAGCTAACGCGCTGGTTGCCGAAGCGGATGCCGTTTTCGTCGCTACCCCGGTGTACAAAGCTTCCTACACGGGTGTATTGAAAGCGTTCCTCGATCTGCTGCCGCAAAAAGGGCTCGACCGCAAAATCGTGCTGCCGCTTGCAGTCGGCGGAACGATCGCGCATTTGCTGGCGATCGACTATGCGCTCAAACCGGTATTGTCTTCGCTGGGCGCGCAAAACATTTTGCAGGGCGTTTACGTGCTCGATAAGCAGGTAACTTGGGGCGAGCAGGGGCAGGCCATTTTGGACGAAGAAATTGCCGCGCGCCNAAACCGGTATTGTCTTCGCTGGGCGCGCAAAACATTTTGCAGGGCGTTTACGTGCTCGATAAGCAGGTAACTTGGGGCGAGCAGGGGCAGGCCATTTTGGACGAAGAAATTGCCGCGCGCCTGCATGAATCGGTTGCGGAATTTATTCAGGAAATCAAGTGGCATACAAGCCGCGAGGTATAAAAGAGCGTTGCAGGCAGGCCGCCGCCGGGTCCATCGTGGGTCCGGCGGCGGTTTTTTTGCTACGCAGCGACCCCCGGGAAGCCGCCCAAAGACGGCGCAGCCGTTCATGCGCTGGCAGCGAGCCGAAATACCCCTTCTCAGATCGGTTTAGATCAATTTTTCCTCTTCGAGCTGAGAGCCACCCGCATACAAATTGATCTGAGGGGAATTCAGTTGGACTTTCTCAACAGCCTGACAGAACATCTGATTGACAACGCGGAGAAAGCCTGCAAAAGTGCAGGTTTTTGCTCTCGGATACGCCTTCAGCGAAAAATTCCTGCAAATGTGCAGGCTTTTTAGCTGCAGCACGAGCTCAGGCTCATTTTTATCGGGAATTCCTGCACAATTGCAGGTTTTTCCTCAAAATGAGCCTCATGCACAGAAAAAGCCTGCACTTTTGCAGGCTTTTAAATTTGCCAAGCCGCAACCCCCTCCGGCTGCCCTGACAAAGTGTCGCGACTTTCTCGACACTCTGACAACCGCAGGCTTTTCGCCAAAAGCCTCCTGCACAATCGCAGGCTTTCCCCTCAGCCTTGCCTGATACCTGCCGTGTACCCGCCACAACCCGCCGTGCACCTACCGCACCCCGCCGCGCCCGCGACATAGCCTTGCCTGATACCTGCGGTGCACCTGCCGCGTCCGCGACGTAGCCTTGCCTGATCCTGCCGTGCACCGGCCGCAATCCGCCGCGCCCGCGACGTAGCCTTGTCTGATCCTGCCGTGCACCGGCCGCAATCCGCCGCGCCCGCGACGTAGCCTTGTCTGATCCTGCCGTGCACCGGCCGCAATCCGCCGCGCTCGCGACGTAGCATCGCGGTAATCAGCGCGCCGCCAGCGCAAAATACTGCTTGCGGAAGCGGAGCGGGGGCAGTCCGACGCTCTTTTGGAAGCAGCTTGAAAAGTAGGGCGTATAGGAAAAGCCGACATACTCGGCAATTTGGGCGATGGGCCACTCCGTCGTAATAAGCAGCCGTTTGGCCTGTTCGATGCGGTATTCGTGCAAATATTCCATGGGCGTGCAGCGGTACACTTCTTTCATGCAGCGGACGATGTAGTTGGAATGAAAATGCAGAGCGTTGGAGAGAGCTTCGTTCGTAATGTCCTTCCGGTAATTTTGCTTGAGAAAAGCTTCCGCAGCTTCCGCCAGCTTCATCACGGGCGAGGAATGATGATCCCGGCTCTCCTGCTCCAGCAGCCGCAGCAGCTCCATGCACAGCGCCTGCTCCTGCCAAAAAGCCGTGGAACGGCGGTTGCCGGAAATATCCATAAGCTGCTGCACGATGCGGAAGGCGACGGAAGGCTGCAGCAGGGCGGCAAACTGCGGAAGCCGCAGCGTATAAGGATTCGCGAAGGGCTGGCGGTTCGGTTGCATCGGCCGCTCCTCTTCCCGAACCTCCTGCCAATCCCCCGCGCAATTTATATGCACCCAATAAAACTCCGTCTCCTCCGCACATGGCCGGGTCGGATAATGGTGCCCTTCGGGGCGGAGCAGCAGCATCTGCCCTTCGCTCAGCTCCCACGACCGCTCATCCTCGCCCATGTACAGCGTCCCCTTCACGATCAGGAGCAGGTCGAACATGCCCAAATGCCGCCGGTTCGGATGCTGTTCCCCGGGGGCGTATACGCTTTTGCCGCAGCCCAAATAGTAGGGCAGAGGCGGCAGATCAAATGAAAAATGGATATCGGCACTCATCGATCGATCCCTCCGGACACACCATACGCTTGTGTTAAATTTTATAAAAATGAGTTCATTTTATTCGTATTTTCTCTTTATTTTACAAGATATACTTGCAGGAGTGAAGGGTTAATTCATGATGTTTTTGGGAGGATGACATATGGAACGTATCCGCATTGAGGACGATTTTTGGAATCGCTATACGGAGCTTGTAAGAAATACGGTGATCCCTTACCAATGGGAGGCGCTGAACGATCGTATTAAAGATGCGGAGCCCAGCTGCGCGATCCGCAATTTCCGGATTGCCGCAGGCCTGGAAGAGGGCGAGTTCGGGGGAATGGTGTTCCAGGACAGCGATTTGACCAAGTGGCTGGAAGCGGTGGGGTATTCGCTGGGCCATCATCCGGACCCCGCTTTGGAGCGGACGGCCGACGAGGCGATCGAGCTGATTGCGCAGGCGCAGCGTGATAATGGTTACATGAATACGTACTATGCGATCAAGGAACCCGGAAAAGAATGGACCAATCTGCACGAATGCCACGAGCTGTACTGCGCAGGGCATTTGATCGAAGCCGCCGTAGCCTATTTCCACGGAACCGGGAAAAGAAAGCTGCTGGATATCGCGTGCAAATTCGCGGATCATATCGATTCCGTATTCGGCCCGGAAGAAGGCAAGCTGCAAGGATATTGCGGGCATCAGGAAATAGAGCTGGCGCTGGTCAAATTGTATCAGGCGACCGGAGAATCGCGCTATTTGCGGTTAAGCCAGTATTTTATCGATCAGCGGGGGCAGGAGCCGAATTATTTTCATCTGGAGTGGGAGCGAAGAGGGCGCACCGGTCACTGGGTGCAGGGGATTACCGCCAAGCCGGACCTGGCCTACAACCAAAGCCATCTCCCGGTGCGCGAGCAATCGGCCGCTGTCGGGCATTCCGTGCGCGCCGTCTACATGTATACGGCTATGGCGGATTTGGCCCGCTTGAGCGGCGACCGGGAATTGGCGGAAGCGAGCCGGCGGCTGTGGAGCAATATGACCGGGCGGCAAATGTACATTACCGGCGGCATCGGCTCGACCCATCATGGCGAAGCGTTCTCCTTCGACTACGATCTTCCGAACGATACGGTGTACGCGGAAACTTGCGCATCGATCGGGCTTATTTTTTTCGCGCAGCGCATGCTGCAGCTGGAGCCTAAGAGCGAGTATGCAGATGTGCTGGAACGCGCGCTGTACAACAACGTGCTTGGCAGCATGGCGCTGGACGGCAAGCATTTTTTTTACGTGAATCCGCTTGAAGTATGGCCGGAGGCGAGCGCTAAAAATCCGGGCAGACGCCACGTCAAGGCGGTCCGGCAAAAATGGTTCGGCTGCTCCTGCTGCCCTCCGAATGCGGCAAGGCTGTTAAGCTCCTTGAACGACTATATTTATACTGTCGACAAGCCGGCGAATACCGTTTATACTCATCTGTTTATCGGCAGCTCGGCGTCGCTGCAAACCGATGCCGGAGAAGTGACGCTGAAGCAGCGTGCCGAACTGCCCTGGAGCGGCAAAGTAACGTTCGAGATCGATTCCGCTCCGAATACCCCGGTAACGCTCGCGCTTCGGATTCCCGAATGGAGCAAGGGCGAAGCCGTCATGATCATTAACGGGACCCCCAAGCCGTATACTGTGAAGGACGGCTATGCGCTGGCAGCGAGAGTGTGGAAGCAAGGGGATCGCGTGGAATGGAATTTGGCGATGGACATTCAATTGCTGGAGGCCAACCCGCAGATCCGGGCCAATGCCGGCAAAGCTGCGATTCAGCGCGGGCCGTTGGTCTACTGCCTGGAAGAAATCGACAACGGAAGCCCCGTTTCGACGATTTCGATATCGGCGGACTCCAGGCTTACGGCCGTCCGCGAGGAACAATTTCCGGGAGGCGCAATCGTCATTGAAGGGGAAGGATATGCCGAAGACGCGTCTTCCTGGACGGATCAGCCGTACCGGCCTCTGGTCCGGCATACGCAGCCTTTTCGCTGGAAAGCCGTGCCGTACTATTTATGGGGCAACCGGGGGCAGGGCGAAATGAGCGTATGGGTACGATATGGGATAGATTGCCGCAAGTGATCCTGATTCAATCACAGTTAAGCCCACATCTTGATGATAAGGTGTGGGCTATTGCCGATTAAGAGGCTCGTTCAGGCGGAAAAGAGAGTTCTAAATCGTGGGGCAAACCATAAAATTTAGTTAAACGATTAAACCCATAAATGATTTTTACACAAAAATAAAGCGCTGTCATATTGTAAAATAGGATGGAATCCCTTATAATTTGGTTAAACGTATAACTAATAGAGGGATAAATAATGAAAAAACCAACCATTAAAGATGTAGCCAAAGCCGCAGGCGTCTCAACGGCAACTGTCTCCTACGCATTAAACGGCAGGATTGACAAGGTGTCGGCGGAAACGATCGAACGCATCAAGACGATCATTGAAACGATCAACTACATTCCTGATTTCTCCGCAAGAAGCCTGGTCAAAAATCAATCGAAGCTCATCGGCATCGTTATTCCGCAGACGGAATCGCATAAACAGCTCATTCTTGAAAATCCTTTCTACAGCGAAATGATCAGCGGCATTGAGAGCAAGCTGCGCGAGTACGGTTACCATTTGTTATTATCCGGCGTGAATCAGGGCGAGAGTTATTTGGACCTGTCGGTCCAGCGGAACCTGGACGGCGCTATTATGATGGGGATATATCCGGAGCAGTTTTATGACGGATTCAAGAAAATCAACATCCCAATCGTGCTGATCGATAGCTATATTAACGACAGTTATTTTAAACGGATCGGCATCGACGACGAGTACGGAGGTTATTTGGCGACGAAGTATTTGATCGACAAAGGGCATTCGAACATCGGGTTGATTACAGGGGCGATTCGCCGGGACGGTGTCGTGGAAAAACGCTTTCTCGGCTACAAGCGGGCAATACGCGAAGCGAACTTTTTCTACAATCCGGATTATGTGTTTGAAGATTCGATGAGCTATGAGCACGGGATGGCGGCAGGGCAACTAATTGCAAGTAAACATCCGGAAATTACAGCCGTGTTTGCTACGGGCGATATGGTCGCATTCGGAGCGATTCGCAGCCTGATGGATGTGGGCAAAAGAGTGCCTGAAGATATATCGGTCATCGGCTTTGACGATATATCGATGTCCAAAATGTTTCTGCCGCCCCTCACAACAATCCGTCAAAATATTACCGAAAAGGGAGCAATTGCAGCCGAACATCTCATCAATATGATTCAGGGAAGCGGTGGGCAGGAAACGAATGAAATCATGCTGCCGCTTACGATTATGGAAAGAGGTACGGTCAGACCGAGGGAGTAGTCCTCTCTCGGGAGCCGGGAAAAGGAGAATGACATGGTAGGACAAAAGCGATTTTCCAGAATGGCTGTCATCATCGGATTCTTATTCCCAAGTTTGGCGGGATTGCTTTTCTTCCAGCTTATCCCGATGCTTTCCTCGGCTGTGATTTCCTTCACCGATTGGGATTTGCTTACGCCGGCCAAGTTCGTCGGACTGGATAATTACAGCGAAGCTTTGCATGATGAGAAAACGCTTACATCGCTATTGAACATTCTTCAATATATCGTAGGTTATATTCCTTCCGTGCTCGTGTTCGGCTTGTTGTTTGCGGTACTGCTGAATCGGAAGCTGAGAGGCGTTAAGCTGTACCGGATTTTCATCTTCGTGCCGGTCATCACCTCGTGGGTTGCCGTTTCCATCGTATGGCGCTGGCTGCTCAATGGTCAGAACGGACTCATTAACTACCTGTTGTCGCTGTTCGGGATTCAAGGCCCTGTGTGGCTTCAAGATTTCGTTTGGGCAATGCCCTCGATTATCGCAGTGAGCGTATGGAAAGACATCGGGTATGTGACCGTGATTTTGCTTGCGGGCTTGCAGGATATCTCCGATGACTACTATGAAGCGGCGACAATCGACGGAGCCGGAGGATTTCAGCAGTTTTTCCGGGTGACGCTTCCGCTGCTGACGCCGAGCATTTTCTTCGTGCTTGTCATTTCGCTGATCAATGGCTTCCAACTGTTCGATCAGGTGCTGGTGATGACAAACGGAGGTCCGGCCGGGCAAACGAGTACGCTCGTGCAGCAAATTTATGGAAACGCCTTCCAAAGTTATAAAATGGGTTTTGCTTCCGCGCAGTCCTGGATCTTGTTCGTTATTATTTTCGCAGTCACGGTCGTTCAACAGCAGCTTCAGAAAAGGTGGGTTACCTATGACCGATAAATATATGCCATATCGGAACCTGCTGTCGCATATGATTTTGCTCGCAGCGGCTGTCGTTCTCGTGTTCCCGTTTGTTTGGATGTTGTCCGGATCTTTCAAAGACAGCCTGGAGGTCGTCCGGATGCCGCCCAATCTTATTCCCGATACATTCAAGTTCAGCAATTATGTTGAAATTGCCAAGTACTTTCCGATCTATCGTTTCTTAGGCAACAGCATCGGCGTATCGGCCGTGACAACAGCCGCTCAGGTGGTTGTGTGCGCGATGGCGGCGTTCGTTTTCGCCAAAATTCCATTTCGGGGCAGGGAGCCGTTATTTGTACTCTACCTGATCACGATGATGATTCCGATGCAGGTGACGATGACCCCGCTCTTTATCGTCTTTCAGAAGCTGCACTTGACGAACACGTATCCGGGTCTCATTTTGCCCGGCATTTTCAGCGCTTACGGCACATTCCTGCTAAGACAGCATATCATGACGATTCCCGATCCGCTGGTCGAGGCGGCAAGGATGGACGGAGCTTCCTATGTACGGGTGTTTGCGAGTATCATACTCCCGCTCAGCAAACCCGCCCTAGCCACATTGGCGATCTTTGCTTTCATGGCATCGTGGAACAATTTCTTATGGCCTCTTATCATCACGAGCGACAAGGAACTGATGACCCTTCCGATCGGGCTGAGCAAGCTGCAAGGCAGATGGGCGACGGAATGGAACATTTTGATGGCGGGCAATGTCATTAGCTTTATTCCGATTTTCGTCGTGTTCTTGTTCGCGTCGCGATATTTCATTAAGGGCATGACCATGAGTGGCGTAAAAGGATAATGAGAGGGGGGATGCGCTTACCGCGGGGAAGGCGTGCATGGTTGGTAATGAAGACTCAGACAAAATTTCATGTGAAGAGAGGGTTCTGCATGGGTGCCCGAAAAACAGGTTGGGTCGTTGCGTTAAGCGTCATTGTTTCACTTGCGGCAGCGGGGTGCGGGTCGGATCGTAAACCGGAAGCGTCGTCTCAGGCGACTCCGAAACAGGACGCAACTGCGCCGGGGGCAGCACAGGAGGCGAAGAAAGATCCGGTTACGCTCAAGTTCATGCAGTACACCGCAAGCGGTTCTCAAGAGCAGACGCTCGGCGATATGGTGAAAGCGTTCGAAGCCGCAAATCCCGGCGTGAAGGTCAAAGTGGATATCGTCGATTATAACAACTACTACACGAAACTCAATACACAGCTTGCATCGGGGGATGCGCCTGACGTATTCGAGGTCGGATACGAAAACTTCGTCTCTTATGCCGCTAAAAATACATTAAAAGACTTGACCCCGATCATTGCGCAGGACGCAGCGTTCAAACCGGACATTTACAAAGGCCTTGCCTATGATTCTTTCAAATACAATAGCAAGCAATACGGGGTTGTAGAGTCGTTTTCGGATGTAGTTCTTTTCTACAATAAGGACTTGTTTGACAAAAAGCAGGTTGGCTATCCAAAGGCGGATTGGACGTGGAAAGAGGAACTGGAAGCGGCCCAGAAGCTGACCGACGCCAAAAGCGGCGTCTGGGGCACTTATTCGCCGATCCAATTCTATGAGTTCTACAAAACGATCTCGCAGAACGGCGGAGGCATCTGGAGCGCAGACGGCAAGCCGACGGTTAACAGCAAGGAGAACATCGAAGCTTTGAACTGGATGTTGGATAAAGCCAGAAAGTATAAAGTATCTCCTCCGCTGAACGACGACACCTTCAACCAGCCGGACGCAGATTTGAACGCCTTCAAAGCGGGCAAAATCGCGATGCTGCGCGGCGGTATTTGGAATTTCGGCCGCTTTGCGGATGCGCCGTTCAAATGGGATATTGCGCTGGAGCCGGGCAATACGAAGAAAGCGCATCATTTCTTTGCCGACGGTCTTGTCGTTTCAGATAAAACGAAGAATGCGGAAGCCGCTTGGAAGTTTATTAAATTCATGTCCTCCGACCCTGCGGTTGTGAGTAAGCGGATCGAGAAGGGCTGGAGCGTTCCGGCGGTTTCCGATGAGAAAGCGATGGAGGCTTATTTCAAACAAACGCCGCCTGAATCGAAGAAAGTCGTGCTTGAAGCGCTGAATACACTTGTGCTTACGCCAGTCGGTCCGATTCCGGACAAATGGAGCGATTTGACGAAAGCGATCGGCGATGAAATCGATAAAGCAAAGCTGAAGCAGGACTACACGGCGGAAAAGGCGCTGAATGAAGCGCAAGCCAAGATTGAGAAGCTGGCAAGTAAATAACAGGCAGACTTGGAGTCGGCATGGAGGGGCATTGTTGCGGCAACTGCCCCTTTTGGTTTCCCTAATAAGAACGTTAGCAAGGAGGATTTTATTGTGAATAAACCGGATTTGCAGCAGTATGCGAACGTTGAGATCGATGCTTTAACAGGAGAACTGGCGATAGGCGGACAGAAGGCTGGTTTTCGCGAAGCGGCATTTTTAAGCTATGCGTTCGTGCGGCGTGGAGAGGCAGATCGAGCGCTGCCGTTGTTAAGGGTGTTATGCGGAAGCAAGCGTCGGGAACTGGCGGCGCTGACGGATCAAGCGCTAGTGCTGTGGGCTGCCGGCGAATATCTTAAGGCGAGTGATGACGAATCTTTCGGCGCGGAAATTCAGGAGTTTATTCATGCTGTGGTTCGGCTGATCGATGCAAGTTGGAAAAAACCGCAGCCTCATTGGCTGCAAGGGGAAAATCAAGGCATCTATCTTAGTCACCTTGCCATATATTTTGCGGCCATCCAATCGAATATGCAGCACGGTGCAGGCGAAATAGGCGGGCGTTTGATGAAGTCGATACGAGAACTCCTTTTCGCTAAGTTTATTAAAAATGGAAGGGTTGTCAGCCAACTTGGGGATACGGCGATTCACGGAGATATTACCGCTGCGGCTATTCCCTTCGGAATGCTTGGTATTGAAGACCGAATTCTGATAGAGGCGCTGTATAAACTGGAAGAGACGCTTGTCGGCAAGGGCGTTAGACTGTGGGAGAGCGACACCTATTTCGGCGGCTGTGAGCGGCCTGATGTGACTTGCCTCTTGGCTTGGTACTACGCCAAAAAAGGCGATACAGTGCGGGCGAAGGAACTGCTAGCCCGGGTAGAGGCGCTGCAAGAGGAGCAGGGCGCGCTTTATGAGGTGGATATGACGACGGCGAAGGAGCCGCTGATGCTTGATTATTGGCGTGAGCGGATGCAGGGGCAAGAGCAAGGGCAAGGGCAAGGGCAAGAGCAAGGACGCGAGCAGGGGCTGCCGCCCATCAGCACATGGTGCGCTGTGCTGATGGAATTGGCGCAGACTGCGCTTGTGCCAGACGCAGGCGCACACGCGAGCGCGGACAGCGTCGCGCTCATACATATGCCCACAGGTTACGACGATCCGTACGTAACCTTGGCTTGCGAGCGGTTCCCCCGCCAGCCCGAAGCGGGCGATGCGGTGGTGGTGCATCTGCTGACGCAGCCGTTCCAGCCGAGTCAGGCGGTTTCGGTGCAGGCCGTCGTTGGCGGCATTCCGGCGGCGCAAGCTGTTCCGGCCGTCGTCAAAGTGCTCGCCGGCGGGGAGAAGGTCTGGGAAGCGCAGCTGGGCCCTTACCTCGCGGGTGACGAGGTCAGCTATGCTTTTGCGCTTCAGGCCGGGGGGAAGTCGGCAGTCTCGCCGACTTATGGCTTTAAGGTCCGGTCATGGACGGCGCTGGAGCGCGTCCATGCGATGTACGAGACGACGAATGGCTTCGTCGTCGAGCTGGCCGGCGCAGACATGGCGCAGCCGTCTGTGCTGGCATTCCGCGCCGAGGCCGGCGGCGCGGTGCGGATAACGTTCGCCGCAGCGGGCGAACGGGCATACGCCCGGCGCGTGCAGCAGGCAGCGCTGCAGATGGGACGCGCACGGCTGGAAGCCGGCGTACGCGAGGGGAAGCTTGCGCTGGCCTTGCGCAGCGCGGAGGGTTTGCTTGCCGAAGGCTTCGCCGCCGAAGGGAAGCCGCTGATCGAAGCGTTGACCGACGGCTCGGGAACGGTCCATAAGTTGCGGCTCAACATGAAGACGAGGCCGGAGCACCGCTGGTTCGGCATGGGGGAACGTTTTGCCCATTACGAATACTCCGGACAGGAGGTGGATCAGTATGTGTACAACCAGTACCGGGATCAAGGCTTGAAAACCTACATGCCCGTTCCTTTTGCCATCTCATCGGGAGGGTATGCCATTTTTGTGGATACAGCGCTTTATTCTGCGTTCCGATTTCATACAAGATTATCCGATTTGGTAGAAGTAGAAGCGGACGTTTCGCGGGTGAATCAGCAACTGGTCGTTTATTTATTTGCCGGGAAACCTCTGGATATGATCGGACAATTTACGGATATTACCGGCAAGCCCGCACTGCCGCCCAAGTGGTCGTTCGGTCCGTGGATGTCGAGCAATAACTGGGACTCGCAGAACGAGGTCATGAAGCAAGCGGAGTTAACCGCCAAATACGAGATACCGTCAACAGTGCTTGTCATCGAGCAGTGGAGCGACGAGGCGACGTTCTATATTTTTAACGATGCGCAGTATGAGGTGCAGGACGGCAGTCAGCCGTTCCGCTATGGCGACTTCCAATTCCCGGAGTGGGGGCGCTGGCCGAATCCGCGAGGGATGGTTGAAGAACTTCACAACCAAGGGTTGAAGGTGCTTTTATGGCAGATACCAATTCATAAGTTTATGTATGGTGTCGCCCATGGCCAGCGCGATCGCGATGAAATAACTTTGCTTGAGCATGGCTTTTGCGTGAAAACAGCCCAAGGGGAGCCGTTTACACTCCCTTATAACTGGTTCAAAGATTGCCACATTATCGATTTTACCAATCCTGATGCGGTCAAATGGTGGTTCGATAAACGCCAGTATCTGCTTGATGAAATCGGCGTGGACGGTTTCAAAACCGACGGCGGCGAGTTCGTCTTCGGCCACGATCTCCAGTTCCACGATGGCTCCACCGGTCGCGAAATGCGTAATTTATACCCGAATTTGTATGTGGGCAGTTATTATGATTTTGTTCAACAGCATACCAAAGAAGGCGGCATTACGTTCAGCCGTGCAGGATACACCGGGGCGCAGCGGTATCCGCTGCATTGGGCGGGCGACGAGCGTTCGACCTTCCAGGCGTTTCGCTCCTCGATGATTGCCGGCCTGTCGAGCGGTATGTCGGGCATCCCTTTCTGGGGCTGGGATTTGGGCGGTTTTCATGGCGATATTCCGACAGCGGAACTGTTCGTGAGATCCGCCCAGATGGCGGCATTTTGCCCCGTGATGCAATATCATGCCGAGACGAAAGGCGAGTTCAATCAGGACCGGACCCCGTGGAACATTGCCGAACGGACAGGACAGCAGATCGTTATTGAGCTGTACAAAAAATATGCGGACATTCGAATGAACCTTTTGCCATACATTTATGATCAGGCCATCCGCGCGAGCCGAACGGGTCTGCCGATGATGCGCGCCATGTCGCTGCAATATCCGGCCGATGCGCATTGTACGGAAATGATCAGCGAGTACATGTTCGGCGAACACCTGCTCGTTGCTCCGGTTACGGAAGAGGGACATCGTGTGAAGGAGGTTTATTTCCCGGAGGGGACATGGCTCTCACTGTTTGATCAGGAGGAAGTTGCAGGCCCGCGTCTGCTGAAAGTCGCTGCAGGTATCGAGAAAATTCCTGTCTACCAAAAGGAAGACAGCGTGATCGCGATCAACTTGGCGGAGAATTACAAACTCGGCGGTCATGTCGGGAATCGGGTGGATGGTTATGAACACTTATGTTTCCGCGTATATGTCAAGGCAGAGCTTCAAGAAGAATTCCAGGATGATTTGGGCAACAAAGTGACCATTTCTGCGCAAAGGGAAGGTAAACGGATTCGTCTGGGCTGGTCGGGCAGTGTGCAGCAGCAGTTGACATTTCTTCTGTATTGGCCGGAAAGTGCGCAATCGGTCCTCTTGAATGGTTTCGAGCTGACGCTTGCGGCGCAGGTTGAGCAGCTGCTGCCAGGAAGTTACTGTCTAAGGGACAGAGAGGTGATGTTCTGTACCAGGGATTCAGCGGGAAGTTTGGTGATCGAAGGTTGATCGTCATGGAAATGCAGCCGGAAAATATGCGGTGTTATTCATGGCAGTCTCGAAGAGCTTATGTTCGGACTGCCCAATCCGGAGAGGGGGGATGCCTGGAAGAAGGCGCGCAGGCTTGGAAAAGACGATGCGGCAGCAGTCGGTCAGTTCTCATCCATAGTTTGTCAATCATTCGACATGAAAGGGGAAATAATCATGCTCGCAAGGAAAATACTATCATCAGTGAAGTTCGGTTCTTCTTTGTTGCTCTGTTTTTTCCTGCTTGTTCCAAGTGCTTATGCGATCGATGGCGTATACCACGCTCCCTACGGGATTGACGATCTTTATGACATTCAGACTACCGAGCGGAGTCCGAGAGATCCGGTAGCGGGCGAGACGGTGTATATCAAAATTACGACCTGGCCGATTGAATCCGGACAAACGGCTTGGGTGACCTGGACCAAAAACGGCGTCAATCAGACGCCGGTAGGAGCGGCCTACAAATACAACAGCGGCAACAATACGTATTGGGAGGCGAACCTTGGCAGCTTTGCCAAAGGGGATGTGATCGCCTATACCGTTCATGGCAACAAAGATGGCGCAAACGAAAAGACCGTCGGACCGTTCACCTTCACGGTAACGGACTGGGAGTCTGTCAGCAGCATAAGCTCCGTGACCAATAACACGAACCGCATTGTACTGAACGCGGTGCCGAACACAGGAACGCTAACGCCGAAAATCAACATTTCTTTCACGGCAGACGATGTGTTCCGCGTGCAAGTTTCTCCGACAGGGACAGGGACGCTCAGCAGCGGATTAAGCAACTATTCCGTGTCGGATACGGCGTCCACCGCTTGGATTACGACATCCAAACTGAAGATCAAGGTAGACAAAAATCCATTCCGGCTTAACGTCTACAAACCGGACGGCACGACGCTTATCGCACGCCAATATGACAGCACGACGAATCGGAACCTGGCTTGGCTGACCAACGGCAGCACAATCATTAACAAGGTGGAAGATCATTTCTACACACCTGCATCCGAGGAGTTTTTCGGGTTCGGCGAGCACTACAACAACTTCCGCAAGCGCGGAAATAATGTAGACACATATGTATACAATCAATACAAAAATCAGAATGACCGCACGTATATGGCGATCCCTTTTATGCTGAACAGCAGCGGTTACGGTATATTTGTAAACTCTACGTATTATTCCAAATTCCGTTTGGCGACAGAACGTTCGGATATGTACAGTTTTACGGCGGATACGGGAGGCAGCGCCAATTCGACGCTCGATTACTACTTCATCTATGGCAATGACTTGAAAGGCGTCGTCAGCAATTATGCCACGATTACCGGCAAGCCCGCGGCATTGCCGAAATGGGCCTTTGGTTTATGGATGTCGGCCAATGAGTGGGACCGTCAAACGAAAGTATCGACGGCGATTTCGAACGCGAATACCAACAATATCCCGGCGACGGCCCTCGTTCTTGAGCAGTGGAGCGATGAGAATACATTCTATATTTTCAATGATGCCACGTATACGCCCAAAACAGGCGGCGCTTCGTTTGCCTACACGGATTTCACGTTCCCTTCCGGCGGCAGATGGACGGATCCGAAGGCGATGGCGGACAACGTGCATAGCAATGGGATGAAACTTGTGTTATGGCAAGTGCCTATTCAGAAATGGACCTCAACGCCCTATACCCAGAAGGACAACGACGAGGCTTACATGATTGCCCAGAACTATGCTGTAGGCAATGGCAGCGGCGGGCAATACCGCATACCGGACGGCCAGTGGTTCGGCAACTCGCTGCTGCTTGATTTCACGAATGTGAATGCGAAAAACTGGTGGATGTCCAAACGCGCTTATTTGTTTGACGGCGTTGGCATCGACGGCTTCAAAACCGATGGCGGCGAGATGGTCTGGGGACGCTCGAACACGTTCTCGAACGGCAAAAAAGGCGACGAAATGCGCAATCAGTATCCGAACGAGTACGTGAAGGCGTATAACGAATACGCGCGTTCGAAGAAAAGCGATGCCGTCAGCTTCAGCCGTTCCGGCACGCAAGGCGCGCAGGCGAATCAAATCTTCTGGTCCGGCGACCAAGAGTCGACGTTCGGCGCATTTCAGCAGGCCGTATCGGCCGGATTGACCGCCGGAATGTCCGGCGTTCCTTATTGGAGTTGGGATTTGGCGGGCTTCACAGGCACGTATCCAACGGCTGAACTGTATAAACGCGCGACCGAGATGGCTGCCTTCGCTCCGGTGATGCAGTTCCATTCCGAAGCCAACGGCAGCTCAGGCACGAACGAAGAGCGTTCTCCTTGGAATGCGCAGGCCCGCACAGGGGACAACACCATTATTAGCCATTTTGCGAAATATACGAATACCCGGATGAATCTGCTCCCTTACATTTACAGCGAAGCGAAGAAATCGAGCGATACCGGCGTGCCGATGATGCGCGCCATGGCCCTTGAATATCCGACCGACAGCAATACGTACGGTTTGACGCAGCAGTATATGTTCGGCGGCAGCCTGCTTGTCGCTCCTGTTATGAATCAAGGCGAGACGAACAAAAGCATCTATCTCCCGCAGGGGGACTGGATCGATTTCTGGTACGGCGCGCAGCGTCCGGGAGGGCGCACGATCAACTATACCGCAGGCGTGGATGATCTTCCTGTGTTTGTGAAGTCAGGCGGCATTATTCCGATGAATCTGAACGCGCAATACCAAATCGGCGCAACCATAGGCAATAACCTTACAAGCTACACCAACCTGGCTTTCAGAATTTATCCGCTCGGTACGACGGCTTACGATTGGAATGACGATATCGGCGGTTCGGTCAAAACCTTCACGTCCGCCGAGCAGTATGGTTTGAACAAAGAGACGGTCAGCGTGCCTGCGATCAATGCGGCCAAGACGCTGCAAGTGTTCACGACGAAACCGTCTTCTGTGACTGTAGACGGTTCGCCGATGACAGCGTATAGCTCGCTTAGCTCACTAATAGGAGCTTCAGCAGGCTGGTACTATGATACCGTTCAGAAATTCACCTATGTTAAGCTCGGCGCAAGCGCGTCCGCTCAATCGGTCGTCTTAAACGGCGTCAACAAAGTGGAATACGAAGCCGAGTTTGCCGCGCAAACAGGCGTTTCCACGAATACGAATCATACCGGCTATACAGGAACGGGCTTCGTGGACAATTTCGAAACAACGGGCGATTCCGTGACCTTTGACGTCTCTGTAAAAGCTGCCGGCACCTTCGCGTTGAAAGTGCGCTATGCTTCGGGAGCCGGCAGCGGATCGCGCGCCATTTATGTCAATAACGCCAAGGTGACGGATTTATCGCTGCCGCAAACAGCGAATTGGGACACATGGGGGACGGCTGCGGTCAATGTGACCCTGAATGCCGGCTGGAATACGGTGAAAGTCAGCTACGACGGCACCAGTTCGCTCGGTATTAATCTGGATAACATCGCGATCCAAGAACAGTAAAAGCAGGGAGGGCTTGTCCCTCCCGCATTCCAAAAGCGAAAGGCGGTATAAATCATGAGTCTACGGAACAATCAAGTTCCGCGCGTCCTCTCTATGTTGGCAGTATGCACGCTGATTGGCTCTACCTTTACCTTTCTTCCCGCGCCCCCTGCTCGCGCTTATGTAAGCTCGCTCGGCAATTTGCTTTCGTCGAGCGTTTCCGGGGATACTTTGACGCTAACCGTTGATAACGGCGCGGAGCCAAGCGATGACATTCTGGTCATTCAAGCTGTACAGAACGGCATCCTGAAGGTGGACTATCGTCCGAATGGCGTGACGCCAAGCCCGGATACGCCGATGCTGGATCCGAACAAAACATGGGCGGCCGTCGGAGCGGCGATAAATACGGTTTCCAATCCAATGACGGTCACGACTCCGAATATGAAGATCGAGATCACCAAAAATCCCGTGCGCATGACGGTGAAAAAGCCGGACGGTACGGCACTGTTCTGGGAACCTTCCAGCGGCGGGGTGTTTTCGGATGGCGTTCGCTTCATTCATGCCGGCGGGGACAACATGTACGGCATCCGCAGCTTTAACGCTTTCGATGGCGGCGGCGACCTGCTGCGGAACAATTCCAGTCACGCCGCCCATGCCGGCGAGCAGGGAGATTCCGGGGGACCGCTCATTTGGAGTACGGCAGGTTACGGTCTGCTTGTCGACAGCGACGGCGGCTATCCGTATACGGATGACGCTACCGGTAAAATGGAGTTTTACTACGGCGGCACGCCTGCGGAAGGACGGCGCTATACGAAGCAGGACGTCGAATACTACATCATGCTCGGCACGCCGAAGGATATTATGTCCGGCGTCGCCGAGATTACCGGCAAACCGCCGATGCTGCCGAAGTGGTCCTTGGGATTCATGAATTTCGAGTGGGATACGAATCAAACGGAATTTACGAATAATGTCGATACGTACCGCGCCAAAAACATTCCCATCGACGCCTATGCCTTCGATTACGATTGGAAGAAGTACGGGGAGAACAACTACGGCGAATTCGCATGGAACACCACGAATTTCCCTTCCGCCGCCTCGACGGCGCTCAAATCGGCAATGGATGCCAAAGGCATCAAAATGATCGGCATTACGAAACCGCGGATCGTGACCAAGGATGCTTCGAACACGGCGACGATTCAAGGGACGGATGCGGCGAACGGCGGCTATTTTTACTCGGGACATAGCGAATATCAGGACTATTTCATCCCCGTGAAGGTACGCAGCATCGATCCTTACAATGCCGGCGAGCGGACATGGTTCTGGAATCACTCCAAGGATGCGTTGGATAAAGGCATTGCGGGATGGTGGAACGATGAGACGGATAAAGTATCATCGGGCGGAGTGACTTATTGGTTCGGCAATTTCACGACGGGCCATATGTCGCAAACGATGTACGAGGGTCAGCGCGCTTATACGGGCAATGCGCAGCGTGTTTGGCAAACAGCGCGCACCTTCTATCCGGGCGCACAGCGCTACGCGACGACGATCTGGTCTGGCGACATCGGCATTCAGTACAACAAGGGGGAACGCATCGATTGGGCGGCAGGCATGCAGGAGCAGCGAGCCGTTATGCTGTCATCCGTAAATAACGGCCAAGTGAAATGGGGCATGGATACCGGGGGGTTCAACCAGCAGGACGGCACGACGAACAATCCGAATCCGGACCTGTATGCAAGGTGGATGCAGTTTAGCTCGCTTACGCCTGTTTTCCGCGTTCACGGCAACAATCACCAGCAGCGCCAGCCCTGGTATTTTGGATCGACCGCAGAGGAAGCGGCCAAAGAAGCGATTCAGCTGCGCTACTCCCTGATTCCTTACATGTATGCTTATGAAAGAAGCGCCTACGAGAACGGAAATGGGCTCGTAAGGCCGCTCATGCAGGATTATCCGACCGATCCGAATGTCAAAAACGATACGGACGCCTGGATGTTCGGCGATTGGCTGCTGGCCGCTCCGGTAGTGGATAAACAGCAGACCGCCAAAGATATTTATTTGCCGTCCGGCACATGGATCGATTATGCGCGCGGCAATGTGCTGACCGGCGGTCAGACGATTCACTACGCCGTGAATCCGGATACGCTAACGGACATTCCTCTTTTCATCAAAAAAGGAGCGATCATTCCTACGCAAAAGGTGCAGGATTATATAGGACAATCTTCCGTGACCTCCGTCGATGTGGATGTATTCCCGGATACATCGCAAAGCAGCTTCACCTATTATGACGATGACGGAGCCAGTTATAACTATGAGAACGGCACTTATTTCAAGCAAAATATGACTGCGCAAGACAACGGCTCAGGTACGCTTAGCTTCACGTTAGGGGCCAAAAGCGGCAGCTACATCCCTGCCCTGCAATCTTATATCATCAAGCTCCACGGAGCTGCTGGAACCGCGGTGACGAATAACAGTACGGCCATGGCATCCTATGCCGGCTTGGAAGCATTGAAAGCCGCTTCAGGCGAAGGCTGGGCGAAAGGCAAGGACGTATACGGCGACGTCACTTTCGTAAAATTGTCGGCGGGAGCAGCTTCCGCCAAGGCCATCGCCGTGACCGGAAGCAGCTCCGTGAGCGCGGCCGTTATGCAATACGAAGCTGAAGATGCATCGCTTTCGGGCATCACAGCGTCAACTAAAGCGACGGTGAACACGAACCATGCCGGATACACGGGAACAGGCTTCGTGGATGGGCTCGGCAATGCGGGAGCGGGTGCGACGTTTTATCCGAAAGTGCAAACAGGCGGCGATTATAACGTTACGCTGCGTTATGCTAACGCTTCAGGTTCGGCCAAGACGATGAGCATCTTCGTCAATGGCAAGCGAGTAAAGTCAACGTCGCTTGCGAATTTAGCGAATTGGGACACGTGGTCGACCCAAGCCGAGACGCTGCCCCTGACGGCGGGCATGAACGTTGTCACGTACAAATATTACAGTGAAGCGGGCGATAGCGGTAACGTTAGCATCGACAACATCACGGTGCCGTTCGCGCCTGCGGTAAGCAAATACGAGGCAGAGAGCGCCGAGCTTTCCGGAGGCAGCAGTATGGACACGAATCATTGGTACTACAGCGGCGCCGCATTTGTCGACGGCATGAGCGCACCCGGCGCGCAGGTGAAATACAATGTCAATGTGCCGAGCGCAGGCAGTTATCAAGTCGCGCTGCGCTATGCCAACGGCACGAACGCTGCGAAGACGCTAAGCACCTACGTGAACGGAACGAAGTTGGGTCAAACGAGCTTCGCGAGTCCGGGAAGCAACTGGAACGTTTGGCAGGACAACGTTCAAACCGTGTCGCTGAACGCAGGAGCTAACACCATCGCGTTCAAATATGATGCTGCCGATAGCGGCGGCATTAATCTGGATCGGATGCTGCTCTCGACAGCGGCGGCGGGAACGCCGGTTTCCGAGCAGAACCTGCTCGACAATGGCGGCTTTGAACGCGATACGAGCCAGAGCAGCAACTGGACCGAATGGCATCCCGGTACACAAGCGGTCGCTTACGGCATTGATAGCGGCTCGACAACGAATCCCCCGGAATCGCCATGGACGGGCGATAAGCGCGCTTACTTTTATGCGCCGGGCGCTTACAAGCAAAGCATTCATCAGACGATCAGCGTTCCAGTGAACAACGTGAAATACAAATTCGAAGCATGGGTCCGCATGAAAAATACGACGCCGACAACAGCGCGAGCGGAGATTCAAAATTACGGCGGTTCTGCCATATATGCCAATATCAGCAATGACGGTGTATGGAAGTATGTCAGCGTTAGCGACATTATGGTTACGAACGGTCAGATCGATATTGGCTTCTACGTCGATTCTCCGGGAGGCACAACGCTCCATATTGATGATGTTCGTGTAACCAAGCAATAAGCGGAAGCTCGGACTCCCTCATGAGGCTAAATCGATAAAGTGTTTGGGCTGAGAAAGACCACCGGGCAATCCGCGATCCCGATGGTCTTTTGTCGTTTGGCGACTGGAAGAAGGCGAAATGAGCGTATGGGTGCGATATGGGATAGATTGCCACAAGTAATATTTATAAAATCTATGTTCATCGGCGTAAAGGTCTGGTATGTTTAATAATGGTACATAATTTATTGTCGGAGTGGAAATATGGAAAACAAGAACCGCACTTTAATTGTAGATGGCATGGCCTTATTATTCAGAGGCTTTTACGCGCAATCGTACGGAGGGTATGTCCGCAAAACGAGCAGCGGCATCCCCACGAACGCCATTTTCGGTTTTATTCATTATTTGTTCGATGCCATCAAGGAGTTTCAACCTACGCATCTGCTCTGCTGCTGGGACTTGGGCAGCTCTACGTTTCGGACCGAGATGTACGACGGCTACAAAGCGAACCGGGCCGAGGCGCCGGAAGAGCTGGTCCCCCAGTTCAGCCTGGTCAAAGAGGTTGTGGATGCGCTGGGGATACCGAATTTCGGCGCGCCCGGTTTTGAAGCCGACGACTGTATAGGCACGATTGCCGGCCAAATCAGCGCCGAGACGGAAGTGCTCATATTGACCGGCGACCATGATATGCTTCAACTCATTACGGACCGCATTTCGGTCGTGATCATGAAAAAGGGCAAATCCAATTATCAAGTGTACACGCCGGCTGCTTTGTGGGAAGAGAAAGAGCTGCACCCCTCTCAAATTATCGATGTAAAAGCGTTTATGGGCGATACTTCCGATAATTACCCGGGTGTGCGCGGCATTGGCGAGAAAACGGCCCAAAAGCTTATTAAAACATACGGTTCCGTCCAAGGCGTATTGGACAATATGGAACAGTTATCGGCTAATGTTAAAACAAAAATCGAAAATGACACGGACATGCTGCACTTGTCCAAAGATTTGGCAACTATTAAAGTGGATGTTCCTATTCAATGCGTTTTTGAAGAATGCGTTTGGAAAATCAACAAGAGCGCCGCACTTCAAAAATTCGAAGAGCTTGAGTTTAACAGTTTGGTAAAATTAATCGGATAAGGAAAATAATGGAGACAAGCCGTTTGGTAATAACAGGCTGTGTCTCTATTTTTTTGCGCCAACGCAAAAGGGATTTGGAAAAAAGTGTAGAAATGATAAAAAAGACCTATAAACAGCTAAAAAACGCTGCTTTTTCATCAGGTGAATTGTCAGTATTGAACGAAGAGCGGGGCGAAAAAAGGGATTTACCGGCGAAAAGTGACTGAAATCCCACCCTGGGTTTTCAAAATTTAAGGAGGCGACTATGAAAGGGCTTTACAAAAGAACGGGCAATGCGGTTTTATCGGCGGTATTTGCGCTGCTTGTATGCGGCTTGCTGCCCGCGTATAACAGTTACGCGTCGACGACGGCGTCATTGTCCACGACTGCGGACTATTACGTAGATAATTCCGGGCACTATCCCTCAGGCGATACGACCGTCGATTTCAAGAACTTTAACTGGATCGGCAATTTTTACGACGTCGCTTACGGGAGCGCTCAGACGGTACTGAAATTCGACCTGACTTCGATTCCGAACGGTGCAACCGTTTCAAGCGCACAGCTTAAGCTGCGTGTAACGGCTTTGGGTGAGAATACGGTTGCCCCTTTCTTGAATGTATCCGGGTCTAATAACGACAGTTGGACGGAAAACGCGACAACGATTCCTTCCAAGGATGTGAACATAGCGTCCAATATTACGTCCGGCATTACAGTAGGACAGGATCTGGTCATTGATGTCAAAAGCTTTATAAACAGCCAGTTGTCCGGCGATAAAATCGCGACTTTGGTGCTGAGCGGCAGCACTTCGGGGGGGACGAGCCAATTCGCCATCGCCTCCAAGGAAACAGGAAGCAACGTGCCGACGTTAAGCGTCACCTATGACATTGCGGCGAGCAATCCGGTTGTTTCGTCAGTATCCGTTCCGGCTAACGGCGTGTACAGTACCGGGCAAAATTTGGACTTTACAGTGAATTTTGACCAAAATATTACCGTGGACACGTCGGGAGGCACGCCGTATTTGCCGCTGATAATCGGCTCCTCTCCCGTCAATGCGTCTTATGTATCCGGCTCGGGAACGCAAGCATTGATCTTTCGGTACACGCTGCAGAGTGGTCAGTTGGATAATAATGGTGTGACAGTCGGCGCTGCGCTGGCTCTAAACGGCGGCACACTTAAAGGTGCGGCCGGCAACGATGCGGGGACGGCGCTGAACAGCGTTGGCAGCACGAACGCGGTGCTGGTGGACGCGGTGGCGCCGACGGTGAGCAGCGTGAATGTGCCCGCAAGCGGGACGTACAAAGCGGGAGCGAATCTGGATTTCACCGTCAACTACAGTGAAAATGTAACGGTGAATACGACAGGCGGTACGCCGTACCTGCCTGTGACGATCGGTTCGACGACGGTGCATGCGTCGTATGTATCGGGCTCGGGAACAAGCGCGCTGTTGTTCCGGTACACGGTGCA
>NZ_JBVYOL010000050.1:0-27619 GCF_056120505.1 Paenibacillus sp. sgz302164 | reverse complement strand
GGTTCGGGCTATCGTCCTTTTTCAAGCGAATCTTGTACGTATGGAATTCGCTCGCTTTTAACCCCCCATGATGGTAGATCGTATTGCTTCCATTGTCGGCAAGCACGCCGTCCACCTCGATATCGTATCTGGCCTCGGGAGCTACGGTATCCCAGGATAATGTGATCGCTTTGTTCGTCACCACCGCAACAATGTTGGTCAGGGACAGGCTTCCGTCGCTTCCTTCGGGGAATGTAGACAAGGTGACCGGACTGCTCCACTCGCTGCTGCCGCTAATATTATTGGCTCTGACCCGGTATGTGTGTTTGCTGGAAGGCGCCAGATCACTATGAACAAACTGGTTATCGGTGACATTCGTGACAGACGTCCCGTCGATCTCTACTTCATACCCGGCCGCATGAGAAACTTTGTACCAGGTCACGGTGATCGCTTTCTCTTCCGCTGTCGTCATGATATTCGTGGGAACTTCCGGCTTTTCGGGATGTGTCGTTACGTTAATCGGGTCGCTCCACACACTCTTGCCGCCGGCATTGACCGCTCTGACCCGGTACGTGTGCCCGCTCAGAGCGTCTAGTCCTTCATGAATATAGGCCGTGCTGCTGCCGTTATCGATGATCAGTCCGTCTGCCTCAACTTCATAGGTATCCGCCCCATCCGATTTGCTCCAGCTTACCGTCACTTGATGGATCGAAGGGGTCGCCGCAACATATCCCGGCGACGCAGGGGGATACGGCAATGTTTTCTTCGCCACCGGCTGACTCCACTCGCTGACGCCGCCTTTATTGGCGGCTCTGATCCGGTACGTGTGGTCAGTGAGCGGCTGCAGCCCCTTGTGTACGAAGGTCGTTTTGCCTCCGTTACCGATTACGGTTCCGTCCACCTCAATATCATAGCTCTCCGCGCGGGCAACCGCGTCCCACGAAACGGTGATTTCCGTTTGCAGCGGCACGGTTTGGACGCTCATCGGAATCGCCGGCGGATCAGGCAGCGTGAACTTGCTGATGAGGGCGCTCCAATTACCCGGACCACCGGCATTATTGGCTCTTATCCGATACGTATGTTGGGTATTAGGCGGCAGATTATTATGGGTAAAAGAGGCGGATTTCCCGTTGTTCGTGACGATACCGTCTGCCTCAACATCATAACTCGTTACGTCCGTTATTTCCGGCCAACTTAATTTCACCCAGCGTTGCGACGATTCAATTATTATATTGGAAGGAGGGGTTGCTAAAGTAATTCCGCCAAAAAGCGGACTATCCGCCGTTTCTTCCCCGGTTTCATTTTTTGCTTTAGCTTGAAAGCTATATGTTGTATTCGGCTGCAACCCTGTTACCCTTATCTTCTTGTTTGCAGACACAATCCATTCGGGCGATGCGGTCAATGCGCCCGCGGCGCCGACGTACTGCCCGCCGGACTTGATTTGATATGGAGTGATACCGGGATTGCTATCATGAAGCACAAAATCCAAACTTGTCTCTGTCGCTTGACTTAATGCCAAGGAAGGAACCTGCGCTTTGGTCAGAATAGTCTGTTCCTTGCTTGCAATATGCTGGACATTATCTCTCGCTTCGAACTTGACATCATATGCCGTATTCGGAATTAGATTGGTCTGTGTATATGAGGACAAAGCCGTCCACGAGGTTCCATTCGGACCGAAAAAATACCGGTAAGGCTCCGGATTTAAACCGGAAATCGAATCCGACGCCGATCCCGCAATTTGTATCGTTGTGTCCGTTGCAGTCACGGTTACCGTTCCTAGTACCGGGGGCGTTTTATCGACCGTGAAATTCACCGACTTTGAGGTCGTATGCGAACCGTCGTTTACGGTAAATCTCATTGTGTGCAATCCTTCCGTTAAAGTTCCTATATTCAAAGCGTTAAAGCTTAAAACTTGTGCCGTTGCCGTATTCGATATCACTTTCGTATCCCTGGGGGTTGTCTCCGCATCGATATAATACGCCGAGTTTAGCGGATCCCCGTCCGAATCGGCTGCTTTTATAAACGGGATAAAAGCTGTATCAGCGTCGCTTAGTATTTGTGCGGATGTCGGCGAGACGATTTCCAAAGTAGGGTATACAAACCCAGGGGCGCTCTGCCTCTCAATAACCCCTGCAGCCCTAGTAGCAAATAATTGAAATTGAAGATATCCCGCATAATTTGAAGGGGCGCCCGGATAAAGAAGATTGCATACGGTGTTCACATAGTAGCATGAGCTGTATACACGCTTGAGCGGATAGGAAAAGTTAAGCGTTGATAACGCCCCGGTCGGCGAACTATCGCCGGAATTAAATCCACATATGCCGCTATTAGCACACAATACGTTATATCTACTCTGGCATTGCTGCCCGCCAAGGAAGTCATCCTGATTCGATAATTGTACTCCTTGGTATCCTGGACCGTGAATGGGAAATCCAACTGAGAACAGGAAGAAGAATCACAATAAGACTTGTCAAAAACCGCCACTTGTTCCCATGGTTCTTCCGCTTGAACAGCAGGCATATCGCTGCTTGGCAAAAACGAGCTTGCTATAAAAAAAATGATTATTAATAGGAAACTACGCGATACTATTTTATATCCCACACAGCATCACCTTTCAAACTGTTGTTCCAGCTCCCCCACGCTCCTACTTGAATTTTCGTCGGACTATGGCTAACCCATTCGCAATATTTTCCATAAATCCCTGCTTGATTGGAGCCAAGAAACGCCAAAAGCGGATTTTCGCTCCTTAGTGTAAAAAGAAAAAACCTTGCATGGTCAGTCGCAAGGTAGTCTCAAAGATAGCTCCGAAAAGCCTCGTCGTGGATAGCTTCGCTTTTCCAAACTATTTTTTAGCAATTCCCTGATTATTGCTTAACAAACTCAACGAGCTTCCCATCCGGCAGCACATAATAAGTTTGGCTGCCCTTGTGCAGCAAGGCCATACCGTTAGCCAAGTCAGAGAAAGCGAAATACTTGCCACCAAACATGCCATCGAAAATAGTACCATATCCAGTAAAAGTTGGCGGTACGATCATCTCGCCTTTGGCATTAACGAAACCCCATTTACCGTTTTGTTTGACAAAAGCCTGCCCATTGCGGAACCGAAAAGCCGAATCAAACTGAGGAGAAATGACGATTCGGCATGACGAATCCATATAACCGTATTTCCCGTCGATCAAGACGCCCGCCAAACCCTCGCCAAACTCAAATGCCTCATTGTAGATAGGAGGAATGACAAATTGCCCCTTGGTGTTGATATATCCAATCTTGTTATTTTTAGCTACCGGCGCCAACCCCTCAGAAAATTCCCCGTATTCGGATATCCCTAACTCCTGGAAGTCAATCACAAGTTCACCTTTTGTATTCATAAATCCACTGCGTTCGCCGCGCACAAGCGCCAATCCATCGCGAAATGGAAAAATCCATTTATATTTGGGTTCAACCACTACTTCACCCGCATGATCAATTAATCCCCACTTGCCTCCTTTTTCGACGGCAGCGAGGCCTTCGGAGAAAGACAAGGCATAGTCGTATTGGGGAGTGATTGCGAAGGTGCCTGTCTTGTCAATAAACCCCCATACCCTGTTTTTCCCAGCGGGTGCCAACCCTTCTTTGAAATCTCCCGGAATTAACGTAGGGATAAAATCAAACGTAAACCTGAATTTTCCGGTTTTGTCGATATAGCCCGATTGATGGCCATCTTTCGAAGCGGCGAATGCCAGGCCTTCGGAGAAAGGAAGAGCAAATGAGAACTTCGGCTTGATAGTAATATTGCCGGTATTGTCCAAGTACCCCCACGTTCCTGTCTCTCCTTTAAAATAATTGATATCTTCACCGCCATTGAACGGTATAAGGACCGTCTGCTCGGACAATGCCTTGATATCCTTCTGTTTGGCTTTCTCCAGAATATCTATAATCTGCTCCAGCTTTTGTTTGTCGGCCGCGTCGGTCTCTTTCTGCAAATTCCTCCTGGCCGTATCCAAAGCGGTACCTTCGCTAGTTGAATAGCCAACATCCGCTCCATAATCGACCAACAGCTGAACAACTGCCGGATTTTTGTCAAAAACGGCTGACAGCAATGGCCTGATACGGCCGGAGTTCGTTTCGCTTTTGTTCGGGTCCGCACCGTATCTCAAAAGCAGTTCGATCATGTCCGTGTTTTTGTGGTACATAGCGAAGCTTAGAGTCGTAAGACCATCGTGTTTATTGGCAAAATTCGCTCCGCCGCCATGATCCAGCCAATACTTGGCCTTCTCCATATCATTCTTCATAACGGCCTGATATACGTAATAACTTTTATCGTTGATAATGTCGACACGATTCGTTTTCTCATCCCAAGTAACGTCCCCGTCGACACTCTCGCCTACAAACCGCAGCGGAACGAAAGTAGTCCCGTTCACGATCCTCGGGGCGATGGGCAGCGTTGCCGGTTTCCCATTGACGGTTGCTTCCGTCGAATCTATGGTCATCGCGATCTGCCAGTGATTTTTAGTGCTTGTTATGGTCTGAGTCCCTTCATCCCAATCGATCTCGATACCAAGATTTTCATAAATAGGGCGCATTTGAACCAGTGTATTCCCGTCCTCCACCATAGGAAGTTGTGTGAACAAGACTTGATCTCCGTTGAGATAAACACGTATCGGCTCATCCGACGCGGCGTATACGGATAATGGGAATGAGCATAGGAACATGAACAAAAACGTAAACAAAATACGACAACTACGAGTAGCTTTCATGGAATGATCATTCCTCTCGAATAGTCCGAAATTTCCTTGATATATCGTTTACACCGAAGATCAATAATATGATCAGCTGGCAGTTGCTTTTCCTTGATAAACATACCTGATATGAACCTATTCGCTTTTGATTACTTTTCTTCCAGTTCCCAAATACTCTTGAAAAAAGCTAGAATCAAATAATCTTCCTTGTGAATTAGTATGTTCATACTTAGTTTTCTTTGAATGTGCATGCTTTGTACTGCTACTATTCGTAAATTCATAAGGAACAGTTTCTTTCGGATCGAAGGTTAATGTAATTTGGGGTTTATTTTCAGTCACAATAATAATTGATACAAAAAAGTTAGCGAGGAAAGATAGTACGCCTCCACATATACAAACGACATCTCCTTTATTTAAGGTGTATGGCCAAGTATGATATTGCTTCCGCCCTGTATGGAAATTACCTTCAACCAGCTTAAAATCTGCACCCTTGACTCTCTCTATTCGAACCTTCATTTTTCCAAATACAAAGAGCGAATCATCCTCTATACAAAGTCCTTGATTTACTACCTGATCTTTAAAATCAAAGATATTTACAACTGAATTTATAAGTTCAAATTCGTAAACGCCCCTAATATCACTAGGGAAATTGAGGAATATTACTGGAGTAACTTTATCATCAAAGCCTACTATTGCGTCAAACTCTTCATTACTTATATCAAGAGTAAGCATCATATCTATAACCTCACTTTCTTTTTAGCTACCATCTTTGGGTATATTTCGTCTCTCACCTTTAATTTACAAACCTTTTTCGTCTAATGTTGTCTTTTAAGGAACCCTAAGGATTATCTTAGCTTATCAGCGTTAAAACCATACAATTCAGTATTCATGACGTAATCTCTTGCAGATACCATATCATTGCTGTCAAACTCAAAAGATACTTTACCACTATCACTAAAAAGTCGTAGATTACAAAATCCATATGGCCATGAAATAACGCATTCCCACAAGTATTCATCTACATTTTCCGTTTTATTAAATGGCCACTCCCTTCTAAATACCAGCTCTGAACCATCACAGTTTTTGGCTACTTTTGTTAAATCGGATTCTTTAACATTATCATAAGCATATACTTCAATATTACCGCCAATTAGTTTATCGATTTTGACGATCCCCACTCCAGATACATACATGTCTTCTGTGCCGGGTAGAGAACTTTCAAACTTTTCGGTGTGTTTCCACCTCGGTTCTAGTAACAACGTAGCTCCCCAAACTTTAAATTCTAAACTATTTGAAAGTTTATACTGACAATAAAAATCTATAATTTTAGCTTCTGTAAAATCAATTCTGTCAAAATTGTTTTTTGTCAGATCAATTAGATACTTCATATTTCTCGCCTCCTAAATTTAGCTCCTCTTTAAAAGAATCTCTCCATTGTGGTACTTGTTTAATGTAGCCCAACTATCATGTTTCTCTGCCATAATATAGCTTTTCCGCTTCCAGTTGAATAGATTGGAGTTGACTTCTATTGTGGATTCAATTTGTAATGGAAAATCTCACACATTAAAAGAAAACCTCGAAAGGCATGAGCCGCTCAAGGTTAAATTGAAGAAATAGTTATTTGGGTTACAAGTCACGTTCTTTTAAATGATTTGAGAATTCTTCAAGGTATTCTTGTAATTTCTTAGGTTCATCCGAGTTCATTTGCCTTTCTCTAGTCCGAGCCATTGTTTGTGTTCTAGCGATACAGCGGCAGAAAAAAGAAACCATCGAGCGATAATTAGTCGCAAAGATGGTCAGTACTGTTATCGATTTTTCAATTCACGTGCTAACAATATATCACTTCTTAAGAAGAGATTGTTCAAGCTTCCACCCATTTTTATGCTATCTTAACCTAAACGAAACTGAAAAAAAGGACCACAAACGAGGGCCGAGGCTTGTGGTCTATCTACAGACTACTATACAGTTTCCCAAAAAACTCCTGAAGCTTTAAAGTTAACTATAATAACATCATTTTCACTTGTGAGTACTAACTTTACTTGCTCTAAAGCAGGGTTTTCTTTCGTTGAAGTAACTGTAACTTCTAGTATCTCATTACTATCAGGAACGAATAATTTGGGTTCAGTTTCGTATTCTTGAGTACCGGAAAAAATTAGCGATCCATTAATTATCTCTGGCTGCTCTTCTCTATAATTTGATTGTTTCCAATTACAAAAGTCTAAATCCAAAATTAGTTTTTGATCTTTAAAATAAACATCATTTACAAGACTATCATGTAAGTTGTATTTTTCGAAAAATTCAGTCGGTTTCATTTTATTCATTCCTTTTCCGGTACAATATGAGATGGTTTTGAACCCTTAGGGACTGGATTCCCATTCTTATCAATATAATAATCCATTTTCCCAGTACTGTTTGGATTATAAATATGATAGTGATCCATTCCTTCAAAACCATTCGCCCCTTCATTACCTGGATCAAATCTGACTTTAAATCCCGTAGCATCATCAAGATATTCTCTAGAAGCTGTATTTTTAAGCATACCCTCAGGTGTAACATCTTTCCAACCGTTTTTTAATAAATCGTTAGGGTCCTTAGGTAAATTATTGAATGAAAATTTTATTTTACCTGGACCATTTAGAGTACCTAAGGCTACTGGGTCGGGAATGATCATTTGTACAGCATCGACATATAACTTTAATCCAAGAGCGTCACTTTCAATCCATTTAATAATGGAGGACCAAGCAATCTCCATTACTACCGATTCTGGAATCGAAAAGTCGTCACGTTGCATAATATCTTGCGAATCACTTTATCCACGCGGTTCAGCGCATCGTATGTGTAAGTTATGATGTACGGCTCCTGCTCTTCCCCCGCATATTCGGTATCACGCAGCGCCGCGGCGTCACTCAAACTTGCCCCATCCATATCCGCTTCATCTATCAGTTTGATCGACTGACTCAGCAGACTATGGAAGAGACGAGGTTAATCGACCAGATGTCGGGATTAGCGGCTTGCCATTGTAGATTCCCCTGTGTAGGGCAGGTTGCTTCCAACCGATGCTGACCGCGCAGCATGTCTATAAGCGATTGGAAAGTAAGCGTTCCCTGCAAGGGAAGCTACTTAGGGGCAAGCCGTTAATCCCGCTGTAAGGCGAAGGTAGAGACTGTGGAGGTTGCCGCAGGCGTAGGCTTGGATCATTAGAAGTTTCGGCGCTTGAAGGTTGCGAAACGCTGAAAGGAGTTGTTTGCTCGTTAGCGTTGCCTGAATAAAATAAACCTCGAAAGGCGCGAAGCCAATCAAGGTTTTTCACATAGCATGAAGCTATCCAATCCATAAAATGGTACCATCTGTTATAAAAGCTAATGGTAATTCTTTAATAAGCAAATCAATCCTAGTGACCATATATTCCAAATCACTATTCTTAAGATTAGATTGTGCCCATATTCTCAAATTTTCTAGCTCCAGAAGTATAGATTCCAACTGCTCCTTTCTTAATTCTATTCCATTCTGAATCCCAGAAATTTTTAACTCCTCAATAGCTGGTTGCCAAAACTTTGTAAAGAATTCTTCGCGAGATACTGGTATTTCAAAACCTAGTTCAAATGAATCATCCTCTGGATTCATTCTAAACACACTAACAGACATATTGGTCTCCAAACTGAGCTGAGAAATCATAGCTCGGATATTTGATTTTTAATTGATTAATCTCATTTTGAACCGTTGTTCTTAAAGCAAGAGTATCTGCATTTATCCTAAAACATAGTTATTTATGTTTTGAATATCGCTGACTGATGGAACACTTTGGCTTCCATTTGTTGTAGATCTTGTTGATTCAGCATTTTGAATGGTGTCAATTCTATTTACCGCTTTATTATAAATCTGTTTTTTCGCCCATTGTTGTTCTGTAGTGTTGGTGGCACTTGCAACTCACAGTGACCTTCGTCACTCTCCTCAGTGAACCCAATGAATTCCCGCCTGATAGAGCCACTTCGCAGCGCGGTACGCAGCGCCGATGACCAGCGTCACTGCAATCAGCCGAATCTGCCACCGCATCCAGCGGCTTGCTTCCATCCGATCCTGCCTGTGCATCGAACCTCAAGGCGAAGCCGGAATGATCAAAGCCGCTGTGGATTCCCCTGTACAGGGCAGTTTGCTTCCAACCGATCCTGACCGCGCCAGCGGGTCTACAGATGGTTGGAAAGCAAGCGTTCCCTGCAAGGGAATCCACTAGGGGCAAGGTGTTGATCCCGCCATAAGGCGTGGGGAGACTGTATAGGCGGCCGTAGGCATAGGCTTGGATCATTCGGGTTTTGCGGCGCTTGCAGGCTGCGAAGCGCTGAAAATAGCTCTTTACGTCGGTAGCACAGTACAGCGGTGGATAAAAAAGAACCCCCAAGAGAGTTGTTAGCTCACTTGGGGTAGATGCTCGGTTCAGCTAGATAAGCTTTACCTTGTTCGAATTAAATACCAGTTGTTGTTTGAAATTTACTCCGTTTCAAAACGACGCAGCTTACTGAACTTCTCTATCCAGCCGCCTGGGTGTTCTACAGAATGGAATCATAATAACCCTTCTCGAAAACAATTACCCCTTCTACAGGCTCTATTGGTTCCTTTTCAGCAACTGGAGCATATACTCCAAATCCATACTTTATGGAAGTAAAACCATCTACATCACATATTAGCGTATTATCAAATTGCGTTATTATATCCCTGACTTCCGCATAAGATTTACCGAGAAGGCTATACCCATTAAAAATTACTGAAGCAGGAGAGAAAAACTCAATAGCATTACATACCCCTGGTTTTCTATAGTACACATGGCACCATTCGTAAGCGTCTGTTTCAAAATCAGCAGTGTTAGACTTACGAAATTTTTCAGGATGAGAATTCAGTACTTCTTGGACTTCCTCTGAAGTCATTCCAAGCAAGATACTTCCGGCTCCGATATAAGGATTTATTACAAATTCCATGGTCATCCTCCTCATTATCCCTTAAATTTTGGGATTTCTTCAGTCGTATGGGCTCTCCTGGATGAATTGGGCTATGGTGACAGAGGCGGGGATTCCCCTCTCTGCCTATGATTGCATCGCATAAGGGGCCATTTGTTCGATTGACTTTCGCGAAGGTCGCTAGCCTACTTTAGTGAAGATAACTCGCTACTGCGTTATCTCTTGCCCGTCTAGCATCATCCACGCTGTGAATAAGCACTTTATTTCCGCAGGAAACAGGTGCTTATTCACACGCGCTGCTGTGTGCATATCAAGCGCATTTTCAATTTCAAAGCAATTATAGCGCTAGGTTGTCCCATGCGCATCTACAACCGTCAATGTGTCGCTATTATCATCATAATGACAAACCGAAGTTGCACCGGGAATTAACTCCTCACGTTGGCTCATGACCTCAATCATTAAATTGGCTCCAAGCCTGAATCCATGCAGAAAAGCCGCTTCAACATGCATACTATCAACGCTGTCGCACAGGTCAAAATACTCCTCCAACTCACGAAACGTTTCCTCACCTAATCGTTCTCGCCATTGCTTTGTCTGTGCAGCCACTTGTCGGCTTAGGGGACGATATTCAGGATGAGACGGTACAATCACCTCATCGGGATGAAGTTGTCCACGGTACAGGGCTTCCAGAATCGTTTTCATGTTCATCCTCCCATAATTGTCAATCGCGTCGCTTGAATGAGATTTCTGCACATGGTAGGATATTTATGCAGTCTGCTTATTCAAGCGGTTGCGGGATAGGAAGTGGCATTGTTCTTCGTCGGACGCGCCGCTTCCTTCTTTATTTTTGGAGCTCGTCATACACCTTCTCAATCCCTTTGCGGACGATATCTGAACGTGTCGTATTCAGCTTCTCGGCGGAAGCATCAAGCTTGCTCATAATTTCCTGATCGACACGTATCTTAATCGTTTCGCTCTTGGGATTGTCAGATGGTGGACGCCCCATCTTTTTGGAGGACATCGCTTCACCCCACTTTTTGTCCCAACAATAATATATTATTGTTGGAACAAAAAGTCAATGCAACCATCCCGTTACTCACTGCTTTCTTTCATGGCAGGTTAGGTATTTTTGACACGAGACTGCTGTCTCGTGGTATAGCAAGCGGAGATTTTATCGGGAAAGTGAGGCGCTTAATTTGCCGCCTTTGGAACACGATTTATCAATAAACGAGCGTATCCGAATTGCAATGATTTACAATGAGAATCCAGAAGTGCCTAAGAAACATTGTTATGAATGTAGGCGACCTCTTGAACCATTAACCTTCAGCTATGATATTTTGACGGTTGCTATAATGACTAAAAAGGTGGTGGCTCAAACCGACTTCTGCATCGAAGAATTCACCTGCATAGCGAATCGAGCTTGCGTAAGTCTCTACCGTTAATGTGGGGTTGCCGAAAATGTCCGCCGCATAGTGCTTGGATCATTCAAGGGTTGCGGTGCTTGCAGGCTGCGAAGCGCCAAAAGCGGTGATTTGCGCTGCCTTCAGAGCGAAATAGCAAAAAGAAACCCGCCAAGCGTATCGCAAGGCGGTTGGTATGGTTTTCTATCCTTGGAACGACTTAAAGGTAATCCAAGTCTCAATCAAGGTTTTTGGGTCAAAATATTTATTAGCTTTTCATTGCCAACTTGATTTGCAAAATCTAAAGGTGACCTTCCTGCATTATTTTTATTTAAAGTATCAGGAGCATACTGGATAAATAATTCAACCATATCATAGTACCTTCCTTTACAGTTAAACACAGCAGTCCACATTGCATTATTACCGTATTTATCGCGGATGTTAATATCTCCGCCTTTCTTAAGTATTTCTTTTGCAACCTCAATATTAGGATTCACACAAATTAGATGCAACGCAGTTTGCCCTTCAGAATTCGTCATATTTACATCAATATTCTCTTGTATTAAAAATAGGGCAATGTCGAACTTCCTACCTGCAATCGCATGATGAAGCAAGCTTGAGCCAATAACACTCTTAGCATTTAAGTTGTCACCATGAAATTTTTTCAGAAAAGTTTCATAATCGCCATGTTGGGCAATAGCGAAAATATCTGCTTTATCGGTTACTCCCATCGTATACACCTACTCCTAAAGTAATAATCTCCTACTCATTATTAAATACTACAACATTGATAAGCCCATTACTACTTTATCAGGATAAGTTCACCACTGTGCACATACTTCGGAGCGTCAGAATAAGCAACTCCATCACAATCCATTCAGCTATTAATTATGCAACACCGAATGAGTTCGAGCAAAGTCAATACTTTGTTACTGCGAAGTGATAAGGTTTTGTGTCTACTATCTTGACAGAGCCCCAATCAGCCACCCACTAAAATCCTCAGCATACCAACCATTTATTGGATCCGTAAAATCGTTTCCCTCCCCTGCATCCAAGGGTTTTCCAGTGCTTTAAGCCGTGAAGCGCAAAAAGCCCGGTTGTTTGCGTCGTTGGCGATAGTATAGAAAAAGAAACCTTGAAAGGCGTGATAGGCCGATCAAGGTTAGATTTGTAGAAATAGTTATTCGAGTTACAAAGGCTACAGGTCATGTTTTTTAAAATAATTGGACATCGCTTGTAGATATTCCTATAGAGTCAGCAAGCCATCCCTGCATGGGAAACAAACTTGTGGCAAGCCGTTTATCCGCTGTAAGGTGGCGGTGAAACTGTGTAGGTTTCCACAGGCATAGGCTTTTCATTCGGGATTTTCCGGTGTTTTGGAGCTGTTTGCTATCCTTACATTTTCTAATCGTAAGAAATCCAGACCGTTTCATTTTCAGATTTTGCATCTAATAGCAATTTATAAATATCATCAAAAACGTTTTTAGTGCTTTTATCAAAAACACTACTATCAATTTTTTGAAACTCTTCGATGACTACACTAACATCTTGTATTTCCCATGGACTTTCTTCATACCACCCCTTGTACAAATGATAAAAATAAGCCAATCCAGTCCATCCATCTTGTGCAGGGCTAATGGCAGACATTATTGTATCAAAATAACCTGCCCAAATTTGTAGAATTATTTTACTCCCATCTGTTAATAAACGGATAAACTGAATTTCTGCCTCGCCCTCGAAGCCGTCATAATATTTACTTACTATCGTGTCCAAAGCTCATCATACCTCCTAAGGTGCAGGCCAGTGTCCTGCATCTAATAAAGCCTGTTGTTCAGGAGTAGCTGTTCCATTTTGTCTTGCTATTACAGCTGCCTTCCACTCATACATTGTTGTCCATTGATTTTCACCAGTCAAAACATGTTCAACTCTTCTTGTTGTTTGAGAGCCTGGAGTGGTTCGAGTGACAACCCATGTATTTCCTTGGTTCTCAGGTGCGCCAGGTGTACGAGTATGCCAACGTGCTTCATATTTGTAAGTATCATCAGACCAAGTATATCTTATTTGGTCATAACCAATCTTAACTTGCTCTTTGGCATTCGCTGAGGATGGAATCTTAATTGGACTTGATTCTGCTATTTTTTCAAGTTTCCCTGCACTCTCTGCTTCTTTCGCAAAAAATTGGAGGTCTAGACCAAGTCTGTAATTTTTCGTTCCATTCCCCCTTTCGATTCCCAATGGGACGCAAGTCTCTACATCCATTCCCGTCAACAGAATGGCAACATGCACGCCACTCGTTTATATATCTCCATTACCGCTATAAAAATCTGGGTTGCTAAGTGTCAGTACGACGCAATCCTGCCTTGGCTAATTGGAGATGGAGTAAACTCTCCCGTTGTTCCATTTCCACTTTAAAAATGCCCAGTAACATGTCTTCTACCATAAGGCCATTCTTTGCACCGTTTTGCCGTCTGACAAAATCAAAAACCACTTGTTTGCATGTCTCGCATACTTGAATTATACCAAGCAAACATTGTTCTTCTTGCTCGTAATCAGCCTGCTCTCTCATTGATGTTCGCCCCCTCCCCTTGCTTGATGAATCCTATCGGCTTTGATATCGCCGTAGAGACACATCCCTTGATAAAATTCTTAGTGGTCAAGGATGCGTTTGACTTGTACTTTCCTGAGTGGTAAAGCCGTCATAGCCCATTTGATACGCCAATTGAGATAATGACTAATCGGGGAACAATTCCTTTAATTCAAACAACCGCTGTACGGCTGTTGCTTCTTGTCAGTTGATTTCGATTGCCTTTTGCCCCTTCTTGGTTTTGTACCCGAACGCCGCCCGCCTTCCGGCGCCTTGCTTGGGCTTTCTTGTTGCGGTCACGGCTTAACTTCATACTGAATTTCTAGCCGTTGTTAGGCATTGAGCAATTCAGCAAGCCCATTGATTAAGAAATCAGAAGCGTCTTTCTTGTAAATGCTGTATGCTGACTGTTCGATGTTTCTTACATCTACGCTGTACTTCTTAAACTCCCAATGAACAAACATCCTCACAATGCCAGACCGCCATAAGCGGCTTGTATTGAGTACGACTACCGCATCAACGTTCGGGTTACAAGGACGGCTAACATGCTTCGAAAGTCAATTTTGTCAACTCTAGCGTATCTTCATCGGCTTTAGCCCCACTAATGATTTCGTCAGCATGAACGTGAATCATGTTTCATCTTTGAGCCTAACAATAGGAGTGGATTTCGTCCTGCTGATACGATAAGCTGTAGCCATCGTTGGCTTGTCCGCTTGTCGATACTCTGGTGTCCGATAACATTCACCCCGTTACGTCACAGCGTCACAACACCATTATATGACGTTACAACGTAACACGCAATGTGTTTTTTCATAAATCATGGTATATTGTTGTATATACCCATTGGAGAAGATACAAAATGAGAATCAGAGTCAGATTACAAGAAATTTTGGATGAACAGGGTATCTCACAACGCCAACTTGCATTTAAGGTTAACATGCGTCCTGGCACAATAAATGCCCTGTGCAGAGGAACAACTGATAGAATTTACATTAGTACCCTCGAAGAAATATGTAAGGCATTGAACCTACATATCCATGATTTGATTGTCATGGAGGATGAGGATGATAAACAATCATAACGCTTCGGTACTCAGCGGCGGTAGAGCCTGTGATTCGATGATGTTCTTTACAAGAATCATCCAATCCCGCAAATTTTCGATATCGTTGCGGGTAAAAAGAAACCTTGAAAGGCACGAAGCCAATCAAGGTTTCCCCCACAATAAGGGCGGCTAACTAATATTTTATTTCATCGAATCTAAACAATGCCTACTTGCTACTTTTTTCTTTAATATACTTATCAAACACTTTCCTTGAATAACCACCATCTTTTGGAATAAACCCAAATGTTTCGTAAGCCCACACAATTTCCCTCTTTAGTTGACCACCATCATTTTCATTCATAACATCATAAAGAAAATCAATATTAAACTTTCCATCACTGCTTAGCATCAAACTTACTTGCTCCCATAATTGTTGATCGTTTTGCTGAAAACAACTATACAAATTTAGGAGCAATTCATCTAATTCAGATAGTAATTTATCATAAATTTGCTGTGAAACACCGTATTTTGTTGGTATTTCATGAGATTTAATAAAATACGTACTACCCGATTCAACAAGGTAAAATACAGATGACCAACTCATTTTTCCCTTTTCTACTTCTCCTAGGTAGTACAATTCAATCCAATCCACTGGAATCATAGAATTAATTTTGTTGGCTATTTTTTTATATAGTTCAGCTAATTGATTTTCCATATTTTTTCCTCTTTTCTTCTATGGATTTACTATTACTTTTGAGAATTTCTCTCCATCAATCCAATAGTTTATATTAAAACTATCAGGTCTCGTTGAATTCCCAGAATAGTTAGGGGTGATATCTACTTTTACGTTACTGCCTTCTTTTAAAGCATTAGCCCAGTCCGTCTCCATTTTATACCATTCCCCGCCACTTCTATTAATTGCACTATTCTGAGGAACGAGATTATCAATTTCTCCTGAACCGTTAAATTGACTTCCTATCAAATGTCCACCATCATCATTAGGAAGTCTGTCATTCCTTCCAACTGTTCTTTGTGCATATAGATTTCTTTCACCTTCTCCCAATTGCAGTTGGCCTTGTACATTAGAAATCCGACCATTGCCATCTGTATTGTATTTATAGCCGTTACCATCAGTATATTCAACATCGGGTCTCAATACTTTCTTATTTCCTATTTTACCATACTGGTCTCCGTAATTTACTGCTGTTTTACCGGTCCCCTCTGCTTCTTTCGCAAAAAATTGGAGGTCTAGACTAAGCCTGTAATTTTTCGTACCGTTCCCTCTAGCTTCCTCTTCAGCAAAAGTTTTAGTTTGCACATTTTCTAATATATTCAGTGTAGTCTTTGTATAAGCTTTACCGCTACCGACAGCCGGACCAATCGAACCAAACCCAAATACCGGGAAATCCAGTCCATTCATTTCTGAACGTGATGCGATCTGTGCATGTGCAAACGATATGTCTGCTTTACTGTTTTTGCTATAAGCTGCCTCTAACGAATCAGCGAAAGGACCGTTAAATAGGTCGGCTAAGAAACCCACTCTCTCTTGAAAACCATCCCCAACGATATCCCCAATCTGGTTGTCATTGATCGAGCCATTATGTTGTTCCAACGTATCGAGAAGCGCTACTGCTTGCTCAGAGCTTACATGGCCCTTACTCTCACCTACGATGTCATTTACAAACGATGCCTCATTTGGCGTTAACTTATAGCTTGTGTTTAAAGATTTATACGCTTCCTGAGTTTGTTTATTAATAACGGTTTCGACTACAATATCCGTACGACTGATCGAAGTTGTCGTCGTTTTGTAAATAATTCCATCGTAGGTTTGGGAATCACGACTGGACGACGTATGGATGTTATTATTTGCTGAGATTTGTTGCCAATCTTCTTGTCTTATATCACCCTTTACATTTAATGCATCTGATACGGCTTTTCTAATATCATTTCCAGCTTGAACTTCCAACGGAGATGATAACTTCGTATTCTGCTGCAGATTCGACGAAGTTCGAAGTGAATTGGCCAGCTCATGAAGCCTATCTTTTTCTTTTTGCGATTCCGTATTGTAGTAATCGTTCGTGAGCGCAATTAACTTGGCCTGCGTATCCGCGTTATACTTATCGTCACCCTTCTCGATGTGACCCGAAGGATCATAGAAATTGATCGGATCATTATGCACATACGTATACAAGTTCAAGCTTAACGGGTTCGAGTCCTCGCCCCAATAGCTGTCCGCCGAGATAAACCGCCCGATGTACGGATCATAGTACCGCGCTCGCAGGTAGTACAGACCGACTTCTGCATCGAAAAATTCACCCGCGTAGCGGATCGAGCTTGCGTATGCCTCTACCGTTAATGTGGGATTGCCGAAGATGTCGTAGTCGTACTGGTTCTCGACTTCTCCGCTCTCAGATACGGTTTGTACCACGTCGCCGTGACCGTTGAACAGGTAGTAGGAGAGCTTGTCCGCCGCGTCGATGCGGGCGATGTAGTTGATGCCGCGCACATAGCGGGCTTGCACCGCACCGGCTCCGTCTGTCTCCAGAATAACATACTGGCGATCGTACAAGTAGTTCGTCACTTTCGCCGCGTAGCCGTCCTTCGAGCTTCGTACCGTCTTGCGAGTCCGCAGGTCGTCGCCATCGTAGACGTACTCGACCGTGACCCGCTCGCCTGCCTTGACTCTCTCCACCTGCTTCAAGCGGTTGAAGCCGTCATACGTATTGCTGACTTTCTCGATCAGGCTGCTGATGTCGCCTTCGATTTCGTCCCCGTACGGGTTCCCGCCGGTCACTCGCCGCATGTCCCGGTTATGCGGACGGAGGTAACTGACCTTTTGGCGGATTTCGTTGCCGTTGTTGTCGTACAGGTAGCTGGTCGTTTTCTCCAGCACTGCTTTGCCGGCTTCGTCGCTCATTTTCTCGACGAGCTGCAGCAATTCGTTGACGCCGTCGTACATGTACTCGCTTTTCTTGATCAGGTACTTCACTTCCGTGCCGCTCACCGGGTCCGTGTAGCCACTTGGCTGTTCGGACGTGTACGTCTCGCTTTGGGATTGCCGGTTGCCGCTTCGGTCATACGCGTAGACGGTCGTTTTGCCCGGCGCCTCGGCTTTTTCGATCTTTCCCGCCGCATCGTAGCTGTAATTCGTTGTGCCGTAGCTGTCGGTTTTCCCCGTTTGTCGGCCTGCGTCGTCGTATGCGTAAGCGTACTCGGATATAAGGCTGCCGTCCGGCTTCTTGTTCACGAGCTTCATCAACCGGTTGTTTTTGTCAAACGCATACTCTTCCTTCACTCCGCCCTCGTAAGCAATCGACGTGCGGTTGCCGTTCTCGTCGTAGGTGTAGGCAGTCGTCTTGCCTTGGAACGATACGCTCGCCATCCGGCTTGACTTGTCGTAGGTGTAGGATGTAACGAAGCCTTTGGAATCTGTGACGGTTTCGATGCTGCCCACGGCGTCATAGGTGTAGGCAATCTGTGTAGTCCCGCCTTTGGAAATCTGCAGGATACGGTTATTCCCGTCGTACGTATAACTGCTTGCCCCGCTCTCGTCGGTCATCGACGCCCGGTTGCCCGCTTCGTCGTACGTATAAGCGACCGAATCGCCTGTTTCCTTGACGGTTCTTTCCAGCAGCAGGTTCCTGTTGTCGTACACATAACGGGTATGAGTGCCATTGCGGTCGGTCATCTCCGCTGCGTTCAGAGCCAGATCATAGCGATACGCGATCGACTGACTCAACGCGTTCGTGACCGAACGCAGCAATCCGAACGCCCCGTAGCGGTAGCGGGTGACTTTCCCTTTGCCGTCCGTCATGTCCAGCTTGTTGCCGGCCATGTCGTAGCTGTATGCAACGCTTACGTCTAACGGGTCGGTGACCCGGATGAGACGTCCGGCAGGATCGTAATCGTACGATTTGGCATGGCCTAATGCGTCCGTCTCCTTGACTTTCTCGCCCGCCGGATTGTATTGGTACAGAGCGGTGAACCTCTCCGGCTTGTTCTGTGCGGCGATCTCCGGGTCCACCGTGCGGATGACGCGTCCGGCCAAATCATACGTGTACAGCCAGCCGTACCGCTCTTCATCTGTGCTGCCCGAAAGATACCCTTTCGCATCGATCTTTTTGATTACATTGTTGTTGGCGTCGTACATGTTGCGGGAGATGACAATGCCGTAAGGGTCAGTCACCGTAACAAGACGGTTCAGCTTGTCATATCCGTACGTCATGCTGTTGTTCCGGGCATTCGTCTCCACAAGCTTGTTGCCGGCCAAATCGTATTTGTATGTGAACGTATGCTGCTCAGGGTCTGTAACCTGCCCTATACGGTTTAAGGCGTCAAAAGCGTACTGTGTGACAAAACCTCTCTCATTCCGCTCCGCCACGCGATTGCCGACTTTGTCGTAGGTGTATTGCTTGTAAACGTCGGCTCCGTTCACCTTGCGGATCACTTTATCCACGCGGTTCAGCGCATCGTATGTGTAGGCGATGATATACGGCTCCCGCTCTTCCCCCGCATACCGGTACGCCCGCGGATCGATTTGCTTCGTACGGTTGCCGAGAAGATCGTACTCGTAACCGGTTATGATACGGATTTTGCCCGCATATTCGGCATCCCGCAGCGCCGCGGCGTCACTCAAGCTTGCCGCATCCAAATCCGCTTCATCCACTAGCTTGATCCGTTTCACCAACCGGTTCGAATTGTCATACTCGAACTTCTCCACATCGTAAACCGACGTTTCCCGCAGCTTCTGCGTCTTGACGAGATTGCCGTTCTTGTCATAATCGCTTTGCGTATAAGCGCCGCTGTTGTCGGAAACGGTTTTGAGCAAATTATTATCGTAGTACGTATAGGTCGTTTCCCGCAGGAACGCCGCATCCTTCGAACCTGTCACGGTTTTCTTCAGCAGATTTCCCACGGCGTCATACGCATACGTCTCTACGGCATACATGGTGCTGCCGCTTCCGTCCCGGTCGACCGGCGTTCTTTTGACAGTCAGCCTGTTCGCTGCGTCGTATCGGAGAAGCGTCACGCTGCCCCGCTTATCTTTGAAAGAAACGAGGTTGCCGACCAGATCGTACTTGTTTTCCGTGTAATCGCCGTACGGGTCTTTCACCGTCTTTTCTTTGCCGAAAGCATTGTATGTGTATGTGACCGTATTGCCTAACTGATTCGTTTCGGCGATTTTGCGGCCCAGCCCGTCATACGCATAGGCGGTCGTTCCCCCGTCGGCAAATGTTGCCTGGCGCAGCGTGCTGTCGGCGTTGTAGGCATAGCTAGTCTCACGGCCCAGCGCATCCACGGTTCGAATCAAATTGCCAAGCACGTCATAATCGTAATCCGTACTATTTTGCAAAGCATCTGTCTTGCGAACCACGCGTCCCAGCCCGTCGTAAGCAAAAACGGTTCCCGCAGACGTCTGCATATCCCCTGTATATCTCAATCCGTCCGCGACTTTGCGGATTTGCCCGCGAGCATCGTACTCGATATATTCTATGCCGCTGCCATCAGGCGAGAAGACAGCTGTCCGGCGATTCATCGCATCGAATGCATAGGCCGTACCCGCCAAGCTTGTGACTGAAGCAGGGTTATCGTATGCCGGATCATATTGATTCGGCATCACTTGCTTGATCAAGTTGCCGACAGCATCATAGACGTATCTCGTTGTCGCCAGGGAGCCGTCCGCAGCCGGCGTCTTTTTGCGGATCACCCGGTTCAGCGCGTCGTACTCATACACGATGGAGACGCCCTTCACATTCTGTTCTTCCAGCAGATTGCCGTTCGCGTCGTAACGATACAGAGCCGTTCCTTGCAAGGAGTCGATCTTTTTCACCGGTCTTTTGTCAAAATCGTACTCAAATTGCGTAGAACGTCCTTGCGCGTCCGTCTGGCTCTTCAAACTGCCGTTTTTGTAATAACTGTAGGCAGTGGTTGAAAGAACCCGATCCGTATAATCATTGTCGTATTTAGCGCCGGACAAGTAGTCGAGACTAAGGTCGGAGGTCTTTACAAGCAAGGACTCCCCGATCAATTGGGACCTCACGTCGTATGCATACCTTCTGACGTTGTCATCGCCGTCCGCTGCTTTTTGCAGCTGCAAGGTCCTGTTCCCGGCCCGGTCGTAGTCGTAAGTCGTCTCCCTGCCGTTGGGTCCGGAAATTTTAGTGAGCCTGCCCGCTTTGTCGTATGCGCGGCTCTCTTTATTGCCTGACGATATTTTGCCCGCGTTCGTTCCGTCCCGATAGAGGAATGTCTCGCTGCCAATCAGACGATTCGCCTCATCATATTGAAGCTCCGTCAGCTTATAGGAGCCGGAGGCGCCTTCCTGCTTGATGAACTCTTTCTTTTCAATCGGATTGCCGGAAGCATCATAGCTCAGCAACTGAGCATTCCCCGCCTGATCGTACCGCTCGGACAGCTCGCCTCTGGCGGAATACTTGAATCGCTCCGTTGTTCCGTCCGGATATTCGACGCGGTAAGGCTTATCAAAGACAGTATTGAATATTTTCGTAATCCGACCCTGGCTGTCCGTCTTGATCTGCATAGCCTTGCCGGTCAAATCGTAATCGTAAGCTTCCTTGTTGCCGTCGGCTAATGTTTTCTCTTTAGGCAAACCGTTCAAATAATACACATATCTTGTCGTATTTCCCCGAGCGTCGGTTTCGGAAGTCACATGGCCTGAGCCGTCATACTTGAAGCTTTTGGACACATAGCGCGTTCCGTTCTTCTCATTCTGGAAGGCGAGCTCCGCCGAAACGATGGCAGCCCTTCTGTCGTTGGCATCATATTCGAATGTAATGCCTGCCGATTTGTCCGGATTCGCTGCGTTATATCCTTCGCCATCCGACTCTTTGACGATATTGCCGCGCCCGTCGTATGCTTTATAAGAAATCACTTCTCTTGCTTTGCCGTCAAAAACGGATGCCCGCACAGGTCTATTCAGCGCATCATACTCGTATTCGATGCCCGGCGCCTGATCCTCGGAAAGCGCCATATATCTGGCATCGATTTCCTTGATCTTGTTGCCTGCGGCATCATATACAAATCTTGAAGCATTGCCGAGCGGATCGATCTTCTTCACTGTCTTGCCCAAGCCGTCGATAACCAAAGTTACCGTTGCGTCGATTCCTTGAATCGTCAACGTCTGGGAGACGGCGTTGCCCGCCTTGTCGTATTGATAGCGCGTACGCTTGCCTTCAGGATTGCCGCCGTACGGTTCCAGCTTTTCTTTGACGTGGTTGCGGTAATCGTACGTATAGACGGTCTTATCATAACCGCTGCCATTATAGGCTTGCTGCGTCAGAAGGTTGCCTGCGTAATCCCTTTGATACAGGTTCTGATAAGCCCCGTATTCCTGGTCGGATTCCTTGTAGCTTCCTTTGTCCTCCTTCACCCGCCCCGCAAAATCATAGACATAGGAATACATTCGGTATTTCGTCTCATCCTGATCGGCATATTGAATCGAGCTCGTCTTGCTGCCGTTCTTGTTATAGCTGTTTTTCGTATGCCCCGTCCTCGCGGCGTCTATCTTGGTGTACTCGTCGGTTATACGATTCATCGCATCATAGGAATAACTGATGTCGGACGAGACGTTGTCCGTACCAGCCTCGACGCTGCCCTGCTTGACACTCGCGACGTTGTTCGCAGCATCATACGCGTAAGCGCTATAGGTATAGTCCGACGAGCCTTTGCTGTATATTTTCTTCATGCTTATGCGGCCCAGCGCATCGAATGCATATTCGGTCATTTTGCCGCCGGGTTCCTTGAGCAGCGCAACTTGATTCAGCGCGTTATAGACATATTCCGTCCTGCCGCCCAAAGCGTCCTGCTTCCCTTTTAATCTGCCGAAATTGTCGAATTCGTAGCGGGTCGCGCTGTTTCTTGCATCCGTTTCGCTTACTTTATTGCCTACATAATTATAAGAATAGGCCGTTGCATACCAGTGGACATGATCCGGAGTGACTTCCGTCTTGGCAAGTCTGTCGGCAATGTCGTAGTAATATTTTTTCGCATACCCTTCTTCGTCCGTAATCGTAACGAGAAGCGGCGTATCTTTGCTGTAACCGATCTGATACCCGATTAACACCGAACCTTTGTTAACGGTATCGTTTTCGTAGTACGACTTCTGAACAAGCCTGTATTGGCTGTCATAATCATAACGGATACTGTGCCCGTTAGTATCGGTTTCTTTCTTTTTATTGCCTTTGGCATCGTAGTCGAACGTCTGCAGAGCAACCCATTTCCCGTTATCCGAAACACTGGCCTGGACCAGAGAACCCATAATGTCGTATTCGTATAAAAAGTTCGTCTGCTCCGGGTCCGTGTAGCGGATTTTCAGGTTCGCATATGGATTTTCTTCATAATTGTACACTTTGATGCTGTTATCCGGTTGAAACTTCTTCACTACCCTGCTTAACGCATCGTATTCATAGACGGTTTTATTGCCTTTAGGATCAACCTCTGCCGCTTGCTTGCCCGTGTTGAGGTCATACGCATACTTCTTGGCGATTTCTTGCCCATCCAGCGACTGGTATTCCTTGGTCAAATAAGCTCCCTTGACGTCAACGCCATTCGCGTCAGTTCCGTACTCGTACTGAGTGACGAAGGCTTGCCCTCCCGATTGCACCGCCTTCCTCGTCATGTTGCCGTAGTTATCATATTGATAATCGGTCACAATCCAGTTGTCATTGTTATCGGTATCGATTTTGCTTTCTTTCGTGACATTTCCTTTATCGTCGATCGTATATAAATTTTGGCTGGTCGTTTCCTTGTCTTTCTTCCATGTCTTCGAGGCCAGCACATGAAACTTGTCGTAAGCATAAGCGTACACGACGGTGCGCTCCGCGTTGACGGGGTACCCTTTGTCGTCACGTTCCGCATCCGGGCCGGTGTAGTTGGTCAAATTTCCGTATTCATCGTACCGGAAATTCTCGATTTTTTTGACAGGCTCGCCGGTCGCTTGCCCGTTCACCACTTGATAGAGCTGGCTTTCCTGCTTTTTCACCAGCTTCAGTTCGTCCCGCTCACTCAGGATGACCTCTTTGTGTTCTTTTCCCTGTTTGTTCGTGACGATTAACTGATGCAGGCCGTCGTATGTATATTTGACCGTATTTCCGATTAAATCCGCAATCTCCGTTTCATACCGATAGGTATCCCTTAAATAAGTATCGTCGGACTCCTTATATCCGTCCGTTCCGAACCCGTCCGCTTCATGGGTGTACGTATAGCTCGCCTTATCTTTGATATCGACAATGAAGCGGTCCTCGAATTTCGTTTTGGACGGGTCGTAGCTCTTTTTGACCAGCTCCTGCTTTTCAAAAATTTTACGATACTGCATACTGCCTCTGTTCAAGCTCTTCGTGTATGAATTATATACATACCGCTTCATATGATTCGTCTTGCTGTAATCAACCTGAACCAGATTTTCATAACGGTTGTATACGGCGTACTTGGTCCCGTTCATATAAGTGAAGCCGAGATCGGGCTGTTCGTACCAGAGATGATACTTGGGAAGGCCGTCCACATCGAAGACCCGCTGCAGCCGCGTGCGGATAACCTGTTTGGTCGAGCTGACCAGGACGGCGGACTTATCGTAGGTGATACTTTTCTCACCAGGCAAATGAACAATGACTTGAAACTTCCCTTGCAAATCCCCCGAATCGCTCGTATTCGGATTTTGCGAGGTTTTATAGCTCTCTTCGGCACTGTATGACGAATTCGCGATAGGCCCTACAGTAAACGCATGATCCTCTTTATACTCAATAGTCGTTACCCTGCCCACTGTATCCGTTATCTTGGACATCAGCTTCTTCGTTATCGCTGTGCCGTCAACTGTATACGAAAGCGTACTGTACTCAAAAACAATCGAGTTCCCGTAACGGTCGACAATGCCCACAATTCTTCCGTCCTCGGCAAAATAAGTCTTCTTCCCGTCTTTCCCGGTCATGACAAACTTGGAAGTGCCGTCGGCCTGCCCGTTCTTGAATTCGGCCGTTTCTTTCACGACAACATCTTTGACGGTCTGCCCTTCGGGCAAATAGGTGAGAACGCCATTCGTTGTAGTTCCTTTTAAGCGGTACACGTCCCCGCTCTCCGTATGTAAATAGTTGTACGTTGTGCCGTCGGAGTTGGTTTTAACCTCCATATTCGGAAATGAGAATCTCATCCCGATGCCAAGATTGTACCGGTCCTCGTAAAAGGAAGACGTGGCAGCGCCGGACTCAACGACATCCACCCATGCGCCGTTCACGTACTTCACATTCATCTCCTGAACATTGGAAATTCCGCTCTTGTAAATGCGTTTTATTTCCAGATCCAGGCCGTTTCTGCCAGGCAATACGTAATCCGTTTGAGTCAGCGTCAGCTCGCCGCTTTGCGGGCTGATTTGCTCCTCGCTGGCGTTATTTTTCAAATAAACCGGGGAAAGCATCGTGTTATACTGCTGCTTGGGCCCGACCAGGTTATTGATTTGATCTTCCAGTGTCTCCGCGTAAATCAACTGAGCCGGAACAATGAAAAACAGGATAGATAAGAATAAAGTCTTGCTCCAACGTTTCAACCTGGCACCTCCAGTCAGCCTTATCAGAATTTATCGTAGGTTTCGGTATAGCTTTCCGCCATAATAGCTTCGTCCGTCATGCCTGCCTGCATCTTGCCAATTACCGTTTCAGGACTCTTGCCGATCTTTTGCGCCAGTACAAACGCCGCAGTCACTTTTGCTTCCGCAAATGTTCCCGGAACCGTATATTGCTTCAACTGCTGGGCGGTTATTTGCACCCTGGGAAGACCTGATGCGCTATGCAGGATGTCCAGGTCTGCCGCAATTTCCTTCCAGCTATTTTGCGATTCCAGCTTGCCTGCAATGAGGTCTTTTACCGGCTTCCCTGAAACGAAAGCGAGTCGGTCGGCAATCATAATATCATCGGGAGCAAATCCCGGAGTTTTCATCAAACTTTCCAAATAACCCGAATCGAACGATCGGGGAACGAAAGCCGCATGACCCTTGTTATAGCCGGTGAATACAGCCTCCCAGGTCTTGCCCGCTTCCCGGGACTTGACTATAGTCTCCAAATCTTGCATTTTGCCATAATTTTGATTGAGGAATTCATAGGCAATCAAAAGATCAGGCAAGCGGTGCCCTTCCAGGATGAGCCGCTCGATTTCCCGCTTAAATTTGCCGTGGATATCCAGAGCAACAAGGAGTTTCCTATAATTCGTCAGATTAGTGTCGTACCTGCTCGGATCGGATGATTTCAGCTTGTCCAATACGTCCTGCGGAATGTCTACACTTACAGCAGCTTCGGTTCCCCCCGCAGAAGCAGCGGTTTGCGCCTGCACGATGGACAAAAGCGTATACCCGGTCTGGAGTAACGCACTTAAAGCCAGTACGATTACCAAGACCTTCGACATCGTTTTTATCTTCATTTCATGTACCCCTTTGCGGCTAATTTGGATTCAAAGCGCGAATCTCTTTCATGACATCCTCGGCCGGATTGCCCGGCTTGAGGTTCTTGATCTGCGGAGGCGAGACGTCCGGCAGCAAAGACTTTCCTTGGGAATCTTTTGCCGACACGCCCTCTTTCCCGGCCGTTATCGGCTCGTCTTTGGCGACCGAATTGTTTTTCTGTATGTTTTCCAGAACCGTAAGCTCAATCACCGACATGGTGATGATGTTATTGCGGGATATTTGTATGCTCTTTTCGTCTTTATCCTGCAAATATTTTTCTTTGTCGCGGATGTAATCTTCCAAATTCAGCCCGAGCTGCAAGGAGAGCAGGTACTCGTCCAGCACTTCCTCCGGACTGCCGAAATCTTTCCGCAGCACGAGCATAAAATAGATAGCCGATTTGGTATCGAACTGCTCGGCGATCTTTTGAAGCGCCTCCGTCTTCTCGTCCTTTTTCTTATCCGCACCAAGCTCGGGGAGCGGAGTTTGAGGCTTGTGCCCGGCATCGTCCGCAATCTCCTTCAGTTGAAATTGCAGCCTCTCGGCGAGCATTTTTGCCGTCAAAATCTCCTCTTGCTTAAATCCCTGATCCTGCAGTTTTTGAATAATCTCTTCAATCCCTGCCTCTGCCAGAAGACTGTTTCTCTTGCTTTTTTCATTCTGCTCGCCGCTCTTGCTAACATTTTTTAATTTATCCAAGACCTCATTCCAAGACATATTGGCCTGTTTAAGCTTTAAAATCTCTTCCACTTTCACACCTGTCATGTTGGAAATATCCGCTGCGATTTTGCTGTCATCGCTGCGTTCCACAATAGATTCCGTGCTTGTCGGCTTGACCGCCTTATCGTTCACGAACACAATAAACATCTGGGCAATTAAAGATACGCCTATAATGCCGGCTATCCATTTATAATATTTGTTGAAAAAGCGTTTCACGTCATCACCCTCGCTATATTATTTGGCAACAACGTCGATTTTGGCTTCTCCGTTCACTTTGGCCTTCAGGACGATCGCCGTGATTTCCCCGGACCATGAAGTCCCGGGCACCACATTTTGACTGTTCTTGAATGTGATTTGTCCAGGTGTATAAGCAACCGTCAGGTTGGAGCCCGGAATCNCCGTGATTTCCCCGGACCATGAAGTCCCGGGCACCACATTTTGACTGTTCTTGAATGTGATTTGTCCAGGTGTATAAGCAACCGTCAGGTTGGAGCCCGGAATCTTCCCTGACTGCATGACATCCCGCTGCGGCGTGAAATTGTACAAATCGACGACTTCCAGTTGATTCGGATCATACGTGACCACATACGTCAATTCACTGAAATCCTGAACGTTGAAAGCAAGCAGCGACAAATCGAAGCTTTGCCCTTCCGTTACGTTGACTGTGTACGTCGGGCTGGTTGTGCTCTTCACAATCGCGTTGCTCCATGCCGTTACGCCTGTTTGGTTTTTCGCCCTTAACCGGTACGTATGCGCCGTTCCCGATGTCAGCTTATCATGTGTA
>NZ_JBVYOL010000049.1:0-30285 GCF_056120505.1 Paenibacillus sp. sgz302164 | reverse complement strand
AGCTGAATAGCTCAATTTCAAAGCTGACGAGATTTTGCAATCTCTTGTTTTGGTTGATTGCTCAACCTTGCTTCTTCACTCGTTGTTCAGTTTTCAAAGAGCAATCATCTTGCTTATTTCACCGCCGTTTCAGCGGCGACTTTTATAAGATACCACAGACGGACATGCCGAGTCAACACTAAAATAAATGTTTTTTTCTCCCATTACATGAGCGTTAGTTTCAAGCCCGCCAAAAGCAGCACGCCGGGTATGCCAAGCAGCGTTACGGCGGCCAGAGTCACCGTGTTAATAGGCAGTTCCAGATGCGTGTATCCGCTAAGCAGATTCAAGACGTACAAAATAAGCGCGGCCAAAGCCACATTTAACCCCAGGCCCGCAAGCCACCTGCCGGCCCGCCGGTTGCGCAGCAGCATGATTGCGAGCAGTAAAGATGAACCCGCGAACAAACCCCACATTGCGTATTTGAGCGCCATATTTTATTCCTCCATCACGCGGCCGTTGTCGACCATGCTTATTTGCTGCTGTTTGGCTTGCTTGAGCAGCATCTCATACCTTTTTTCCGCCGCCTCCAGCGCATAAATCGCATAATCGACATGGTCCTTGTCCAACGCGAATTCAAAATGCGCCTGAGCCGCCAGCCAGCTTTTATGGGCCTTGCGGATCTCATGGATCAGCTCCTGCCTGTCCCTTCTTTTTGCATCCAGATCGAGTTTGGCCGCCGTATTTCTTTTCCAGTCCAACCATTGCAATGCCGGTTTCACCGCTCGTCCCCCATTCCATCATGACAAAGAGTTACTTTATTCATACGGCGACGGCGACGGGCTTAGAACCGGCGTTCAGTTTTCCACGCAAAAAAAGAGAGCCGCGCAGCTCTCTTCGTCCGATCTGAATTATTAAATTTCTCTTCTGCCTTCAAGCGCCTTGGTCAGCGTCACTTCGTCCGCATATTCCAGGTCTCCTCCGACCGGCAAACCGTGTGCGATCCGGGTAACGCGAAGACCGAAAGATTTGACCAGTCTCGATAAATACATCGCAGTGGCTTCTCCCTCGATATTCGGATTGGTCGCGAGTATAAGCTCCTGAACCTTTTCATCGCTAAGGCGTTTAAGCAGCTCGGCTATGTGGATTTGATCGGGGCCGATGCCCTCCATCGGCGAGATCGCACCGTGAAGCACATGGTAGTAGCCTTCGAATTCTTTGGTCCTCTCCATAGCCACCAAATCCTTCGGCTCCTGTACGACGCAGATGACGGAACCGTCCCTGCTTTTGTCCTGGCATATGCGGCACGGATCAACGTCCGTTATGTTGCAGCATACCGAACAATAATGGAGGTTTCGCTTCACGTTAACGAGCGCTTTGGCAAAATCGAGCACGTCGTCTTCTTTCATGCGAAGTACGTGGAAGGCCAGTCTGCCGGCGGTTTTGGGACCTACCCCAGGCAAGCGCGAGAAAGCATCGATTAGTTTGGCTATCGGTTCGGGGTAATGCACGGAAGATCTCCTTCATCAATCAGATTCGCTTGGTCTTGGCTGTCTTAGAATAATCCCGGAATGTTCATGCCGCCTGTCAATTTGCCCATATCTTTGTTCGCAAGTTCTTCTGCCTTGGTCATGGCATCATTGACTGCAGTCAGCACGAGATCCTGCAGCATTTCCACATCATCCGGGTCTACGGCTTCAGGCTTGATCGTGATGCTTTGTACTTTCTTGTGCCCATTCACTACGACAGTCACAACACCGCCGCCAGCCGTTCCTTCAATCGTTTTGTTGCCAAGCTCTTCCTGAGCTTTCAGCATTTGCTCTTGCATTTTTTTTACTTGTTTCATCATTTGATTCATGTTATTCATCGCATTTAGCTCCTTCTGGTTTTAAAATATTTAGTCTTCTTTAATAGTTACCAAGTCTTCGCCGAAAAGTTGGATGGCTTCGGAAATCCATTCTTCCTTCGGCTTGCCGCCCGCTTCTTCCTCCTGCTCCATCTGCATAATCTCCTGCGGAGCGGCGGCCGCTTCGCTTGAAGCTTCGTCCCACTCCTTGCGCATAATGGTCAAAAGGCGGTACGGTTTGCCAAGTACGGAAGTCAGCACCTGTTCGATCAACTGTTTGTTCTCGGGCTTCTCGGTCGTATTGCGGTGCATCTCGTTCTTGAAAGCGACAAGTACCGCATCATCCAACACGGAAACCACATCACCGTTCACGAACCAGGCGTGAACCGTAATTTTTTTCTCCTTGACGGTGCCAAGAATCTGGCTCCACTTCATAAGAGCCGTCTTCATCTCCTGGCTTTCGGCCGCTTTGAGATAACCGTCCAGCTTCAGGCCCGATTTCTTGACGGGCACTGCGGCAAGCGGCCCCCTTTGGGGCGCAGCCTGCTTCAACGGCTGATCTTGCGGAGCGGCTGTCAAACCTGATTTTACCAGTCCGGCAACCTGTTCTTCAAGCTGCTGCAGCTTTTTTGTCAGATGAGCGATCAGATCCCCTTGCCCGGAAGAAACCGCTGCAGGAGCAGCCGACATGGAAGCATGAGACGAACCAGCTCCGGCATGGATGTCGCCGGCTTTCATAATCGCGATTTCAAGCAGCGTCTGCGGCTGTACGGAATATTTCATTTCACTCTGATAATGATTTAATATTTCTATAATAGCCATCATTTCATTTGGGGTAAAGTGGTCTGCGACCTCGCGCTGCTTGTTCATATCGAAAACCCGCTCTGTAATGACCGGCGAGTTCGGAACCATGCGCACCATCAGCAGATCGCGGAAGTAATCGATCAGGTTCTCGATGCATTTGTCCGCGCTTTTGCCCTCCTGCATGAACGTATCCACCAACTCCAAAGCTGCGCCCAAATCTCTGTCTTTAATCGCCAGAACGAGCTTTTCGAACTGATCCGCGGCCACGCCGCCGGTAATGGATAAAATATCGGTAAGCTGCACTTCTCCGGTTGCAAACGATGCCGCTTGATCCAGCAGACTGAGCGCGTCCCTCATCCCGCCATCCGACAGCCGGGCGATGTAGTGAAGCGCCTCTTCGCTGATCATGATGCCTTCCTGATCGCAAACGAAGCGCAGCCGCTGCACTTGTTCCTCCAGCGAAACCCTGCGGAAATCAAAGCGCTGGCAGCGGGATATAATCGTGGCCGGTATTTTATGGGGCTCCGTCGTCGCCAATATAAACATGACGTGGGCCGGCGGCTCTTCCAGTGTTTTGAGCAGCGCGTTAAAAGCCTCGGTCGTCAGCATGTGCACTTCGTCGATGATATACACTTTTTGCCTTACTTCCGTAGGCGCATATTTCACTTTGTCGCGGATGTCCCGGATTTCTTCGACTCCCCGGTTGGAAGCGGCGTCGATTTCCACGACGTCCATCACAGCGCCTTCGGTAATCCGCAAGCAAGCCGAGCATTCGTTGCACGGCTCTTCCGCGGGACCGTTCAGGCAGTTAACCGCTTTGGCCAATATTTTGGCCGTGCTTGTCTTTCCCGTTCCGCGGGGACCGTTGAACAAGTACGCATGCGTAAGGCGGTTTTCTCTTAGCGAGTTTTGCAGCGTCCGGGTAATGTGCCTTTGTCCGACGACTTCGCCGAACGTCTGCGATCTCCAAGTCCGATATAGAGCGATATGTGCCATAATGTCCCTCTCCAACAATCCCTCTTTCGAATTATTGAATTCATTATACTATAAACCGTTCCGGGGGTGAAATAATTGCTTAAGGGTACGGGATGCTGATCGTAAACGTCGTTCCGTAGCCTTTGGACGATACGCGGATACTGCCTCCCATGTCATGGATGATCCTTTGGCAGACGGACAGCCCCAGTCCTGTCCCGTCATCCTTGGTCGTAAAAAAGGGATCGAAAATTTTATCGATCACGAATGCCGGTATCCCCGCTCCCGTGTCATGGATATCGATGCACACGTTGCGCTCCGCCAGGTCCGTTTTCTCCGTTACGGTCAAAATCCCCCCGTCGGACATCGCTTCTATGCCGTTTTTGCAAATATTCAAAAATACTTGTTTGAGCATCTCCCGGTCGGCCACAATTTCAGGCAAGCGGCTGGCAGCTTCGTATTGCAGATTTACATTGTGCAGCACCGCTTCGTTATTAATGATCGGCAAAATTTCCCGCAAAACCTCAGAGGCGTCTATGCGTTCGTATGTCACATTTTTGGGCTTGCCGAGCAGCAGGAACTCATTGACCAGTTCGTTAATCCGGTTGATTTCGGCCAGCATGACTTCCGTGTAGTTTTGCTCCTTGCTCATCCCTTGCGTTTCGAACGTCCGCTTGAGAACCTGCAAAAACCCTTTGATCGAAGTCAGCGGGTTGCGAATCTCATGGGCCGTGCCCGCGGCAATTTGCCCGATCATCGCGAGCCTGTCGCTGCGCTGGACCATTTCCTCCAGAGAGCGAAGATTGGTCACGTCTTTGAAAATCAGATAGGCGCCGACCATTCGGCCATGGCTGTCCCTAAGAACATTGGAATCCAGCAGCAGCTCGTACCGCTCATGATTGTTCGTCCAGGAAACCGCATAGTTGCGCACTACCATTCCGTTCAAAATGGTTCTCTGCACCAACTGATGCTCAGGCGGCACCGTTGCAAACACTTCCTCCAAGGGCCTGTTCAAAATCCGCTCACGGTCCATCCCGAGAATTTTGCAGGCCATATCGCTAATATCGACAAGCGTAAAGTCCATTCCGATCAAAAGAACCCCTAAATTGACGTCCTGCAAAAAGGCGTCCGAAAATCGCTGCAGCAAACTTAATTGCGAGTATGCGGCCTGATTTTTCATAATGATCAGATAGGCTTGTTTGCCGCCGCGCATCAATTTCGTCATGGAAAAATGATAATGGGTCATTTCGCCGTTTTTTCCGATCATAAATCCGTAAGGCCATTCCGCCGTCCGTCCCGCCGATTGATTGTAAACATTATACGACTCCTGCAAGCCGAGCTTCATTTTGAATAATTGGGAGAACGCGATATTCGTTATTTCCGCAGCCGAGTATCCCGAGCGCTTCAGTACGTAGTCGTTTGCTTCCACGATTTGATCCGATTCATCAACAATAAGCGCGCTGACCTGCAAGCATTGATCCAGCAATTTACGCACTTCTTCCACGGATACTTGATAATGCTCAGAACCGGAATTTGACATACACAGCACCCCCAATCAGAAAGCGTTTTCAAAATTGTTTAATAGTATATTCATTCTCTTTCATTAAAGGAATTTCCTTCCTTTGCATGAAAAAAACGCCCGGCAGCAGCCAGACGTTTCGTTAGCATAATTTGCAATTATAAACCGTGCACCTGTTATTGATAAAGGGATACGAGCGTACTCTTGTCGACAGCTCAAGTTAGGCAACCCTTCGGCACATGAAACATCACGCTTACGGCTGCTTCCTTCCGGACCTGACCGGGTTCACGAGCATTCATTGCGAAGGACCCGACTCTCAACACTACGTGCAACAGCCAGACCTCACATCACAGTACCTCTAACAGGAATTCAACCCCGCTACAGCGGATTGCGAGCTACAGGGCACCGCTACCTCCCCGTCTAGCACGGCAAAAATAAGTATAGCCGATTGATAAGCAAATAGCAACTAAGAGCAAAACCTACCAAACTATCTTTCGACTGTAACCCGCACATCATATCGCGGCATATTCGTATCCAGAGCCATCTGGGCCTGTGATCTGAGCTCTTCCGCCTGAGCTTCCGTCAGCTCTTTTTTCGGTTTGATTTTCACTTTGGCTGTCGGGCCGTTGAACGTAATGCTGGTTTTATCGATTCCCTTGAGCTGGGCAAGAACCGCTTTCATCAGATCGGCATCGTCCCTGTAATGGTGATATGTTGGGTGCAGCGGATTATTCGGATTGACGCTCGTTAATCCCATGTAGCCGTCCTGCGGGTAAGCTTGCGCTTTGTATTTGCCGCCTGCGGTATTGTTGCCCGCATTGCAGCCTGTAATGCCCGCTGCCAGCAAAAGCGCCGCGGCAAGCCCCAGGATGCGTTTGAACGCAGCCGGTCTTTGCAAAGCGTAGCCGAATCCGCCAGGCTGCAAGCCGCCTCGTTTTCCAGACATAAAAACACCTCCCTTTTCACCTCTAAGCCTAAGCTTAGGATGACCAAGGGAGGTTGTCTTATGCCGATTGGCAGCACTGAAATTGATGCCAATTAGATGCCGTATTTCTTTTTGAATTTGTCGACACGACCGCCTGCATCGATAAACTTTTGTTTACCGGTGAAGAACGGATGGCAGTTCGAGCAGATCTCTACGCGGAGATTTTGCTTGATGGAGCCTGTCTCAAATACATTACCACATGCGCAAGTCACTGTGGTTACATGATAAGTAGGATGGATCGCCTCTTTCATGCTTGTTCACCTCTTTCCGCCCTGAATCATTTGCTGAAACAGAGTTATCTAGTCACACGATGGTCATTATATCATATAGAAAAGATGTGATGCAACAGAAAATCGCGTTCACTCAAAGCTTGCCCGATGCGGCTTTTCCGCTGCTGTAAAACTCGGGCGTATGGGTATAGGAACCGATCACGACATCAGGCAGTTCTTCCTGAAAAATTTCGATCATCTGCTTCATGCCGAGGAGTTCTCCCTGCGCTTTGGGAATGATGCTCAAGTAGCTCTCGGGATCGATATTCAAATTGCGCAGTTGGATCAGCTTTAAGCCTGTCCGCCGCGCAAAGTCGATCATCGCTTCGATCTCTTCCTCGCGGTCCGTCACGCCCGGAAACACGAGATAGTTAATCGAGGTAATAACCCCTTTATCGCTCGCATAGCGGAGCGACTTCTCGACGTTCTTAAGCGTATAGGCACGCGGCTTGTAGTATGCGTTATAATGATCGTCCAGCGCGCTGATGGTGCTGACCCGCATCAGGTTAAGCCCCGCGTCCACAATGCCGCGGATATGATCCGTGAGACCGGCGTTCGTGTTGATGTTGATGTAACCCATCTGTGTCTGCTGACGCACCTGTTTGATCGCTTCGATGATCAGGGCGGCCTGCGTGCTCGGCTCCCCTTCGCATCCTTGGCCGAAGCTGATAATGCTCTCCGGCGTGCGCAAATGCTCAAGCATAATCTGCACGATCTCTTCCACATTCGGCTTGAAGTTCATCCGGGTCTGCGGGGCTGGAAAGCCGCTGTCATCCGGCTGCTCGGAAATACAGCCGAAGCAGCCCGCGTTGCAGGAGTAAGAGACGGGAACGGCTCCCTCCCAGCGCTGCAGGAATGTGTTGGATGCGGTCAAGCATTCGTAGCCTAACGCGCAATTGGAGAGGTGCTGATACAAGCGGTTCTCGGGATACTTGGCAACAAGCCGGTTCACCTGCACCTCAAGCTCCTCGGGGTCGCAATGGACCGGATTCCAGAAGTACGGGTTGTCGCTTTGGCGGGCCGCTACGTAGAATCCGTCTTCTTTCCATACGACTGCCGTATATCCGAACAAGGGCAGCGCCTTTGTTTTATCCGACTTGATGTAGCCGGGCAGCAGCAGTCTTGTGAATCCTTGCGGGAGCAGCGCCCCTACGGCATGGTAGTCGCCCTCGACCAGCTTCATGTCACCGGTGTCCGCATCGATGCCGACGGGACGTGTAAAAGGGAGACTAACGAGCGTAGCGCCTTCAGGAAGAGGAATCAGCTCTTCGTCCAAAATTTCCGTTATCATTTCTGCATTGCGTCCGAGCGCAAGAAAGTCGGGATGATCGAATACGTTGCCCTGAGCGTCTGCATAAACCAAATTCATAAGGGTACTCCTTAAGATTTCTTTAGAAAAGCCGCTTCATACGCATGCCACTCTCGTTATGAAGCCGAGTTTTTGACTTTCCCCTTGTTGTTCCCGCCCGTACTTGATCCTGAGGACGACGACGGGGAGGCGAGCGAATCCAAAAACTCCTGATTTGTCTTGGTATCGGCCAGCTTTTTGATAAAAGCTTCCGTATATTCGTGCGAGTCGTTCATGCCTTTGCGCAGCGCCCAAATTTTTTCCAGCTCTTCCTTGCCGAGCAGCGCTTCTTCGCGGCGCGTACCCGAGCGGCGGATATCGATGGCCGGGAAAATGCGGCGTTCCGCCATTTTGCGGTCCAGATGGAGCTCCAGATTCCCCGTCCCTTTGAATTCTTCATAGATGACGTCGTCCATCCGCGAGCCCGTCTCCACAAGCGCCGTAGCGAGAATCGTCAAACTGCCGCCTTCCTCGATGTTCCGGGCAGCCCCGAAAAAGCGCTTGGGCCGGTGGAATGCGCCGGGATCGATACCGCCGGAGAGCGTTCTGCCCGTAGGAGGCACCACAAGATTATAAGCCCTGGCCAAACGCGTGATGCTGTCCAGCAAAATAACTACGTCTTTCTTATGCTCAACAAGACGCATAGCGCGCTCAAGCACCAGTTCGGCGACCTTAATGTGGTTTTCCGGCAGTTCGTCGAATGTGGACGCTACCACTTCCCCTCTGACCGAGCGCTGCATATCGGTAACTTCCTCGGGACGCTCGTCGATCAGGAGAACAAACAATTCGATATCGGGGTAATTGGTGGAGATGCTGTTGGCGATTTCCTTAAGCAGCAACGTTTTGCCTGCTTTTGGGGGGGCTACGATCAAGCCGCGTTGTCCGAGTCCGACAGGAGCTAGCATATCCATAATACGAGTCGAAAGCTTGTTAGGGGTTGTTTCGAGTATAACCCGGGTTTGCGGATAAAGCGGGGTCAGCGCCGGAAAGTGCAGCCGCTCGGATGCCGTTTCCGGCTTCTCCCCATTCACGGCCTCTACCTGCAGAAGACCGAAATAACGCTCGTTCTCCTTAGGCGGCCGGCATTTCCCCGACACGACATCGCCGGAACGCAGATCGAATTTACGGATCTGGGATGCGGAGATGTAAATGTCCTCAGAGCTCGGCAGGTAGTTGATCGGCCGTAAGAAGCCGAAGCCTTCCTGCAAAATTTCGAGGACGCCTTGCATGAACATCAGTCCGCTCTCCGCTGCTTGAGCGCGTAAAATCGCAAATATAAGTTCTTTTTTCTTAAGCTGTCCGTAGTAGGGAATCTGATGTTTTTTTGCCAGCTTATACAAATCGGTTAACTTCAATGCTTCAAGCTCAGCAAGATGCATACTCATTAATTTCAACCACCAAACTATTAAATTTTCTATGAATATCCAGAAATGTAGTAGCTAGCATTGCCTAGCTGAAGGATATTTATTCCTCGGCTTCGCGCCATACCTCCGCTCCGAGCGAAGACAGGTTGAAAACCAGGTTCTCATAGCCTCTGTCGATAAATTCGACTCCGGATACTTCAGTGATGCCGCCGCTCATGACGCTTAGTCCGGCAATAACCAGCGAAGCGCCGGCGCGAAGGTCGGTCGCCTTCACTTTCGCCGAGCTGAGCTGCGATCCCTCAATGATCGCCGAACGGCCTTCCACTTTCATTCTCGCGCCCATGCGCACGAGTTCAGGTATATGTTTAAAACGATTGCTGTATACATGATCGGTCAAAATGCTCACGCCGCGCGCCTGACAGAGCAAGCTGGCCATCGGAGATTGCAGATCCGTCGCGAAGCCGGGATATACCAGCGCTTTTACATCCACGCTCTCGTATTCAGGCTGGCCTACGACACGAATCGATTCATCCATTTCGTAAATATGCACGCCCATCTCCTGCAGCTTGGCAGTCAGAGCTTCCATGTGCTTGGGAATGACATTGTCTACCGTAACGTCTCCGCGCGTCGCCGCTGCGGCAATCATATATGTTCCCGCCTGAATGCGGTCCGGAATAATCGAATGACGGCAGCCATGCATCTCCGTAACGCCTTCGATACGGATCGTCTCCGTACCCGCTCCTTTGATTTTGGCTCCCATGGAATTGAGCAGTGTTGCCACATCTATAATTTCAGGCTCTTTGGCCGCGTTTTCAATCAAAGTGGAACCTTTGGCGCGCGATGCCGCCAGCATAATATTGATCGTGGCGCCTACGCTGGCCATATCCAGATAAATTTTCGCTCCGCGGAGCTCCTTGGCACGTATTTTCAATGCGCCGTTTTCGTTGCTGACGACCGCTCCGAGCGCTTCGAAGCCTTTAATGTGCAAATCGATAGGTCGGGGTTCGAAATTGCAGCCCCCCGGAAGTCCGATGGTCGCCTCTCCGAATCTGCCAAGCAAAGCGCCCATCAAATAATAGGAGGCTCTCAGCTTCTTCACTTTGCCGTTCGGCATCGGAATGGATCTCATTACGCTTGGATTAATGGTCATCCTGTCTTCGTGCCAATCAATGGAAGCTCCCAAATCTGTCAAAATTTCTGTATATGTAGCCACATCGCTAAGATGAGGCAGATTATCCAAAGTTACTGGCGATTCCGCAAGAATAGCAGCAGGAATCAAAGCCACGGCGCTGTTTTTGGCACCGCTGATTTGAACCGTTCCCCGCAGCGGCCGGCCTCCGACCACCATTAATTTTTCCGACATGTTTTCTTCTTCCCCCTACATCAGGTACATTCTTGCTGTGCGCGGGCTGGACGCACTAATCCCTTGAACAAAAACAGAAGAGGGAAACGCATCGATAATCGATAGCATTTCCCACAAGATCTATACAGTTGGAATTAAGCTTGGTTGCTGCTTCCGAACAGTTCAATTTTGGATTTTACCACGTCGATCATGGCTTTACGGGCAGGGGTGAGATATTTGCGAGGATCGTACACTTTCGCATCTTTGTTCAATACTTCGCGAATAGCTTCGGTACAAGCAACTTGGTTCTCCGTGTTCACATTGATTTTGCCAACGCCTGCTGCGATCGATTTGCGGATCATTTCGTCAGGTACGCCCGAACCGCCGTGCAGTACGACAGGTACAGGAATCGCTTTGGATACTTGCTCGATGATGTCGAAATGAATGTTAGGCTCGCCGGCGTACATGCCGTGTGCGGTACCTACGGCAATCGCGAGGCAGTCAACGCCTGTTTCTTCATAGAAGCGGATCGCTTCTTCCGGTTTAGCCAGGTTAGCATGCTCTTGATCTACGCTGATGTCGTCCTCGACGCCGCCGATAGTACCCAGCTCGCCTTCCACGGATACGCCCATAGCGCGCGCCGCTTTTACGACTTCTTTGGTCAAGCGGATATTTTCTTCGAACGAATAGTGCGATCCGTCGAACATAACGGAGCTGAATCCCGCACGGATACATTTCATTGCCACTTCAAAGGAGCTGCCGTGATCCAGGTGCAAAGCGATAGGCAGACCGGATTTCTTAGCTGCTGCTTCGGCGATAGCCACTGTAAACTCGATACCCATGTATTTCAGTGCGCCTTCGCTAACACCGTAAATAAACGGGGATTTCAGTTCGATTGCAGCTTCCACGATCGCTTGTGCAAATTCAAGGTTGTTCATGTTGAACTGGCCGACCGCGTATTTGTTCGCTTTCGCTTTCGGTAAAAATTCATTCATTGAGACCAATGCCATGATTCTCTTCCTCCTAGTACCTTTGGTAGTAGATGCGTGTGTATACCGCTCTTTGTCATACTGACATATTATAGCACATATTTGATTAAATGATAAACAAGCCCGGCGCTTTTTAAGGAAATTCTAAGCTGGGAGGCCTATCTTCCAAAAGTTCCCGATTGTAATAAAAAAAGACCCTAATATTTAGGATCCCACAGCAAAACCGCTGCTTGATTCATTGTTCAGCTGTCTGTTGACAGCCAAGCGGAGCTCGTCAATATCGAAAGGTTTCGTAAAATGCATAATCGCTCCAAGATCGGTCGCTTCTTTAATCATATCAAGTTCGCCGTACGCGGTCATCATAATGACTTTGATGGACGGATCGATCGCTTTCAAATGCTTGAGAATATCGAGTCCGTCCATGCCGGGAATTTTCATATCGAGCAGTACAAGGTCAGGAGAGGAATTTTTCACAATTTCCAAAGCCAGTTTTCCATTCGATGCCTGATAGGTATCGTATCCTTCGTTGCTGAACACTTCCATTAAAAGTACGCGAATTCCGTTTTGATCGTCAACAATCAACACTTTCTTCTTCATAAGCCCGGTTCCCTCCCGAAAACGAATAACGATTGCCCCATTACTATGGTTGTATCATATTCGCTACTCGTTCTCAATATCCTTCCTTAATCGAAAAGTTTATTGCAAACTTTTACAAAAAAGTACTTTTGCAGGAGGGATGTCTTAGCGGCTAAGCTGCAAAGCGGCTTTTACGAACTCGCGGAACAACGGCTGCGGACGGTTCGGACGCGAAGTGAACTCCGGATGGAACTGAACCGCAAGGAACCACGGATGATCCGGAACCTCGATCATTTCCACCAGTCTTCCGTCCGGCGACGTGCCGGAGATGCGGAGGCCCGCTTTTTCAATCAGCTCGCGGTATTCGTTATTGAACTCGTACCGGTGGCGGTGTCTTTCATAGACCAGCTCGTCGTTGTAGGATTTCGCCGCCAGGGAGCCGGGAACAAGCTTGCAAGGATATAGGCCGAGGCGCATCGTGCCGCCCAGATTTTCAATGTCCTTTTGCTCGGGCAGCAGGTCGATCACCGGATACGCCGTAGTCGGATTGATCTCCGAGCTGTTCGCGCCGTCGAGGCCCGCAACCGTGCGGGCGTATTCGATAACGGCAACCTGCATGCCCAGGCAGATGCCGAAGAACGGAATTTGCTGCTGGCGCGCATAGCGGATCGCGGACACTTTGCCTTCGATACCCCGGTCGCCGAAGCCGCCCGGAACGAGAATGCCGTGAACGCCTTCCAGCAGCTCGTGAACGTTATGGTCGTACACTTCCTCCGCATTCACCCAGCGGATGTTCACTTCGGCATCGTTGTCGATACCCGCATGGCCGAGCGCTTCGACGATGCTGAGATAAGCGTCGTGCAGCGCGACATATTTGCCCACGATGGCGATTTCCGTTTTTTGCGAGAGCGATTTGACGCGGCGAACCAGATTTTCCCACTCGGTCATATCCGGCTGAGCGTTCGTTTTTAATTGGAGATGCTTGCACACGTAGTCGTCGAGACCTTGTTCGCGCAGCATCATCGGCACTTCATAGAGCGTCTCCGCATCTTTACACTCAATGACCGCCGCCGGATCGATATCGCAGAACAAAGCGAGCTTGCGCTTCATGTCTTCCGTCAGGGAGTACTCCGTACGGCATACGATCACATGCGGCTGGATGCCCAATCCGCGCAGTTCCTTGACGCTATGCTGCGTCGGCTTCGTCTTCACTTCGCCGGCCGCTTTGATGTAAGGAATGAGCGTCACATGAATGTACATGACATTCTCGCGCCCGATGTCGTTTTTCATTTGACGGATCGCTTCCAAGAACGGCAAACTCTCGATATCGCCGACAGTACCGCCGATTTCCGTGATGACCACATCGGACTGCGCTTCCCGTCCGGCGCGCAGCACCCGATCCTTGATCTCGTTGGTAATGTGCGGAATCACCTGCACCGTACCGCCCAAATACTCGCCTCTGCGCTCTTTGGTAATGACGGAGGAGTACACTTTGCCTGTGGTGACGTTGGAGCTTTTGGACAAATTAATATCGATAAAACGCTCATAATGGCCCAAGTCCAGATCCGTCTCCGCGCCGTCGTCGGTTACGAACACTTCCCCGTGCTGGTAAGGGCTCATCGTTCCCGGGTCTACGTTAATGTACGGGTCGAACTTTTGAATCGTAACCTTCAGACCCCTGTTTTTGAGAAGTCTCCCTAAGGAAGCTGCAGTAATCCCCTTTCCGAGAGAAGACACAACCCCTCCCGTAACGAAAATATATTTTGTCATTTATGTAGCCCTCCTTAAAGTTTTCGCCAGAAAACTGGCATCGTAAGCATAAAAAAATATTAGCGCAGGCAGGCCGTCTTTCATCGAAAACGCGCTGCTGCAAGAAGCGCATCCGACATGCAAAAACCGCGACAGCACCTGATTTCTAGTTTCTGCAAAATCATCATTTTCATGAACACCGGTCAAAAACGGCCAATAAAACAAAAAAAGTGACACCCGTAGTGACGGGGGCACTTTTCGAACGCATCAGCGATTTGTTAAGTTTCTTTTAAAGCCCATGCAATAGTTTACTCTGAACGAATGGCGGATGTCAAGACAAGTTATTTCTCCTCTTCATCCTCTTCGTCGAAATCGGATTCTTCCTCTTCTTCATCCAGATCTTCTTCGAGCTCTTCGTCCGTTTCCTCAATCTCGGCGTCGCCCAGATCCTCTTCTTCAATCTCTTCGTCCTCGAAGAATTCGGAATCCTCCTCCACCTCGTCTTCGGAATCAGCGCCAAACGCATCGTACTCGTCTTCCTCTGCGTATGTATCTTCTTCTTCCTCCGCATAGATGTCCTCGTCGAGATCGTCGTCTTCGTCGTTGATGATTCTCGGACGTTTCGCGTTGCCGACCGAATCCTCGGATTTCTCCACCGGATACCATCGTTTCAGTCCCCACAGATTGGAGCCTACGCAAGCAAACCGGCCGTCGATATTGATTTCCGTATATAATTGGGCGATCACCTGCATGACATCCTGCTCGGACAACCCTTTAATTTTAGCAATTTCCATCATCAGGTCACGGTAATAAAACGGCGTGTTCGCCGATTTCAGCAATTCAAACGCCAAATCCACCATCGGCATTTCGCGCGCCTGCTCTGCATTGATTTTGAGTGTGTATTCGCTACTCATCTAAGGCACATCCCTTCGACCTTCTTCTCAAGTTCTTCTATCTACCTTATCCAATATCTTCATTAAGTAAAACCTATTTCTCCTAAAAATGCAACTATCCACTGCGGGATTAACGCCTGAAAATAAAACCAAGCGAAGGTCCCCCTTCGCTTGCGACTGTATCCTCGGGAATCAGCACGCGAATCACGGCCGGCTCCGCCACCTGAGAAAGAGACACTCCTGCTGCGCCTCTCTCTTCATCCTATGTCGCATCTAAGCATCTGACACGGCTTCGCACCTAATTATTTGCAAAAAAGGCGATGACACGGTCATGCCGGAAGACCTGTACATAGGATAGGGAAGATTCGAATCTATGCTGTAACGGGGGGATGGCATCCATGGATTCGGCCACCTTTCTTCACCTGCTTCATGAGGAGATCGGCCTCGCGAAAGAAGCCGGCAAAAAGCAAATTATCCATTTCCCGTCAGCTAAGGATTACAATATCTGCAGCGAGCAGTTGAAACGGATGAAATCCCGGCTCCCCAATCTCGCCGAAGTCCGCGACCTTCGCATCATTCATGCATTTTCCTGCGTGCTGCCCGAAGACTCCAGGCTCAGGGAAGCGCCGCAAGTGGACGACATCGAGGAAGATACGACAGTGACGGTTCATCAAGCCGTCGGCAAAAAAGCGTCTGTAAAACGAGGAAATGCGTTTACAGGATCGCAAACGATCCCCTGGGGCATCGATCAAATCAACGCACCGGATGTGTGGAACAAGTCCACCGGCCAACGGATCCGCATCGGCGTCATCGATACCGGAATCGACTACAGCCATCCGGACCTGCGCAATTCCATCGACAAAGGCATCAACATGCTGAACCGGAGCATGCTGCCCATAGACGATAACGGTCACGGAACGCATATCGCCGGCACCATCGCCGCCGCCAGCAGGTACAACGGGATTATCGGCGTAGCTCCCAGGGCGATCATTCACCCGGTAAAAGCTTTCGATTACAACGGCAGCGCCTATGTATCCGATATTGTCGCCGCCATCGATTGGTGCGTTCAAAACGGTCTTCACATTATCAATATGAGCTTCGGCATGAAGATGTACAACCGTTCCCTGGAATACGCGGTGCTCAATGCCTATTATAAAGGGACAATCATCGTCGCCTCGTCGGGCAACGACGGAAAGCGCAAAACGATCGATTTTCCGGCGCGCTTCCAGCAAGTTGTCTCCGTAGGCGCTACGACGCGGGCTCTCAAAATCGCTCCCTTCAGCAACCGGAGCAAGCAAATCGATGTGTACGCGCCGGGCGAGCATATATATTCCGCCTGGCTTCAGGGCAAATACAACGAGCTCAGCGGCACCTCGATGGCCACCGCACACGTCAGCGGCGTCGTCGCCTTGATGCTGGCCATCAAGCCGAATCTGCGGCCGCTGCAGATCAAAAACATCCTGAGGCGCAGCTCCAGCAGCCTCGGCAAACGCACCAGCAGCGGCGCATGGCAGCCCGGGCAGCTCAATGCCCGGCGCGCGATCAACGCGCTGAAATAACAACAGGCCCCGATCGTCGTCGGGGCCTGTTGTATGGCCGGCGGAGCGGAAGCTACATCCGCTCCGGCGCGCTGACGCCAACGGTGCGAAGCACGTTGGCGAGCGCTGTGCGCACCGCGCCGNAACAACAGGCCCCGATCGTCGTCGGGGCCTGTTGTATGGCCGGCGGAGCGGAAGCTACATCCGCTCCGGCGCGCTGACGCCAACGGTGCGAAGCACGTTGGCGAGCGCTGTGCGCACCGCGCCGAGCAGCGCCAGGCGCGCTTGCGTCTGAGCCGCGTCGTCGGTGATGACGCGCTCGGCTTTGTAATAGCTATGAAACTGGCTCGCCAGTTCATAGACATAGCGGATGAGCCGGTGCGGCGCATACTGCTCGGCCGCGACGGCGACCTCCTCGGGGAGTTCGCCGATTTTGCGCAGCAGATCGAACTCCGCCTCCGCCGTGAGGCGGGAGAGGTCGACCTGCTGCAAAGGCAGCAGCCGGGCGCCCTGCTCTTCCGCCTGGCGGAAGATGCTGCAGATCCGCGCGTGCGCGTACTGCACGTAGAACACCGGATTCTCGTTGGATTGGGATACCGCGAGATCCATGTCGAAATCCAGATGCGAGTCCATGCTCCGCATCGTGAAGAAATAGCGGATCGGGTCGACGCCCACCTCGTCCATGAGATCCTCCATCGTGACCGCTTTGCCGGTCCGCTTGGACATTTTCACCTTTTCCCCGTTCTGGAAAAGGCTCACCATCTGCGCGATCAGCACGACGAGCCTGTCCGCTTCGAAGCCAAGCGCCGTCATGGCCGCCTTCATCCGCGGGATGTAGCCGTGGTGGTCGGCGCCCCAAATGTTGATCAGGCGGTCGTAGCCGCGCTGGAATTTGTTGCGGTGGTACGCGATATCCGGCGTCAAATACGTGAAGGAGCCGTCGTTTTTGATCAGAACGCGCTCCTTATCGTCGCCGAAAGGCGTCGTGCGCAGCCAGGTCGCGCCTTCCTCTTCAAAAATATGTCCCTTGTCCCGCAGCTCCTGCAGCACGCCCGGAATCAGATTGTTCTCGTAGATCGACGTTTCCGAGAACCATTCGTCGAATTGAACGCCGAAGCGTCCGAGATCGCGCTTGATTTTGTCCAATTCCTTTTCCAGCCCGTAGGTGCGGAAATAAGCCCGGCGCTCGTCCTCTGGCATATTGAGCAGGCTGTCGCCTTTGTCAGCCGCAAGCTCGGCTGCAAAGCCTTTGATATCTTCGCCGTAATAGCCGTCCTCCGGCATTTCGGCTTCCCGGCCGAGCGCCTGGAGATAGCGGGCTTCGATCGATTTGGCCAGGTTCAGCACCTGGTTGCCGGCATCGTTGATGTAATACTCGCGGGTAACGTTATAGCCCGCCAGCTCAAGCACGTTGCACAGCGCGTCGCCGACAGCCGCTCCGCGGGCATGTCCCAAATGCAGAGACCCCGTCGGATTCGCGCTGACGAATTCCACCTGCACCTTGAGGCCTTGTCCGATATTGACGGAACCGAAGCGCTCGCCTTGGCGCTGAACTTCGCCGATGATCGGGTACAAGTAGCTTTTGTTCATTTTGAAATTGATAAATCCCGGCCCTGCAATGTTCGCTTCGGCAATGTACGCTTTTTCCTTGTCCAGATGCGCGATGATCTGCTCTGCGATCTGCCGCGGATTTTGCTTGGCGATACGGGTGAGCTGCATGGCTGCATTCGTGGCGAAATCGCCGTGCGCCTTGTCTTTCGGAACTTCCAGCGCCATGTCGGGAATCTGGGAAGCCTCCACGATGCCTGCCGCCGTTATCGCGTCCTGAATCGCCTGTTTGACGATTGTCTTCACTTCATTAAGAATATCCATCGGTATTACCCCTCCTGAATCAAAAGCTTGATCCGATAATGTCCTGCATGCTCTCCTGACGCATATAAATCGTAGCTCCACGATACTGTGCCGATTCCGGCGCGAATATCTTGCGATAGCTCATGAGTCTTCATCTCAAGTTCCATTCTGCCTTGAGCGGTCTGGTAAAAGCCGATCCGTTTCTCGCCAGGCGCAAAAGTCTGCTCCGCCCGCACATCTCCCTGCCGGATAATCCGAACCTCACCGGCTTCCAGCCTAAGCAGCGTCACGGTGCGCCCCAGCTCGGAAGGAGGCTCTTCGTACCGAATGTATACGTGCTCTCCCTTAAAATAGAGATCGCCTTCCATCGATTGCTTCGTCGTCCGGCCGCCGCTTCGGCTTTCGAGGCGGAGCCGTACTCTCTGCTTGGCGTTAGCCGTCATGCCTCACGTTCTCCTGTCCCTTGTTCCTTACGCCCTATGTCAAGATAAGGCAAGTTAGCTATTAGTGTATAATATAAGGTCTGCGAATTCAATCCGTCGCTGACGTTATTCCGTTTGTCGACACGTACAGTAACTGACGGACTGGTCACCCTGCGTACTGGCTGGGGCGGGTCGGTGGGTCGGCGCGGCCGCACCGTCTTGTAGCTCCCGGCGCGCGGTGCGCTGCAAGACGGCGGCCGGTCGACCGCATGCCGGTAAAACGGCAGGGGCCGCCTGCGGGAAGCCGCAGGGAGCACGCTTGTGAGAAATTTCGGATGCGCAGACACTTCCGTTTTGAGCATTTGCCCGTCTCGGCCTTTGTCGAAAAACGCAGCAGCTGCGTCATCACTAGCTCCACGCTGAAAACCTGCAAAAGTGCAGGCTTTTGCCCTTCGATACGCTTGCAGCGCAAAATTCCTGCAAATGTGCAGGTTTTTCTAGCCAAAAGTAAGTTTCAGACCTCTTATGCCAGGAATTCCTGCACAATTGCAGGCTTTTCCCTCAAACAGGCCGATTCCTGCGAAAAAGCCTGCACTTTTGCAGTTTTTCGGGCTCGGGTAGGCTCGGGTGGGCCCAGGGGGCTCGGAGGGTGAGCTCAGGTGGGCCCAGGAAAGCTCGGTAGGGTTCGGCGGGGCTCACAAGAGCGCTTTCGCGGGTGTAGCAGGGAGCAATACCGGTACTCGCGCCGGACGCTTCCTCTTCCGCATTCCGCTGCTGGTACTCGTGCTAGACGCATCCGCCTCCTCGTCCGCTGTCGGTACTCACGCTGGACACGCCCGCGTTCCGCTATCGGCGCTCGCGCGGGATGCGCCCCGGCAGCAGGCGGCTTTAGCGCCTGCCTTGCCGCTTACGCTCGCCCAGCCTTTCGCCGACGCTCAAAAAAGCCGTCTTCCGCTTCTGCGATCGAGAAGTGTCGGACGGCTTTTTCTATGGTTTACTTCACTAAATCTTCTACGAACTTAGGCAGTACGAAAGCTGTTTTATGCAGGCGCGGCGTGTAGTATTTGGTCGGGAATTCCGGGATGGAAGACTCTTCCACTTGAAGCGGATCATGCGTTTTGCTGCCCATTGTGAACGTCCACAGACCGCTTGGGTACGTAGGAATGTTGGCGCAGTATACGCGTACGATCGGGAAAATTTCTTTGACATCGCGGTTGACGGTTTGAATCAGGTCGGCTTTGAACCAAGGGTTGTCCGTCTGCGCGACGAAAATGCCGTCTTCTTTTAACGCGTCATAGATGCCTTGATAAAATCCTTTGGTGAACAGCTCCACAGCAGGGCCTACAGGCTCCGTGGAATCGACCATGATTACGTCGTATGTGTTTTTGTGGTCGTGAATGTGCATGTAGCCGTCGTTCACGATCACTTGTACGCGAGGGTTGTCCAGTTCGCCGGCGATTGTCGGCAAATATTTTTTGGAGTACTCGATCACTTTGCCGTCGATATCGACAAGCACGGCTTTTTTCACTTTCGGATGCTTCATGATCTCACGGATGACGCCGCCGTCTCCGCCGCCCACGACGAGCACTTGCTCCGGGTTCGGATGAGTGACGAGCGCAGGATGCGCCACCATTTCGTGATAGACGAACTCGTCTTTGACCGTAGTCATGACCATTCCGTCCAGCACGAGCATCGTTCCCCATTCTTCGGTTTCGATCATCGCAAGATCCTGGAAATCGGTTTGTTCTCTTACATAAGTTTCTTTAATTTTCGCAGTAATGCCGAAGCTGTCCGTTTGCTTCTCCGTGTACCATAATTCCATGTTCATGCCTTCTTTCTATTCTATATTTGGATAAAATAAGCTCCATGATCAGTGTTCCCATTGTATTATAGTGCATTACCTCTAAAATGCAATGTTTTCCTCGTCTTTTCCCCGTTATTTTAAAAAATATTTACAATTGCTTGAATACGCCGCGCCAAGCTTTTCCATACTGCATAATAGAGGTTTTGTTCAACGAAAGGGGTACGAGGGAATGACCGATAACAAACGTCCGCCGTCAGCGGGCTCGCCTATCCCGCCCAAAAACAAGGAGCTCCCGTCGATCCGCTGGATGCGCCGCATCAAAAAGATGTTCTCATTCCTGTTTTCGTCCGTCATTCTTTTGCTCGTGACGGCAGCCATAGGGCTGCTGTATTTGCGTACGCAGACGCTGCCTGTCACCAAAATGCTGCAAACGTCGCAGATGTACGACGCTCACGGCGAGCTGATCGATACGTTCTATACAGGCCAAAATCGGGAGATTGTCAGTCTGAAAGACATTTCCCCCAATCTCATTAAAGCTACGCTCGCCGTGGAGGATCAGCATTTTTACGATCATTTCGGCGTTGATGTGAAGGCGGTGGCCCGGGCGGCGGTCGTCAACGTGCAGCACATGGCGAAAGTTCAAGGCGCCGGAACGATTACCCAGCAGCTCGCCCGGAATTTATATTTGAACCACGACCGCACTTGGGCGCGCAAAATCAAAGAAACTGTCTTTGCCATTCAGATGGAAATGCAGCTTAGCAAGGACCAGATTCTGGAAAATTATTTGAATCAAATTTATTACGGGCACTCGTCTTACGGCATTGAAACCGCCTCGGAGCTGTTTTTCGGCAAGCATGCAAGCGAATTGACGCTGGCGGAAAGCGCCCTGATCGCAGGCGTCCCCAAAGGGCCGCGCTATTACTCGCCCTATTACGATCTGCAAAATTCGCTGGACCGGCAAAAAGTGGTGCTGCAAACGATGGTCCGCGGCGGTTTCATTACCCAGGAAGCGGCGGCGGCCGCAGCCAAGGAAAAGCTGGCCATACAGCCGCTCTCCAAGAAAAAAACCGCTGCGGCCCCGTATTTCCGCGATTATGTGCGCTCCATCGCCACCGACAAACTCGGCATAAGCGAAGAACAATTCGATCAAGGCGGCATAAAAATTTACACAACTTTAGACATGAACGCGCAAAAGACCGCTGAAGAAGTCATCGCCAAACAGTTGGACAAATACCCGGACATCCAGGCGGCGCTTGTCGCCATCGATCCCCGTACGGGTGCGGTTAAAGCGATGGTCGGCGGCCGCGACTACTCGGAGAACCAGTTCAACCGCTCGCTTTCCAATACGAGGCAGCCCGGTTCTTCGTTTAAGCCGTTCGTCTATACAGTGGCGCTGCAAAACGGGTATACGCCCGTAAGCCAGGTCAAGAGCGAGCCTACTGTGTTTACTTACGACGAAGGCAGGCAGACGTATACGCCGCGTAATTTTAACGATCAATACGTGAATGCCAATATCGACATGCGCCAAGCGATATCGAAGTCCGATAACATCTACGCGGTGCACACCATTCTCGATGTGGGGCCCGCCAAAGTGATCGATCTCGCGCGTAAGCTGGGCATCGACAGTGCTATGAAGCCGCTGCCTTCTTTGGCGCTCGGCTCCTTTCCGGTCAGCCCGATCGAGATGGCCTCCGCTTTCGGCACGATCGCCAATCAGGGCGTCCATTTCCAGCCGACGGCTATCGAGCGGATTGAGGATGCGAACGGCAATATCCTTTATCAGGCGCAGGCTGTGCCGGAGAAAGTCATCGACCCGCCCGTCGCTTACGTTATGACTAGTTTGATGGAAAGCGTGTTTGATGAAGGCGGCACGGGGAACCGGGTCGCCGGCACGCTCAAGCGTCCGATCGCCGGCAAAACGGGCACGACGGACACCGACGCCTGGATGGTCGGGTTCACGCCCGAGCTCGCGACCGCGGTCTGGGTCGGCTACGACAAGGACCGGACTATCGGCAATGTCGAGTCCCATCTGGCTTCGCCGATTTTCGCCGAGTTCACCGAGCAGACGCTGGACGCGATCCCTCCGAAGCTGTTTCCGATTCCGGAAGGGGTCACTACCGTCTACATCGATCCGGCTACCGGCAAGCTGTCCAACGAGGACTGCCCGAACTCCCGCATGGAGGCGTTCCTGGCCGGCACGGAACCGAAGACGTACTGCACGGGCAAACCGGCCAAAGAAACGGCCGGCGACGGCAAGAAGGAAGAACCCAAAGGCAAAAACAGCTCCTGGTGGAACGATTTGAAACGCTGGTGGAACGACTAGGAGGGCCGTCCTCAGACAACACAAAAAGGCAGAACTAAGCGCGTCTTAGTCTGCCTTTTTGCTGTCCTAGTATATGGTGTAACATACACTAGGGTTTAGTATACCCGGTTCACTCTACCGTCACAATGGATGACACATAAAGTTCACATTTGCCGAAGCGCCACCCGGAAGCTTTATGAAAGCGTATCCTTGAGGCTTTGGTCCGACCGGTTCCACCACTCTGCATTATGGGCGACTAAACTGTTTTTGAGCGCTGCCTTCTCCTCATCGCTCAAGCCGTCGAAAATAAATTTCCGTTTCATCGCGGCGTCCATCTTGTTGACGTGATCGGCGAGGATTTTCCAGCCTCTGCGCGCTTCGGTGTCAATCAGCATTTCGCAAGCCGTCATGCCCGCATAATAAGCCCCTTCTTCCGTGCGGTCTACCGCTACCCAGACGATCCAGCATTTGCGGCCGTTCGGCACATCTTCCTTGTTCGTCGAGAACTTGATGCCTTTCTCGATTTTACTTTTGGCGTGCAGCGTCCCTTCGTCCAAATAAGCTTCCCCGCCATCGATGATGATGCCGGAAACGTTGCTAAGGTCGATCGAGCCTGCGCCAAACCCTTTGTGATTCGTCTTGGAGTTAACTATATTTAAAGCCAGCTTCTTTTTATCAGCTTCCATATTCGGTCACCTTCCCGCCTTCCTCTGTATAAACATTCCTTTGCTTTATTGTAGCCAAAGTAACCGGCAAGAACAAGATACGGGCCAAATTCTCGGCCAAGACCCATTTAAACATGTTAAAATAAGTCTATTCTGTTTCCGCGAGGTGAACCCATGTCTTGGAAAACGTTATTTGACTCGGACAATATGCGCATCTTCATTGATAATAAAGAACACACGGTGAATATCGAATGTGTAGAGGATGGCGTCAACCTGTAAGGCTCAAAAACAAGACTGACATCGATCGCATCATTGAAGCGCTGGAAGCCTCCAAAGCGTATCTGGGCGACGGCAATTAGGAAACCAGCTTCAAGCCGACGGTGGAACACATAATGATCGCGATAAACAGCAGCCTGCGCACATCTTTCGATTCGCCATGTACCAACATGCCTGTAATCGTGACGCCTACGGTGCCGATTCCCGTCCATATGCCGTACGCGGTTCCCATCGGGATGGTCTGCAGGGCAATCGACAGCAAATAGAAGCTCATGCCCAGCCCGAAGATCACCAGCAAAATTCCTTTTATACTAAATCCTTTGCTAAGTTTATTGAGTCCCATTACGCTAAATATTTCCCCTAAACCCGACACGACCAGCAATAACCATGCCATGACCAATCGGCCTCCTTTAAACCTGATGTTTCTCCTGATGATGACCCCGGGCGTCGCCGGCCGCATGCGTGACCTTTTTTAACCCGATGATCCCGGTGAGCAGCAGCGCAACCAACAGCAGCTTATACACATTCACAGGCTCATGGAAAAATAACATCTCCGTCAGCACCGTACCTATCGTACCGATTCCCGTAAATACCACATAGACCGTGCCGGTCGGCAGCATCGCGCATGCTTTGAGCAGCAGGAAAAAGCTGAACGATATGAACGCAATCACGATCAGCCACTCCCACCACAATTCGGAGTATTTCAAACCGGTGACCCAGAATATTTCTATAATGCCTGCTATGACAACATACAGCCAATATTTATTCATGTCCCTTCACTCCTTGCCGCAGTGTAATCCTGCGATAAAAAACTCCCATACAAATTGCTTCCGCTTGCGGAATTCGGCTTCTTCATACAGCTGAAACTCCATGTACAGACCGTCCACCGCGCAGTAAAAAGCCGCCACGAACGCCTCGGGCTCCATCCGCCGGAATTGTCCGGCCGCAGCGCCCGCCTCGTATATCCGGATCAGGCTGCTCGTCATGTCGCTCTCCCCTTGAAGAAAAGGCTTCAGCAGCTTCTCCTTCAGCGCCTCCGGCGGGAAAAAGATAAACCGCTTGTAAAACAAATGATAACGGTCATTGCCGATCGTATCCGTAACGTGGCGAAAATAGAGCCGGATCTGCCGCTCGGGATCGGCATCGGTTTCCTTGCCGTATTGGTCGCGCATGACATACACGTAATTGTTAATCACTTCTTCGGTCACTGCGAAGAACAGATCTTCCTTGGAAGCGTAATGCGCGTAGATGGATGGCGTCTTAATGCCTACTTTGCGGGCAATATCGCCTAGCGTCGTCTTCTCATATCCCTGACTTGCGAACAATTCAAGGGCAGCTTCTCGTATGCTCTCAGCACTCATCGCTTTCACTCCCTAACTAATATTAGTTAGGTAAACTATAGCTCTTTCATGCGAAAAAAGCAAATTTCTCTTTTCAGAAATAATACCCGGGTTGTCTACATATACATGCTGTAGATGCTTGTCAACGGGGTGAATATCATGAATCCATTGTTCAAAAACCGCACGGTGCAGTGGGCCTTCGTCGTGCTGCTCGCCGCAGGTGCAGTTCTGCTGTCCGAATCGCTCCTCCCATCCACTTTCAAGCCCGCGATACCTGCAGCGCTCGAAGAACCGGCTCCGCAGACGCCGGCCAAGCAGCAGCCCGAATCCGCCCAAGCACCGGAGAAATCGGCTCCCGAACCGCTCAGTTACCGAATTGCCGAGTATCACATGAACGTGGAATATGCGGCCGACACCAGGCAAATTAAAGGACAGCAAACGATAACCTGGGAGAACCCGGGCGGTACGCCTGTGCAAGAACTGTATTTGCATTTATATCCGAATGCGTTCCAATCCAAGAAGACGACTTTTATGCGCGAGTCGGGAGGCAAACTGCGTCAAGACAAAGCGAAAGCCGACAGCATCGGCAGCATGGAGCTTTTATCGGTCAAAACTTTGGACGGCAATGACTTAAGCATGCGCATGGAGTTTGTTCAGCCCGATGACGGCAATAAGGACGATCATACCCTGCTTAAGCTGCCTCTGCCCAAAGCGGTGGGCCCCGGCGAGCGGGTCACGTTCAAAACGGAGTTTCTCGTCAAGCTGCCCGCAGCCTTCGCGCGAATGGGTTATGTCGGCGATTTCGTCATGGCCGGACAGTGGTTCCCCAAAATCGCCGCGTATGAGCCGGCGGGAACAAGAGGCCGCACGGCCGATGGCTGGAACCTCCATCAGTACCATGGCAACTCGGAGTTTTACTCCGATTTTGGCATCTATGACGTTGTCATCAAAGTGCCGTCCAACTATATTGTCGCCGCGACGGGGTTCCCCGTAAAACCCCCGTTGTCGGACAACGCCACGAAAACCTACCAGTTTTACGCCGAGGACGTGCACGATTTCGCCTGGTCGGCTTCGCCGAACTTCGTATACGTGGAAGAGCCGTTCGCCACGGCGCAGGTGCCCGGTGTCAAAATCAAGCTCTACCTCGACCCGAAGCATCAAAATTTAAAAGACCGCTACATGTACGCAGCCAAAAAGGCGCTTTCCCGCTTCAGCCAGTGGTACGGTACGTACCCTTACTCCACGCTCTCCATCGTCGTCCCTCCGGAAGGCGGCAACGGCGCAGGCGGGATGGAGTATCCGACCTTGGTCACCGCATGGGGAGCCAGCGACAAGAAGCCCGATTTGGAGCTGGAACGGGTGGTCGTTCATGAAATCGGCCATCAATTTTTTTACGGCCTCGTCGCTTCCAACGAGTTCGAAGAAGCTTGGCTGGACGAAGGCTTCACCTCCTACGCGGAGGACAAAGTCATGGAGGCGGAATACGGCGTTTCGCCGAATCTGCCTGTAGAGGCCAGCTATGTGACCTCGCCCAACGCGCTTAAACTGAATGCCTGGGATTACAAAGGGCATGGCGAATATGCGGATAATGTGTACATACGCGGCAAGCTGGTGCTGAAAGCCATCGAAAAGCAGGTCGGCGCCAAGACGATGGACCGCATCATGACGACCTACTTCCACCGCTGGGAGTTCAAGCATCCTTCGACCAAAGATTTTCAACATGTTGTGGAGGAAGTCACCAAAGCGAAATGGGACGATTTTTTCAACCAGTATGTGTACGGCAGCATGATGATGGACTTTGCGGTTGATCGGATTCAAGTGAAGCCTGCGGCACTGGCAGACGGCAAACCCGGATATGAGAGCACCGTGCTAATCTCCAAACGGGGCGGCAATTCCCCGGAGGTGCCGATTCAATTCCATTTTACCGATGGCACCGCACTGGATAAGGTCTGGAACGGCGCGGAGAGCAGCATAGAGTACAAGTTGACGAATGCGGCTCCCGTCGAGTGGGTTCGCATCGATCCGGGCTATTCGCTCGTGCTGGAAAACAAGCATATCAACAATTTCATGTCGGCCCGGATAGACCCCAAATGGAAAATACGTTTGAACCTCGGCATCATTCAGCTTTTACAAACGATCTCCGGCTGGGTAGCCTGGTAGAAAGGAGAACGCTGCATGACTCTTTATATGAAGTCCGGCTATCGGGCGGCGCTGCGGCAGCCTTTTGCGGTCATCATGCTGTTCCTGTATCAAATGGGTTGGGGAGCCCTCCTCTATAAAATGGTGCAATCGGTGCTCGTGCCGCTCATGCATCGCTTTCCGGGAAACGGCCAGCCCAAGCAGACGCTGCATTTGTTCCTGGCCGAAAGCCAGTTTCAACTGCTCAAAACGGACCTGAGCCATTCCTATTTATGGTGGCTGGCGGTGCTTCTCGCTAGCCGCATGCTGCTTACGCCGCTGCTGAACGCCGGCATCTACTATTCGCTGATCCACACCGACCAAAATGCGGGATACCGCTTCTTTAAAGGCATATCGGAGATGTGGCTCTCCTTTTTCCTCTGCTACGCAGTACGGATCGCGCTGACACTGCTTCCCCTCGCCTGGCTGATCCCGAAGGCCGAGTCGATCTTTGCGCAAAGCGGATCTTACGAGAACGCCGCCGTTGACATGCTGCCATGGCTGGCCGGAATGCTTGCATACGGATTTCTCATGCATCTCCTCTTCATGCATCTGCAGTTCGCGCTCGCTGCCGGAAGCGGAATTCTCTCCACCCTGCTCGCCTTTGCCCGGCACCTGCTTCCTATCGTCGGCATCGCTCTGCTGCTTTTGATCGGGTCGGGACTATTGACGGGTGTCAGCGTCATCGCTTCCTACATCTGGGCAGGTCTGATTGCCCTTCTCATTTATCAGCTGTTCCCGCTTTTCAACATATTTTTGCAAATGTGGGTACTAGCCTCTCAATATCAGTTGTGGTCCGCCAAAGCAAATTCGTAGCGAACGCCCGCCGCTCTCTAAATCTATGAGCAATATTCAGCGAAAAACGCCCAAATATCGGAAAATATGCTCAAGCCCCTGAAAAAGGGGCTTTTTTTTGTCTATTTTCCGAACTATTTCACATATTTTTATAGAATAGTGCACTTGGAAGGAGGATTTTAGATATTTATGCCGAATCCTAAGCACTAGGAAAAATAAACCAACATTTCATGCCGAATTCCCGATTTTTTGGGAAACGGGGGAACCATTCCGGGTGAATTGATCTCGCAACACAGGGATCATAGGGAACCTTCAACCGAACCCTCCAGCTAACCTCGTAGGCACCGGAAGGAGACAAGCAGTTGAAAAAGGTTGTTGCTCTCGTTGTCAGTCTTGTTTTGTGTTTGAGTATTGGTGCAGGAAGTGTTTTCGCAGCACAATCCACTTTGGATGAAACGGTTGACGGATTGCTCGGAACTCCGTACAAGTATGCGGGTACGACAACGAAAGGCTTTGATTGCTCCGGATTTACCGCTTACGTGTTCGCGCAATTCGGTATCGACCTTCCCCATAGTTCCAAAGCTCAAGACGAAGAAGGCATCTGGGTTGATAAAAAGGACTTGCGCAAAGGCGATTTGGTCTTTTTCAACACAGACGGCAAAGGTATTTCTCACGTAGGCATCTATTGGGGAGACGGTGAATTCATTCACTCGGCTACCGATAAAGGTGTTATGAAGAACAAACTAAGTGAGTCTTATTACTCCAAACGGTACGTATCGGCCCGCCGCGTTTTGTGGGACGATATTTACAACCAACTGACTGCTGAATCCAAGTAATTTGATCGATTTATGTGAAAAAAGCCCCGGCAAAGCACGGCTCGTTTCTTGAGCGGCTTGCAGGGCTTTTTTCTATTCTAAACCATAACCTTATCTGCCGCGTCCAATAGATGAGGTGATGAAATGAACAAGACGAAGAAAAGCCGGCAGCGGCAGTTGGCCTGCTTGCTGGTAAGCAGTGCGCTGACGCTGGCTTTGGCAGCCTGCGGCAGCGATGCCCCCTCCGGGAATAACAGCGAGAGGACGCCGGAACCGTCAGCAGCGGCCAGTCCGGCAGTCAGCCCGACAGTTACTCCTGTCCCGTCCGCAACGCCGCAGGCGGATGCAGCAGCCGTGAAAAAAGGAACGGGATGCTATGTAGGCCTGGCCGATCCGCATACGATCGAGCTTATCGTGAACGAGAAAGCCGCCGCTTTCCAGTTGGGAGACGGTACGACAGATGCCGTGCAAAAGTTCAAGAAAGACGATCAGGTAGAGTTTGAATATAAAGAACAAGCCATAGAAGGCGACGCTTCGCTTAAACAGCTCATTTTAACCAAAATCGCTAAAAAACAGTAGCTCTCTTTGCGCAAAAAAAGAATCCCTCCGACTGTCCTTTCGGGAAAGTCCGGGGGATTTTGTTCGGAAGCGCCGCGCCGTCGGCTTATTTATTGACATAGACGCCTGTTTAACGTTAATATCGAGTCGTTGCCGCCGTCTCGGCCGGTTTATTTGAATGGATATACGTCCGGAAACGATTCGGACAAACTTAAAAAGAGGGCTACATAGTCCGGGTCAAACTGCGTCCCGCTGTGTGACAAAAGTTCTTGTACCGCCGTGTTGATCGATAAGCCTTTGCGGTACGGACGGTCGGAAACCATACTGTCGAAAGCATCGATAATTGCACAAATCCGGGCAAAAGCAGGAATGTTCTCGCCGCTTAGTCCGCTGGGATACCCTTGGCCGTTCCAGCGTTCGTGATGATACAGAATGATTTCCGCGATCTTCGGGTCCAAATCGGTGAACGCCATCATCATGTTGGAGCCCAGAACGGGATGCTGCTGCATAATTTTCCATTCCTGGTCGGTGAGCGCCGAATCCTTCAACAGAATTTGATCCGGTATTAACAGCTTACCGATATCGTGCAAGCAGCCTCCCTGGATTAACTGACGCGTTTGTTTTTCGTCCAATTGCAGAAGACTTGCCATCATCTTGCATAATTTTCCCACCCGCAAACTATGCTCGTATGTATTTACATCTTTCTTCAAAAGCAGAAGCAGTTTGTCTACATACAACAAATCTTTCACATTAGCCCACCTCTTTATCCCCCTGGAGCGGCTTAAACCAAGGACGGGTTCTTTTTCATACAAACAGCTGCGGGGGGATGAATACATAACTGTCACATCCAATCATTCACAATACTCAGCGTCGTCCCTAACAAATAAAAAAGATGGAATAAACCTCCGAAAACAGAGGGACCCCATCTTTTTTTTGTGGGAACCGGCTGACATAAGTTCCGTCAGAATAACCGTCATTGCCCCTTAAGTTTTGTGCGCCCGTCGTTCCAAAGGCATGCTTTTGATCTTTTTTACATAAAATCCCTTGCAAAACTATAGCTTTCTCTTATGCTGTAAATAGGGGTTCGCACAATTATCGTTGTTCGA
>NZ_JBVYOL010000048.1:0-30772 GCF_056120505.1 Paenibacillus sp. sgz302164 | reverse complement strand
GCTGGCTTGCCCAGCCCTCGGGCGACGTCGCGGAGAAAGCGCGCGTGCACGAGGCGTCTCGGCACGCCCGATCGTGAGCGCTCCGCTGCGCGCGCGTCTCAAGAGGCGTCTCGGCATGCCCCGGCTGGGGGAAAAACCTGCGAAAGTGCAGGCTTTTTCTGCGAAAATGGTTCATTTTGGCGAAAAGCCTGCAAATGTGCAGGAATTTTCTCTCAAAATGGGGCTGAGCCCCTTGTACTCGATGAAAAGCCTGCACATTTGCAGGAATTTTTCGCAGTCGGCGTATCAACGAGCAAAAACCTGTACTTTTGCAGGTTTTTCTGCGCGACTAAGAGGCAAATGGCGGCTATGGGTCTGGCGTGCGGGTTTTTGGGTAGCTTGGATTTTGCAGGTGTTTTCTGGCATCGCCGGCATTCCCCGCGCTGCTAATGGTACGCCCGTTCTGGCGGTGGTTTTTTCACCCATCTCATTTTCCCGGGTTTCTGCGGGCGATGATGCGGGGACACAGGCGGTATCTGGCCGGCCGTAGTCCAACGTAGCTGAATCCATAGGAGGCGGTGCGCTGCATGACAGCTGCCGCCCCCACGCGACAACGTTCTTTTTTGCACTGGGCGAAGGGCAACTGCCTTATTCAGCCCATGTTTATACCCAATAGGAGGTGTCATGTACACATGACTCATACATATGCGCCTATCACGGTTGTCGGTCTGGGAACCGGCGACGAGGACCAGCTCACGCTGGGCGTCTGGAAGAAGCTTCAAGCGGCGTCCCGGGAGCAGGCCGTCGTGTATTTGCGGACCGCGGATCATCCGATGGTCGCCATGCTGGATGCGAATCGGATACCTTACCGTACGTTCGATGACAACTACACCGCGCACGCTTCGTTCGAGCAGGTGTATGAATCGATTGCAGACCAATTGATCGCGGCGGCCAAAGAGCAGACCGCGGAGGTGATCTATGCTGTGCCTGGTCATCCGATGGTGGCGGAATATACGGTGCAGCTGCTTAAGGAGCGCTGCCCGCAGGAGCGGATTACGCTTTCTTTGTTGGGCGGCGAAAGTTTTCTGGACCAGGCTTTCCTGCGGTTTGGCTTCGATCCGATCGAAGGCTTTCAGCTGTTGGATGCGACGAGCCTGAACCGCTATAGTTTGAATCCGCGTTTGCATACGGTGATCGGGCAGGTGTACGATACTTTGACGGCATCGGATGTCAAATTAAGTCTTATGGAGGCGTACCCGGATGATTACCGCGTCGTGGTCGGCCATTCTCTCGGCGTTGCCGGAGCTGAGCGGATCGAGGAAGTGGAGCTTCACGAGCTGGATCATCTCAAAGGCTACGGCAACCTGTCTCTGGTGTGGGTGCCGCGCAGCGAGGAAGATAGGATCTACTACCGTTCCTTCGGTCGTTTGCATGAAATCGTGCAAATTTTGCGCAGCCCGGAAGGCTGTCCGTGGGATCGGGAGCAGACTCATGCCAGCCTCCGCAAAAATCTCATCGAAGAGGCTTACGAAGTGCTGGAGACGATCGATGAGGACGATCCCGAACATATGTGCGAAGAGCTGGGAGATCTGCTGCTGCAGGTGATGCTGCACGCCCAGATGGAGGAAGAGGTCGGGACGTTTACCGTCTACGATGTTATCGCGGGGCTGAACGAGAAGTTGATTCGCCGCCATCCGCATGTTTTTGGCGAGAATAAGGCGGAAGACGCGGACGAGGCTCTTGTGAACTGGAATGCGATCAAGGCGGAGGAAAAGCGGAAAAAAGGCATCGACATCGCGAAGCAATCCGTTCTGGACGGCGTTCCGCGCGATTTGCCGGGGCTGATGAAAGCTTGGAAGCTGCAGAAAAAAGCGGCTGCCGTCGGCTTCGATTGGACGGAAATCGATGAAGTGCTGGGCAAAGTCGAGGAGGAACTCGGCGAGCTGCGGGAAGCGATGGCAAGCGAAGGGGACGACGCCGGGCAGGAGAGGCTGGGAGAGCTTGGGGACCTGCTTTTTGCTATCGTCAACCTTGCGAGATTTCTCAAAATTGACCCGGAAGAGGCCATTGGCCGGACAAACCGTAAATTTGTGCAAAGATTTTCATATATTGAAGAGCAGTTACGTTTAAGAGGACTTTCTTTTGACCAGACTGAGTTATCAGAGATGGAATTTTACTGGCAGGAAGCAAAAAAAATTGCAAACCTGGATCATTGACAGAAGGATTTTAGCGAAAAAAGCAGAATACATAGTTTGGTGTCAAGGTTGAAATGGAATGTAACCGAAATGGTACATAGAAGACTCGCTCTTCAAACATTTTAGGAGGTAAAGAAAACCCATGAACAAAACAGATCTGATCAACAACATCTCAGAAAAAAGCGGACTAACGAAGAAAGACGTAGAAGCTGTACTGAACGGATTTTTAGGTGAGGTTACAGACGCGCTTTCATCCGGAGATAAAGTACAACTGATCGGTTTCGGAACTTTCGAAACTCGCAAACGTTCCGGCCGCACGGGCCGCAACCCGCAAACAGGCAGCCCGATCGTGATCGCAGAGTCCAAAGTTCCAGCTTTCAAAGCCGGCAACAAGCTTAAAGACGCTGTAAAATAATGCGGCTCGATAAGTTTCTCAAAGTATCCCGTCTGATCAAACGCCGCACTGTGGCCAAGGATGTATCCGACCAAGGACGCGTCTGGATCAACGGAAGAGACGCCAAACCGAGCACCGCCGTGAAAGTCGGGGACGAGCTGGCTATCCAATTCGGACAAAAGAAAGTGACGGTTCGAGTGGAGGCCCTCACGGAGTCGACCCGCAAGGAAGACGCCGCCCAAATGTACACGCTGCTCAAAGAAGAAGCATATCAACCTGAATAAGAGCCTTGAAGAGACTAAGAGATTAGTCTCTTTTTTGTTGCTTTCCTGTTCTAAATTCGGACATCCCTCCATAAGGTAGTGATAGATGAAGGAGGGGTACAGGCCATGATGGAACCCGTGAAAAACAAACGGCAGGAAATCAAAATGCTGAATCGCAAGCTCTTGGAGATCTCCGGAGTTTTAAACGTAGAAAGCTTTGATAGTGAAGAGTTTCTCCTCGAAACGGAAATGGGCTTTTTGATGATCAAGGGCCAGAATCTGCATATCAAAAATTTGAGCTTGGAACAAGGATTAGTCGCCATTGAAGGGGTAGTCAACGAACTTTCGTACGTGGACGGAAACTCCCAGGAGAAATCCAAGGGATTTTTAGGTAAGCTGTTCAAGTGACGCTAAACGTCCAGTTTTATACGCTGGCGATGATGTTCCTCAGCGGGCTTGCCCTAGGTACGATCTACGATGTGCTGCACGTGCTTTCGGGCAAGCTGCGGCTGCCGCGGTGGACCATCCCGATCATTGACGTCTTGTATTGGATTGTGGCGACAATCCTCGTATTTCGAACGCTAGTACATAGTAACGAAGGGCAAATTCGCTTTTTTGTGTTTCTTGGTCTCGGCATCGGGGTATGTTTTTATTTTGCTTTCCTCAGCATCTGGATCGTACGGCTAACGGGGTTGATCGTTCGGATTGTAGTCGCGGTGTACCGTTTTATCCGAAAAACGGTCGAAATTCTCATTATTAAACCGATTATAGGCTTATATCGGCTTGTCGTGATTATTTTAGGAATTTTGGTGACTGTAGCTATTTTCCTGTATAAAATTGTGCTACAATTACTCTATCCTATGTGGAGACTGTTCCTCTGGATGACTCGGCCTGTGCGTAAATTTATGGTGCTTCCCGGTTGGCTCAAGAAGTTTGGGAGCAAGGTGGCGGCTTTATACCGCAGGTTATTCTCGAAGTAGGAGGCATTCCCATTCATGCAAGCTCAAGCAGCCGTATCAACGAATAAGCGCAGCAGCAAAGGTTCTAAACGGAGACTTCGCTTTCTCATGGTCCTTGTATTGTGCTTCATGAGCTGGGCGGGTGTCACGATTTTCGATCAGATCGCCAAGCTCTCTGCCAAGAGTTCAACGGTTCAGGATATGAAGCAGCAGCTTGCCGATGCCAGGAAGCTGAATGAGGACACGAAGAAGGAAATATCCCGACTTCACGATGACGAATACTTGGAGCAGATTATTCGGAGAGATTTTCATTATATTAAAAGCGGAGAGACGCCTTTGAGCGTTTCGAAGTCGCGTTAGTATCGTCTGAAAAAGTGAGTCAATTGCCTTGTTGACCGAGATTTGCGCATCGGTTATAATCGGCGTAGCCAGTGTTTTCAACATTTTAAGGGAGGAACATTTTACTTTATGGCAATTGAAGTGGGCACCAAGTTAGAGGGAAGAGTGACAGGGATTACTCACTTTGGAGCATTCGTCGAGCTTGCTGAAGGAGTTACCGGTCTTGTTCACATCTCAGAGATTGCAGACAATTATGTGAAAGACGTTAATGACCATTTAAAGCTGGATGACAAGGTCACGGTCAAAGTGATTAACGTGGACAAGGATGGAAAGATCGGATTGTCGATCAAGCAGACGATTGATAAGCCTGTTGAGGAAAGACCGGCTCGCCCTGAACGACAAGGTGGCGGCAGCTATCAAGGACGTCCCGGCGGAGATCGCGGAGGCTTTCAAGGCAATCGTCCGGGTGGCGGCGAACGCAGTGGCCCTCCGGGCGGTGGAGGATTCAATCGCGGCGGAGACCGTGGAGGTCGCGGCTTCAATAAGCAGCAGGGCGGCAGTCGGCCGTTTTCGTTCGAAGATAAAGTGTCCCGTTTCCTAAAAGACAGTGAAGAGCGGATTTCGTCTCTGAAGAAGAACACCGAGTCCAAACGCGGTGGAAGAGGCGGAAGAAGAGATTAATATAGCATGAACCCAAACCACATTCGCTACGGCGGGTGTGGTTTTTTTGCGTGGAATGTGGTCGACCGACCGCCGTCTGCGGTGAAACACCGCGCGTTGGGAGCTGCGCGCGGTGCGAAAGCATGGGCAGAGAAACCCGCAGATTTCAGGCGCCCAGAAACCCACACGCCAGAGCTGGTCACACAAATCTGTCTGGGAGCTGCGCGCGGTGCGAAAGCATGAGTAGAGAACCCCACAGATTTCAGGCGCCCAGAAACCCACATGCCAGAGCCGATTGCACAAATCTGCCTAATGCGCGAAGAAAGCCTGCAAAAGTACAGTTTTTGCGCGATGGATACGCTGACTACGAAAAATTCCTGCAAATGTGCAGGCTTTTCGCCGCGGATCTAGGTTCAGATTCATTTTCGCGGAAAATTCCTGCACAATCGCAGGCTTTTCGCCAAAACGAACCACTTTTGCGAAAAAAACCTGCACTTTTGCAGGTTTTCTTCGCGTTCCCAAGTAGAGATGGACCAACTCTTAAGGCTCGAGTTTTTCAACAGTCTCATCCCTTGCGGCTTTTCCGGCTGCCTAGCCGCTGCTTCGCGGGCGGGTGGTTTGCCGTCGTGGAAGCGGCTCGGGCGCGCCATTTTTGGCACCGGCAAACGACCATACCTTTTATCATTACCAATTACCGTTCATCCAGGGGCACATATTAGTGGTATACCGTTGCACCTAATACAGTGCAGGGTCTAATAGTACAGCGCCGGGTCCAATTGGGGTTGATCGTTTGATAGTTTCCAGAGTTTGGATCTGACGTGATAGAGTTCGGGCTTTCTAGCAAGCGTTCCCGCGCCGGGGCGCACCTGCAGTCGACATCAATTTACGGAAATCCTCCGCATACGCAAGGATAAAGTTCGGGCGAAAAAGACTTTTCGCGGAGCCAAGAACCCGAAAAAGCAAGGCTGGGCTTGGGCTGAGGGCTGGCGACAAAGCTGACGGGGCTTGTCGGAAATTTCTTTTACTCTACCAACTCATTCTGACAAACTTTCTGCTAGATTGTCTCTATACTAGAGAAACAATAAGAGCGAATGGAAGGTGTTAAGAACATGCAGAGAAGAAACGTTATCACATCAATCGGCGGACATTGGTCGGGATTTTGGCATAAGGCGAAAACAGGAACTCGCAGTGCTGCACTTGAGAATCGGTTCGTACAAGCATTTGTTGCCAAGAAATGGGCGCTGCTGCTCATAGTGATGGGTTTCCTGCTCGGAAGAGCGATGATTCTGGAACAACTGTCGCCATTTGGTCTTGCGTTTTTTGCCGTCATTTATTTCACAAGAAGAGATTTGCTGCATTGGGTGGGAGTTGCCGTCTTTGCAGGCAGTCTGCTCTCGCTGAGCCCTCATTCGGGCTACATTGTCACCGAGATGCTGGTCTTTTTACTCATACAAAAAGCTTGTGAAAAATACGAGCGAACGGATATTTCGCTGGCCCCGCTGCAGGTGTTCGCCTCCACGTTTCTCGTGCAACTGTTCGCCGCTATGGTCGTTTCCAATCTGACGTGGTACTCGGTCGCCATGATTGCCGTAGAATCGGTGCTCAGTCTGGTGCTGACGCTGATCTTCATTCAGGCGATCCCGGTTTTCACGCTAACCCGCAAAAATTATCATTTAAAACACGAGGAAATCATCTGTCTGATCATTTTGCTCGCTTCCGTCATGACGGGAACGGTCAGTTGGTTCATCGGCCCCGTTACTTTAGAGCACGTGCTGTCCCGTTACTTGATTCTCCTGTTCGCGCTGGTGGGCGGGGCGCCGTTCGGAGCTTCCGTCGGTGTCATTACCGGGCTGATTCTCAGTCTGGCCAACAGCAGCGCCATCTACCAGATGAGCCTGCTTGCTTTCTCCGGTATGCTGGCCGGCCTGCTCAAGGAGGGCAACCGTCTGGCTGTGGCTTTCGGGATGCTGCTGGGTTCCTCCATTTTATCGATCTATTTGGGAACGAATCGGGATATGATCAATTCCACGTGGGAATCGCTGGCGGCAGTTGCGCTCTTTTTGCTGACTCCGCGCGGCTTTATCCAGATACTCGCCAAATACGTGCCCGGCACGCAGGAAAATTTGAAATCCCAGCAGGACTACGCCAGGCGGGTGCGGGATATTACGGCCGGGCGCGTGCAGCAATTTTCGGAAGTATTTCGGCAGCTGTCCCGCAGTTTCAAGCTGATTACTACAGAAAACGCCGAGGTTCGCAAGGAGGAGGACGTGGGGCATTTTATGAATGCCGTGGCGCAAAAGACCTGCGAAACTTGCTGGAAAAAAAGCCAGTGCTGGGATCAGAAATTTTATCAGACGTACACCTATATGACCGATATGATGTCAAGTATTGAGGCGAAGGGGGATATGACGAAGAAGCATATTTTGCCCGAGTGGAAAAAAATGTGTATTCGCACGGATCAGGTGCTGGAAGTGATGAAGCAGCAATACGGCCTCTATAAAAACGATTTGCACTGGAAAAAGCAAATACTCGACAGCCGCCAGCTGGTTGCGGATCAGCTTTCAGGCGTTTCCCAGGTAATGGAGGACCTGGCCAAAGAAATCAAACGCGAAGGACAGGAGCTGTTCCTTCAGGAGGAGCAAATCCGCAATGCGCTCGAAGAGCTCGGCTTGTCCATTCACAGCATCGACATTATCAGCCTGGACGAAGGGAATGTCGACATCGAAATCATCCATCAATATACGAAAGGATTTGATGAATGCCGCAAAATCATCGCGCCGCTGCTCAGCGAAATTCTCGGCGAGAACGTCGCCGTGAAGAGCGAGCAAATGCATGAGCGCGGTGAAGGCTACAGCACAGTCGTATTCGGCTCCGCCAAGGAATACGAGGTCGAAACCGGCGTCGCCGGCGCAGCCAAGGGCGGCGACCTGCTTTCGGGCGACAGCTTCAGCACGGTGGAGCTGGGCAACGGCAAGTTCGCCGTGGCGCTGAGCGACGGCATGGGCAACGGCGAGCGCGCCCGGGCGGAGAGCCAGGCGGCGCTGACGATACTGCAGCAGCTGCTGCAGTCGGGCATGGACGAGAAGCTCGCGATCAAGTCGCTGAACTCGGTGCTGATGCTGCGTTCCTCCGACGAGATGTACGCGACCGTCGACATGGCTTTGGTCGATATGTACAACGCGAATACGACGTTTGTGAAGACCGGGTCGACGCCGAGCTTTATTAAGCGCGGCAGTGAAGTGATGATGATCTCGGCGAGCAACTTGCCGGTTGGCATCGTGCAGGACATCGAGGTGGATCTCGTGACCATTCCGCTGCAATCCGGCGACATCCTGATCATGATGACCGACGGGATATACGACGCCCCGGGCCATGCCGTCAACAAAGAGATGTGGATGAAGCGCATGGTCCAGGAGATCGATACGAATGTGCCGCAGGATTTTGCGGATTGTTTGCTGGAGCGGATTTTCCGCCATCATCACGGCGATATTCAGGATGATATGACTGTAGTCGTGGCGCGGGTAGAGAAGCACCAGCCGGAATGGGCGACTTTCCGCTGGCCGGGTTTTACGCGCCTGGAACGCCCGAAGACGGTGAGCTGATAGCGAAAGGAGGAGCCTCATATCATATAAAAACAACACAGGCTGGTCCGGGTTATCGGTCCCTATTCGCAGGGGCCGACCGGGGCCGGCTTTTTGCTGCATCAGCCGATCATCGGATCGTTGTAAAATACCGCTATAATCTCCCGTTTCTATGATTAGACTCTCTCATTCGTGGCAAAACTAGAAGTAAAGGCTGCTAGAAGTCTGTCCGAAATGACTGCTTATTTGCCGCTCATGCCGCATAAAATCCGTCATTTCGCATACACATACGTTCTGCTGCATTCCTTGGACAGACAGCTGGAAGCGAACTTTTCTTTTGCCCGGGAGGCTGGTGATCATGATGAAACAAATTTTGCTTATTACGGACGGATGCTCGAATGTGGGAGTCAGTCCCGTTGTAGCGGCTGCGGAAGCGCATGCCGAAGGAGTTACGGTCAATGTGATCGGCGTCGTCGATCAAGGGGAACTGGGCATGCTGGGCTCGGAGGAGATCAGAGAGATTGCCTTGGCAGGAGGCGGTATGAGCCGTATCGTGAACTCGCAGCAGTTGTCCCAAACCGTCCAGATGATGACGAGAAAAACCGTCACCCAATCGATTCAGCAAGCCGTCGGCAAAGAATTGCAGCATATTCTCGGTCATGACCAGTTGGAACAACTCCCGCCGCCGAAGCGCGCCGAAGTCGTGCAAGTGATCGACGAAATGAGCGAAACGTCCTCTCTGCAGGTCGCTCTGCTGATCGACGCAAGCGCGAGCATGAAGCCTAAGCTGGCCGCCGTCCGCGAGGCGATCCGCGACCTGCTGCTCAGTCTCAGAGCCCGCTCAGGTAAAAGCGAGCTTGCAGTTTTCCACTTTCCGGCAACGAAAAATCGCGGCGAAGAATGGGAAATGGATCTGGGCTGGACGAATGAACTTGCAAATCTGGACAAGATGTTCTATAAAATAAACATGAAGGGTACGACTCCGACAGGTCCCGCATTGCTGCAAACGCTGCAGTTTATAACGGGGGAACCTTGTCCACAACAGGCCGAGGATGGGATGTTGAGTGACTACGTGGTATGAGGACGCGTTTCGTCCGGGAACACAAATCCATGGTAAATGGAATGGCCGTGTCTACCATGTAGAACGTTTATTAGGTGCCGGCTCCAATGGCATTGTAGCTCTTGTCCGCAGGGGCGGGGCGAAATATGCGCTTAAAGCCGGGTACGAAACGGTCGATCATCAATCGGAGATCAATTCGCTGCATGCCTTGTCGCTTACGGAAACGTCGTTTAAAAATTTTTTGGTCGATGTCGACGATATGATCGTTCAGGGAAAAAAAATCCCCTTCAGCGTTATGCGTTATATCGAGGGCATGACGATGTCGGACTTTTTACATAAGTATGGGCAGGATTGGATTTATGTGATCGGCACCAAACTGCTTAAGAAGCTGACCGAACTGCACAAAAGCGGCTATGTGTTCGGCGATCTGAAGATGGAGAATATGATCGTCTCCGGTTACGGCGATGTCGACCTGATCGATTTCGGCGGAGTGACGCCCAAAGGCAGAGCGATCAAACAGATGACCGAAGTATACGACCGGGGCTTCTGGATGGCGGGCGAGCGGAGTGCGGAAGAGAGCTACGATTTATTTTCATTTGCAATTCTTCTATTAAAAGCATTGGACCGCAAAAATCGTTTTGCCGCCTTTCCGCAAACCATTCCGCAGAACCGCGACCTGGAACAGCTGTATGTCATCATTCGCGAGAATCCGGCTGCGGTCCACATCGCCCCTTTTTTGTATAAAGCGCTCGGCGGTCAAATGAACACTTCTCAAGAAGCCTACAGATATTGGACCAGCTTGATCGCAAGCAGGAAACTGGCTCCCAAATCGATGAAACTGCCGTGGCTGAAAATATGCTTCGCGGCTTCCTTATTTATTTTTGGAGCGACCCTTTATATATATTGGTAGGAACTGGATGGGGCAAAAGGAAGGAACGGCGAATGGACACACATCTTGTAGCCAAAGTGGAACAAAATATTAACGATAAGCATCTGATCGGCCAGGGAAATGGGGTTGTCGTTGCGGTTTCAGGCGGACCTGATTCCGTGGCGCTGCTGCATGTCCTTTTTGCGCTTTCGGGTACCTACGGCTGGAAGCTGATCGTCGCGCATGTGAACCACCGCTTTCGGGGAGCCGAATCCGACGAAGAGGCGGACTACGTCGCCGAATTGGCTGCAGCCTTAAGCCTCTCGTGCGAAATCGGCAGCATTGACGTGCCGGCCTATATCGAGGAGAGCATGCTCAATGCCCAAGCCGCGGCGCGCGAGAAGCGTTACGAATTTTTGCATGCCGTGGCCGAAAAATACGGGGCGCAGCAGATCGCGCTGGCCCACCATGCGGACGATCAGGCGGAGACGATCATGATGCGCCTGCTGCGCGGCACGGGCCCGTCGGGGCTTGCCGGAATGCCGGAACGCCGGCGCGAAAAAAAAGTGGAACTGATTCGTCCTTGCTTACGTATATACAAATCAGAACTTGTGCAGTATTGTTTGCAGCGTGGGCTTGCATACTGCCAGGACAGCAGCAACGATTCGCGCAAATATTTTCGCAATCAGGTACGGCTTGATGTGCTGCCGATGCTGGGGCAATACAACGAGCAGCTCCCCGAAGCATTGAACCGTCTGGCGGAAATGATGCAGGCCGAAGACGACTATTTGGAAGCAGAGGCCGCTGAGGTTTTGAGGCGGACCGTAACCTTGCAGCCGAGCTCCTGCCGGTTCGCCAAGCCGGATTTTGTCCAGCTGCACATTGCTTTACAAAGGCGTTTGATTAAACTAATATTAAACTATCTTTCTTCATGGACGGAAAGGCACGATTTCTCAAGAATGGAAGCGATTCGCCAAGCCATTCTGCAGGATCGTTCGCCCTGCACGGTTATGGCCGTTCATGAACAGCTTTATTTTGTGAAGGAATATGATACCGTCCGATTTCAGCGCGAGGCTCCGGCCTCTGCAGCTTTTGCGTACGAACTGCCCCTGGAAGCTTCGGAAGCCGGCGAACTGCCGCTGCCTGAAGCCGGAGCGAGGCTCAGCTATCAAGTGAAAACCGCTGATTTTCAAGGCGGGGCGCATTCGCCCGTCATGGAGGCGTGGTTCGATCTCGATCGGGTCGAGCTGCCGCTTGTTCTAAGAAGCAGAAAGTCAGGGGATCGCATTGAACCTCATGGTTTAAACGGGTCCAAAAAGGTAAAAGATATGTTCATTGATGCGAAAATGCCGCCTAGTCGGCGCGACGCCATCCCTTTGCTTGTCGATGCATCCGGCCAGGTACTGTGGATTGCAGGCTTTCGAAGGTCGGGGCATGCTTTGATCCGGGAGGACACAGTGCGCGCGCTTCATATGAAGCTGATGCTGAATTAGCAGAGTAAATTTCGTTCGTCCAGAATGTAAATTTATAAGGTTTCATAATATAAACTAGGAGGTTCATCCTTGTACAGCGACATTCAGGAAATTCTTTACAGCGAAGAACAAATTCAAGACAAGATCAAGGAATTGGGGGAGCGGATCTCCAGCGATTACGAAGGCAGAAATCCTCTCGTAATTTGCGTTCTCAAGGGCGCCTTTATTTTCATGGCGGATCTTGTGAAGCGCATCACCGTGCCTCTTGAGCTCGACTTCATGGCCGTGTCCAGCTACGGACAATCGACCAAGTCGTCAGGGGTCGTCAAGATCATCAAGGATCTGGATGTACCGGTCGAAGGGCGCCACATTATCATCGTAGAAGACATCATCGACAGCGGCCTGACGCTCAGCTACCTGATCGATGTATTGGAGCGGCGCAACGCGCTGTCCATTTCGGTCGTAGCTTTGTTCAACAAGCCTGCGCGCAGAACGGTAGAGCTTGAACCGGATTACGCCGGATACGTGCTGCCGGACGAGTTTGTCGTCGGATATGGACTGGACTACGCTGAGAAGTATCGCAACCTTCCTTTTATCGGTATATTGAAGCCCGAGATCTATAACTGCTAATATCACGTCCCATTGGCTTGTCCAAACCGGCTTTGTTGTGATGCTTCGCCAGGATGTGGTAAAATAAAAAAAGTGTGCCGTTCGAGAGGAGGTTGGGGATGAATCGAATTATCCGGAATACCGGTTTTTATTTGCTTATTTTTTTGGTTACGGTAGGTATCGTTCATTTTATAAGTACCCAAAACGAACAGAAGGATTTAATTACTTACGACAAGTTCCGCCAAGCGGTAATTAACAAAAACGTAGAGTCCGTTACGTTGAAATTCGACGGATATACGTATTTGGTCAAAGGTAAGTACATCAATCCTCCAACTGCCGACAAGAAAAATTTTGAGACGCATGCTCCTTACGAACCTTTGGTCGTGCAGCTCATTGAGGCTAACGGAGTTCCTACCGAAGCGTATGAAACGATGGAAAGGGACAGCGTATGGATCAGCTTCCTGACCTCGATTATTCCGTTTGTCATTATTTTCATCCTGTTCTTTTTCCTTCTGAATCAGGCTCAGGGTGGCGGCGGCAAAGTCATGAACTTCGGCAAAAGCCGTGCCCGCTTATATAACGAAGAGAAAAAGCGCGTCACGTTCGAAGATGTGGCGGGGGCCGACGAAGAGAAGCAGGAATTGGTGGAAGTCGTGGAATTCCTCAAGGATCCGCGCAAGTTTGCAGCCGTAGGCGCAAGAATTCCGAAAGGGGTCCTGCTCAACGGGCCTCCGGGAACAGGTAAAACGCTCCTTGCCAGAGCGGTAGCAGGAGAAGCCGGCGTTCCTTTCTTCAGCATCTCCGGTTCCGACTTTGTGGAAATGTTCGTCGGTGTCGGCGCATCCCGTGTGCGCGACTTGTTCGAGAATGCGAAGAAGAATTCGCCTTGTATTATCTTTATCGACGAGATCGACGCAGTCGGCCGTCAACGCGGCGCCGGATTAGGCGGCGGCCACGACGAGCGCGAACAAACGCTCAACCAATTGCTCGTAGAGATGGACGGCTTCGGCGCGAATGAAGGCATTATCATCGTCGCGGCAACGAACCGCCCCGATATTCTTGACCCGGCGCTGCTGCGCCCAGGACGTTTCGACCGTCAAATTACGGTAGACCGCCCGGATGTGAAGGGCCGCGAAGCGGTGCTGAAAGTGCATGCGCGCAACAAGCCTTTGGCAAAAGACGTCAAGCTGGACTCTTTGTCCCGCTATACAACCGGATTTACAGGCGCTGACCTGGAAAATCTGTTGAACGAAGCGGCGCTGATCGCGGCAAGACGCAACCGCAAGGACATTTCGATGGCGGAAATCGAGGAAGCTTTCGACCGCGTCATCGTCGGTACGCAAAAGAAAAGCCGCATTATCAGCGATAGCGAAAAACGCATGGTCGCTTACCACGAAGCCGGCCACGCCATTATCGGCTACTATGCGGAGAACGCCGATATGGTGCACAAAGTTACAATCGTTCCGCGCGGACGCGCCGGCGGTTATGTAATGATGCTGCCCAAAGAAGGCGAAGACCGCATGATGCAGACGAAGAACGAGCTGCTGGATAAAGTCACGGGTCTCCTGGGAGGCCGCGTTTCCGAGGAGCTGTATATCGGCGAAATCGGCACCGGAGCTTACAGCGACTTCCAAAAAGCGACGGGAATCGTCCGCCGCATGATTATGGAATTCGGCATGAGCGACAAGCTCGGACCGATGCAGTTCGGCAGCAGTCAAGGCCAAGTGTTTTTGGGCCGCGATATCGGACATGAGCAGAACTATTCGGATGCGATTGCTTACGAAATCGATCAGGAAATGCAGCGTTTCATTCGCGATTGCTACGAACGCGCCCGCGAAATTTTGACCAAGTATGCGGATCAGGTCCACCTGGTCGCCAAGACGCTGCTTGAGAAAGAAACGCTCGACAAGGACGAAATCATTAACCTTCTGGAAAAAGGCTCGCTTGATCCTGCTTCAGAGGATGAAGAAGTGAAGGTCAACATCCATAGCCAAAGTCAATCCAGCGAAAGCAACAAGCTTGAGTTCGAAAAGGATAAAGACAAAGAGGCAGGACCGGACTCTTCCGAAGAGTAACGAGCCATACCAATTTGCAAATCCGGTGTACACATGAGGTGTACCCGGATTTTTTCGTTTTTTTCGACATATTTGCGCATTGACAGGGGATGCTGTAATGTGTAAATTAGGTGTAAATCTTTATTTTCAGAACAATTAGATCATACTACTAGCACGAGACATATCAGGTCCCACATAGGGGAGGATGCACTCATGGAGGCTCTAGCCTTGGAAAGAAAAGCGGAGCAGAACCGCGAATTGAAAGAGCGGCTGCTTCAGTTGAAGAAAGAACGCAACGCCATCATTCTTGCTCATTATTATCAGCGGGACGAAGTACAGGAAGTAGCCGATTTCCGGGGGGATTCCTTTCTGCTTGCGCAGAAAGCGGCTGAAACAGATGCAGATGTAATCGTATTCTGTGGCGTGCATTTCATGGGGGAAAGCGCCAAGATTTTGGCGCCGAACAAGAGAGTCATTATTCCGGATGAACGTGCCGGCTGTCCGATGGCCGACATGGTCAACGTGGAAGGGCTCCGGGCTTTGAAGCGCCAGCATCCGAACGCGAAAGTCGTTGCCTACATTAACACATCCGCGGACGTGAAATCGGAGACGGACATTTGCTGCACGTCGGCCAACGCCGTGAATGTCATCAATTCGGTAGATTCGGATGAGATCATCTGGGTACCGGATAAAAATTTGGGCGACTATGTATCAAAATTCACAAGCAAAAAAATTATTATCTGGGAAGGCTACTGCAATACGCATGATATGCTGACCGTCAAAGATGTCGAAGAAATGAGAGCGCAGCATCCGAACGCCCAATTCGTCGTTCATCCGGAATGCCGGCCCGAAGTCGTTAAGCTGGGCGATTTTGTCGGAAGTACGACCGCGATCATTAAATATTGCAAAGAATCGGATTGCCAGGAATTCATCGTAGGTACGGAAGACGGAACAGGGTATCAGTTGAGAAAGGATAGTCCGAATAAGCAGTTTCACTTTGCTACCAAATATTTGGTTTGTCCTAATATGAAGGTGAACAATTTGAAAAAAATCGTTCGCGCCCTCGAAACGATGCAGCCGGAAATCTACGTTCCGGAAGATGTGGCCGATAAAGCAAGATTATCCCTAGAGCGCATGTTACAAGTGAAGTAGCATGCGCTACTCTCTTGTAAACCCGTGTTTCTGTACCCCCGCCAAGCAGCGGGACAAGCTTCCAGGGCTTGCTCGGCTTTGCGGGGTCACTTTGTAAAAGACAGGTGAACCGGCATGATACCCAGATATCTCATAGACGTAGATTTAGATTCGATTCCGCATATACAGACGGATGTCATTGTAATTGGCGCAGGCATAGCGGGCTTGTTTACTGCGATCCGGGCAAGCGAGAACAAAAAAGTGCTAATGATCACGAAGAAGTCGCTGCTCGACAGCAATACGCGATACGCGCAGGGCGGCATAGCCGCGGTTATTTCGGATGAGGATTCTCCGGAATACCACATGCAGGACACGCTGATTGCAGGCGCGGGGCTTTGCTCCCGCGAAGCTGTCGACGTGCTTGTCCACGAAGGTCCGGACGGGGTTCAGGACCTGATCCGGATGGGCACCCAGTTCGATCTTGAGAACGGGGAGTTCGCTTTGACCAAAGAAGGCGCTCACAGCCAGCGCCGTATTTTGCATGCGCACGGCGATGCGACCGGCGCCGAGATCGTTCGGGCCTTGTCGGAGCGGACGAAGCAGGATCCGAACATCGAGATTTGGGACGATCATTTTGTGATCGACCTGATTACGCATGAGGGGGAGTGCTACGGCGCCCTCGTGCAAAAGCCTGACGGTCAGCGGATATTCGTGCGCGGCAACGCAACCATTTTGTGCTCCGGCGGTGCGGGACAGTTGTTCCGCTACACGACGAACCCGGACATCGCCACCGGCGATGGCATCGCGATCGCTTACCGCGCCGGCGCGCACATCCAGGACGTGGAATTTATCCAATTCCACCCTACTGCGCTGTGCTACCCGGGCGCTCCGCGCTTCCTCATCTCCGAGGCGGTGCGCGGTGAAGGCGCATACTTGCGCAACATTAAAGGGGAGCGCTTCATGGAAAAATATCATCCCCAACTGGAGCTTGCGCCGAGGGATGTCGTAGCCCGCGCCATCGTCGATGANTCCGCGCTTCCTCATCTCCGAGGCGGTGCGCGGTGAAGGCGCATACTTGCGCAACATTAAAGGGGAGCGCTTCATGGAAAAATATCATCCCCAACTGGAGCTTGCGCCGAGGGATGTCGTAGCCCGCGCCATCGTCGATGAGATGGAGCAAACAAAGTCGACATTCGTCTATATTGATATCACGCATGAAACGGAAGAATTGGTCAAGCACCGCTTCCCGACCATTTATGAATACTGCGTGCAATACGGTCTGGATCTCAGCACGGACTGGATCCCCGTAGCGCCTGCCGCGCATTATATGATGGGCGGGGTCAAAACGGACTTGTACGGAGAGACAGCCGTTCGCAGGCTGTTTGCCTGCGGCGAAGTGTCCTCTACAGGTGTACACGGCGCGAACCGACTGGCCAGCAATTCGCTTTCGGAAGCGATCGTATTCGGCAGACGCATTATCGAACGCATCCGCGAGCTTCCTCCTTTGGAAGGAAATCCGGTGATTCTGGCGGAATTGCCAAGAACCGAGAATCCGAAGCAAGCGGTTGTCGAGAAAAAGCTGAAGCTGCAAAAAGTAATGCTTCGTTATGCGGGGCTAAAACGCTCGGCCAAAGGTTTGCAAAAAGGTTATGAAGAGCTCGCCCGGCAGCTGCCGGTTTACGATACCGTTATGAGCAAGCGGGAAGAATACGAATTCGCCAATTTGCTGAATTGCGCGCTATTGACGACGATGGCCGCCCTCCAGCGGGAGGAAAGCCGCGGCGGGCATTACCGCGAAGATTTTCCGGAGCGGGATGACCGGCAGTGGGCGAAGCATATTGTATTCAAGCACGGGGAAGATAGGGTTGAGGAGTGGATTTAGCATGTTGGATGTCAATATGGAGCTGATTCGCAAGAACATTCGGCTGTGGCTGGAAGAAGATATCGGCACGGGCGACGTGACGACTTTGCATACTATCCCGTTGGAACACGAATCCAAAGGGATTATACACGTCAAAGAAGACGGCATCGTCTGCGGCTTGCCCATTGCCCGGGCTGTTTTCGCGGAAGTAGATCCTTCGCTTCGGTTTGAACCGAAAGCCGTGGAAGGATCGTCTGTTAATAAAGGGACTGTTCTAGCAGAAGTGGAAGGCAATACCAGAAGTATTTTGCTCGGGGAGCGGTTGAGCCTTAATCTGATGCAGCGGATGTCGGGAATTGCGACAAGAACGAGGGAATTTGTGAATGCGCTCGAAGGACTGCCGACAAGGCTTGTCGATACGCGGAAAACGACACCGGGACACCGGCTGCTCGAGAAATATGCGGTGCGCGTCGGAGGCGGGCATAACCATCGCTTCGGGCTGTATGATGCGGTTATGATCAAAGACAATCACATTAAAGGTTCCGGCGGCATTTCCCAAGCCGTTCAAGCGGCGCGCCGCAACATTCCGCACACGATGAAAATCGAAGTGGAGGTCGAAAACTTCGACCAGCTCCATCAAGCTTTGGAGGCAGGCGCGGATATCATCATGCTCGATAACATGAAGCCGGACATGATGAAGGAAGCTGTTGTAATAATTAAAAGCAAAGCTCCGCATATTGTAGTAGAAGGTTCCGGTTCGGTTACGCTGCAGACGATCAAGGCGATGGCGGCAGCGGGTGTCGACGTTATATCCGTAGGCCGGCTGACGTATTCCGTAACGGCTTTGGACATTAGTCTGGACCTGAATGAGCGGAAGGAGACCGCGCAATGATTCTTGTTGTAGATGTCGGGAACACCAATATCGTATTGGGATTGTACCAGGAGCGCTCTTTGCTTCATCACTGGAGAATCAGTACGAACCGCTCGGCGACGGTCGATGAATACGGAATGCTGCTGCACAGCCTGTTTCGCCACTCGGGAATTGCATTCGCCGATGTGGAAGGCGTCATCATTTCCTCTGTAGTCCCTCCATTGATGTCCGTTATGGAAAACCTTTGCCTTCATTATTTAAAAAGAACGCCTTATATTGTAGGGCCCGGCATCAAAACGGGCTTGAACGTTCGCGTCGATAACCCGAAGGAAGTTGGCGCGGACCGCATTGTGAATGCGGTAGCGGCGCTTGAGCTGTACGGAGCTCCGTGTATCATCGTGGATTTTGGCACGGCGACGACCTACGATTACATCGATCCTGCCCAGCAACTGATAGGCTGCGCGATAGCGCCCGGGATCGGCATTTCAACGGAGGCTCTGTATCAAAAGGCGGCTAAGCTGCCCCGCATCGAGCTCGTCAAGCCGAAAAGCGTCGTGGGCCGCAATACGGTAGCGGCTATGCAGGCCGGCATTATTTTTGGCTATGTGGGCCAGGTTGATGGTATTGTAGAGAGAGTGAAGCATGAATTTCAAGTCAATCCGACAGTTATAGCGACGGGCGGCTTGGCGGAGCTGATTTCCAGCGAGTCGCGTACGATTCAAATCGTCAACCCGCTGCTGACGCTTCAAGGCTTGCAAATGATTTATGAAAAAAATGCATGAACATAGAGAGGATTTACCAATGAGCGATTATCTGATACGAGGAACGGCACTGGATGGGAGAGTTCGGGCATTTGCAGTGCAGACCACTTCCATCACCGAGGAATTGCGGCAAAGGCACGGGACGACGCCGACGACGACAGCCGCATTGGGGAGAACGGCGGCTGCGGGGCTTTTGATGGGGGCTATGCTTAAAGGCGAAGAGAAGCTCACCATTCAAGTCAAAGGCGGCGGGCCTATCGGTCAAATCGTCGTGGACGCCAACGCCAAAGGCGAAGTTCGGGGATACGTCGACAACCCCGATGTAGACCTGCCGCTCAATGCGGTAGGCAAGCTTGATGTCGCAGGCGCGGTAGGGACAGACGGATTTTTGTATATCACCAAAGATTTGGGCTTGAAAGAGCCTTACAAAGGAAGCGTTCCTATCGTTTCCGGCGAGCTTGCCGAAGATTTTACTTATTATTTTGCCAAGTCCGAACAGACACCTTCTGTCGTTGCTCTCGGCGTATTGGTGGATGTCGACTATACGGTAAAAGTTTCCGGAGGCTTCGTCATTCAACTGCTGCCGGGCGTCACCGATGAAGAGATCGGGGGGATCGAAGCTGCGCTCAGCGGTCTGTCTTCGGTCACGACGATGCTGGATAGCGGCAAAACGTTGGAAGAAATTTTGCAGACGGTGCTGCCTTCGCTTCAGATCTTGGACTCCCAGAATGTGGTATTCCGCTGCAAATGCAGCCGGGAACGCGTGGAACAAACGCTGATCAGTCTGGGCAAAGACGAATTGCGGGAAATGCTTGAAGAAGACGGAACTGCGGAAGTGGTATGCCATTTTTGCAACGAAACTTACCGGTATGAACGCGAAGACTTGCAGCGGATGATAGATCTGTAGCGAGTCGCGACTTTTGAATAAAGAGGGAATCAGGATGCGGGACGTAAAGCGATTATGGGGAGTCATCGGCCTCCTGGCCGTATGTACTCTTGTGCTCAGCTTCTTTTTGATCGCCCGTTCCAAGAGCCAACCAGAACCAGGTCATTCATCCGAGCCGCAGCAGCACATCGAGAACGACACCGAGCGGGTAGTTGCCAAAATAGGGAATCGTGAGATTACGATTGGAGAGCTTCAAAAGGCACTTGAGCGCCAATACGGCGCAGAGCTGCTCAAACAGATGCTGGATCGAGAAGCGGTGCGTCTGGAAGGAACCGAAACGGGCATTGCGGTCGGCGATGCGGAAATAGATCGCGAGCTGAGAAGGATGCAGCAGGGGTACGACAATGAGGAGCAGTTTTACAAATCGATGAAAGACCAGCTCGGCATGACCAAAGAAGCGCTGCGCGAAGATGTCAGCAGCAAGCTTTTGCTTGAAAAGATCGCTACCAGGAACATTAAAATTTCGGATGCCGAAGTCGATACCTATATGGCCGCGCATCCGGAAGAGTTTCGGCAGGAAGCGGAGCTGAACATCCAGCAGATTGTCGTTTCGACGAAGGATCAGGCGAACAAAGTCTTGACCGATCTGGGGAAAGGCCAGAGCTTTGCCGCCCTGGCAAGGGACCGTTCGCTGGACGACGCGACGAATAACAGCGGCGGAGACTTGGGCTGGGTCGAGGACAACGATCCATTTGTTGCGGCTCCCGTACTGGAAGCGGCCAAAAAACTGAAGCCCGGAGAAACCGGCAAGCCCGTGGCCGTCGATAAGGGCTATGCGGTCGTTAGGCTGAAGGACCGGCGGGAAAAGCCGAATCCGGACAAGGCTTTTATCCGCGACAATGTTCGGAAAGAGCTGGCTCTGCAGGAGGCGCCGGCCCTGAAAGATTTTGTCGAAAAGCTTCGGGCCAAATGGGGCGCGGCAGTAATGGATGCCCAATTTCAGTAAGTTTTTGAATAAAATCCGGTTGACAATCTGTAGTGCGCATTGATAAGATGAATATATTAATGCCGACTGATTAACTCGGAAATTATTTTTCTCATTCAGGAAGGGGCAGTAGCGCATGGCAAAATTAGTGCAAAATATTACTCAATTAATCGGGGATACGCCGCTTGTTCGTTTGAACCGCGTAGTTCAGGAAGGCAGCGCGGAAATCTATTTGAAATTAGAGTTCCAAAACCCGGGTGCCAGCGTAAAAGACCGGATCGCCATCAGCATGGTGGAAGTGGCCGAGCAGGAAGGCAAGCTGAAGCCGGGTGACACGATCATCGAGCCGACAAGCGGAAACACGGGAATCGGCTTGGCTATGGTGGCTGCGGCTAAAGGTTACAAAGCTATTCTCGTCATGCCTGAAACGATGAGTTTGGAAAGACGCAACCTGCTTCGCGCGTATGGCGCTCAACTCGTATTGACGCCGGGAGCCGAAGGTATGAAAGGCGCGATCCGCCGCGCTGAAGAGCTTCAAGCGGAGAATCCGACTTATTTCATGCCGCAGCAGTTCAAGAACTTGGCGAACGTGAAAATCCACCGCGAAACGACAGGTCCGGAAATCGTAGAAGCGATCAAAGAGCATGACGGCAAGCTGGACGCTTTCATCGCCGGTATCGGAACCGGCGGTACGATTACAGGTGCCGGCAGCGTTTTGAAAGAAAATTTCCCGGGAATCAAAATTTATGCGGTTGAGCCTTCGGCTTCTCCGGTTCTTTCCGGCGGTAAGCCAGGCCCTCACAAAATCCAAGGGATCGGAGCCGGATTCGTTCCCGACATCCTCAACACGTCGATTTACGACGCGATTATTCAAGTGGAGAACGAAGACGCGTTCGAAACTTCCCGCCGCGTTGCCAAAGAAGAAGGCATCCTTGGCGGTATTTCTTCGGGCGCGGCCATCTTTGCAGCGCTGCAAGTGGCTAAAGAGCTTGGCGCCGGCAAGCGCGTCGTTGTGGTAATCCCAAGCAACGGCGAGCGTTACCTGAGCACGCCTCTGTACCAATTCGAAGACTAATACCGTGCGTGATGAAGAGCCCCCGGCTGCAGAGCCGAGGGCTTTTGTTTTACAAGCCGTTAGAGTATACTAATGGACAACCAATCATCGGAAAAGGACATTTTCCTTCGGAAAATTGTAGGGGGAAGCTGCGTGATTATAACAACTTTGGAACAGTGGCGTGGCTGGTCCTCCACGTATACAATGCTACCTTATATTATCAAGCTCGGTCTTGGCGAAGACCGCGTCGCTTCATGGCAGCAGGCATGGAAGGAAGCTTCGCCCGATTCGTTCGTGCTCGAAAGCGGCAAGGGCGGCCGGTATACGTTTTTCGGCCTGAAGCCGTTTTCCACGATCCATGGGACGGGTTTGGATGTGGAAATATCGGGCACTGCGCCCGGGGCTGGCGCGGCGCCTGCCATTTCGCGCGTGCAGGCCAAGCCTCTCGACGCGGTCAAAAACTGGATGGCCCCTTACCGCAGCCCGAAAGTGGCGGGAGCGCCGAAGTTTTTGGGAGGCTGCGTAGGCTTCTGGGGCTATGACGTCGTGCGCACGATTGAAAAGCTGCCCGAACATGCGCTGAGCGACCTGCCTATTCCGGACTACAGCTTTGCCTTATATGACCGGGTGTGGATCATCGATCATAAGGAGAAATCGCTGTATATTGCCGTTCATACGCTGCTTCCAAGCGGTTGCGATGCAGGATGCCTGGAAGGCTTGTATGCGCAGGCCCGCCTGAAAGCGGAAGAAATGCTGCACCAGTGGGATTCGATTCGTTCGGCCCGCTGGCATGGAGAAAGCGAAGGGCGGGAGCTTATCCCCCGCGGCGAGCTTCACATCGACGTGGAGTCCATCGAAGGCGTGCAGCCTGCGTTCCGCAAAGAGGACTTCATCCGCGCCGTCGAGCGCATCCAAACTTACATCAGCCAGGGCGATGTGTTCCAGGTCAACCTCTCCGTCCGGCAGAGCCGCAAGCTGCGCACGACGCCGGAGGAAATTTACGAGTCGCTGCGCATCGTCAACCCGTCGCCTTACATGGGGCTGCTGCGCTTCGCGGGCTTCTCGCTCGTATCCGCCTCCCCCGAGCTGCTCGTTCAGCTGGAGGACGGCATCCTCCGCACGAGGCCTATCGCGGGCACACGCCCCCGAGGCAAGGACGAGCAGGACGATCTTAGGCTCGCAGGAGAGCTGATCGACAATGAGAAAGAACGTGCTGAGCACGTAATGCTCGTCGATCTGGAACGCAATGACCTTGGGCGGATATCCCGGTACGGATCCGTGCGGGTTCAGGATTTCATGGTCATCGAATATTATTCCCATGTGATGCACATCGTATCGGAAGTGACGGGCGAACTGGCCGAGGGCAAGGACGCTTACGATGTCATCGCCGCAACGTTCCCCGGAGGCACGATCACCGGCGCTCCCAAGATCAGAACGATGGAAATCATCGAGGAGCTGGAGCCTGTCAGACGCGGGCCGTACACAGGTTCAATGGGGTGGATTGACTATAACGGCAATTTGGAATTTAATATAATTATACGCACATTGGCGGCGGCGCAAGGAGTGGGCCATATTCAGGCGGGCGCGGGCATCGTTATCGATTCCGTACCCGAACGGGAGTATGTCGAATCCTTGAACAAAGCCAAGGCGTTGTGGAAAGCGATTGAACATAGCGAGCGGAGCATGAGCCGAGCTTAGCAGAGGATTAGCCCCAGCGGCTAACGAAAGGAGAGCATAGGATGATTTTAGTGATTGACAATTACGATTCTTTTACGTACAACTTGGTACAGTACTTGGGTGAGATTGGTGAGGAGATTGTTGTGCGCCGCAACGATGAAATCGATTTGGAGGGCGTCGCGGCTCTGTCGCCGGATCACATACTGATATCTCCGGGGCCCTGTACCCCGAACGAAGCGGGTATCAGTCTTGCGCTGATCGACCGTTTCAAGGGCCAAATACCGATCTTCGGCGTTTGCCTCGGCCATCAGTCCATAGGCCAAGCTTTTGGCGGCGAAGTCATTCGCGCCGAGCGGCTGATGCACGGCAAAACATCGCCCATTTTCCACGACGGGAAAACGTTGTTCGAAGGGCTTCCGTCGCCTTTTACAGCGACCCGCTATCACTCGCTTATCGTGAAAGCCGAGACGCTGCCGGATTGTCTGGAAGTTAGCGCCCGTACGGCGGAAGGCGAAATTATGGCGCTGCGGCACAAGGAATACCCGATCGAAGGCGTCCAGTTCCATCCGGAGTCGATCATTACCGATCACGGGCACCAGATACTCCACAATTTCCTGCGCCGTACAGCCGGAAGCGTCGTATAGGCAATGAAAATCAGTATAGACAACACGATTTATGATGAACAGCAAGCCGTGGTCTCTGTTTATGATCACGGCTTTCTTTACGGTCTTGGCTTGTTTGAAACGTTTCGCACGTATGCAGGCAAGCCTTTTTTATTGAAGGAGCATTTGAACCGCTTGGCGGAAGGCTGCAAGGAACTCGGCATCAGGCATGAGCCGCTGCAGGACCGCATCGAAACGATGATCTCCGGGCTGCTTGAGGCCAACAACCTTCGGGATGCCTATTTTCGTTATACGGTATCTGCAGGTATCGATATGTTGGGCTTGCCTTCCGGCGATTACCTGCAGCCAACGGAGATTATGTACGTCAAGCCGCTTCCTCCGCGAGACGAGCGGGTATACAGCCAGGGCAAGGCGCTGCAGCTGCTGAAGCTGCCCCGCAATACGCCGGAAGGGCTTTACCGGTTCAAATCGCTGCATTACATGAATAATATTCTTGCAAAAAGGGAACTACAGAACTACAAGTGGGCGTCAGGCGCAGAGGGGCTCATGCTGACCGAGGAAGGCTACTTGGCGGAAGGCATCGTGAGCAACCTCTTTTTCGTCAAAGATTCCGTACTCTACACTCCGTCCCTCGAAACGGGGATTTTGCCCGGCATTACACGGGCGTTTGTGCTGCAATTGGCGCAGGAGAGCGGCTTTGCCGCCGCAGACGGTTTATATACGTGGGAAGATTTGGTCAGCGCGGACGAGATATTTTTCGTCAACTCCGTGCAGGAAATCGTTCCCGTAACGATGCTGTACACGCCCGGCGGGGAACAGCTCCGTGCGGGACAAGGCGTCCCCGGACCTATGACTGTTCAAATCATGCTGGAGTATCAACGGCGGACAGGAAGTGAACAGCAATGAAGACGTTGCTATGCAAAGGGCATGAGCTGCCGATCGGAGAGCGGACGATCATCATGGGAATTTTGAACGTAACCCCGGATTCGTTTTCGGACGGGGGGGCTTATGTGACGATCGATACCGCGCTACGCAGAGCGAGGCAGATGGTGGACGAAGGCGCGGATATTATTGACATCGGCGGGGAGTCGACGCGTCCGGGTTTTGCGGCGGTACCGCTGGAAGAAGAGCTGAAGCGCGTCATTCCCGTTATTCGGGCGCTTAACGCTGAGCTTGATGTTCCCATTTCCATCGACACCTACAAGGCCGAAGTCGCCAGACAGGCGCTGGAAGCAGGGGCTCATATTATCAACGACGTTTGGGGAGGGCTGGCCGACAACCGGATGGCTGCAACTGCCGCCGAATACGGGTGTCCGTTCATTATCACGCATAACCGCACCGACATGAACTATGTCGAATTTTTGCCCGATGTGCTGAGCGATTTGCAAAAGAGCGTGCAGTTGGCGCTGGATGCCGGCGTCCGCAAGGAACGAATCGTGCTCGATCCCGGCATCGGCTTCGCCAAAACTTACGAGCAGAACTTGTGGCTCATGAACCGGCTGGAGGCCATCGCAGCGCTCGGATATCCCGTACTGCTGGGCACTTCCCGCAAAACGTTTATACGCAATACGCTGGGACTTCCTGCAGACGATGTCGTGGAAGGGACCGCGGCAACCGTCGCTCTGGGCATCGCTCAAGGCTGCAGCATTATGCGCGTGCATGACGTCCGGGCAATGAAGCGGGTGGCCGTTATGACGGACGCCATCGTCCGAACCTAATCCGAGGAGGCAGTAATACATGGACAAAATCAAACTGGCCGGCATGCAGTTTTTCGGCAATCACGGCGTATTCCCCGAGGAGAACAAGCTGGGGCAGCGCTTTTATGTCGATGTCGAGCTGATGCTTCCGCTGAACAAAGCCGGCGCCTCCGACGAATTGGAGCATACGATCAATTATGCGGAAGTATTTTATAAGGTCAAAGAGATTGTCGAGGGCCGCACTTTTAAACTGATCGAAGCTTTGTCGGAAAATATTGCATCCGAGCTGCTGCATACTTATACTAGTATCAATGAAGTGACGGTACGCGTCATCAAGCCGCATCCGCCATTTCCGGTGCTCTTTGACGGAGTGACCGTAGAGATCAACCGAAAGCGGGCAAATGAATGACAGCCGTAGAACAAGAGCAGGGAATTATCGCCTATGTCGCATTGGGATCAAATATAGAAGATCGCGAACACTATTTGCAGCAGGCAATCGCAGAGCTGAATGAGCAACCGGGTATAACGGTAACGTCCCGCTCGGGCATTTATGAGACGGAACCCGTCGGATACGTGGACCAGTCGGCTTTTCTCAATATGGTTATCGAAATCGTTACCGAGCTGCCTGCGGAACAATTGCTTACCGCTATGCTGGCTATTGAACAACGTCTCGGCAGAACCCGCGATGTGCGCTGGGGCCCAAGAACGATCGATCTGGATATGCTCCTGTACGGAGACCTCCGGATCGCGACTCCCGACTTGATCATTCCGCATCCGCGGATGCAGGAGCGGGCTTTTGTGCTAGTTCCTCTTTCCGAGGTTCTAAGCAAGCGGCAGCATGCCGCATCGGAGGCCGTTACCGCACAGCTACAGAATTTGGATGGAAAGGACGGCGTTGTACTATGGAAAAAAGCACAGTAGCCCAACGCATTCGCGCTTTTCGCAAACTGAAGGGATACACGCAAAACGAGCTCGCCGATATGTTAGGCGTCTCCATCGCCATATTAGGGGCTATTGAACGGGGAACCCGCAAACCCGATAACAAAATCATTCACAACATTTCACAAGTGCTGAATATTGAACCGGATGAACTGGTGGCGGCAGGCACCCGCTGAGAGGAGTTGAAATTACAATGTTGAAAATAGGAAACGTGGAGGCTCCGAACAAAGTCGTGCTCGCGCCGATGGCCGGAGTCTGCAATCCCGCGTTCAGGCTCATTGCCAAAGAGTTCGGAACCGGCCTGGTCTGCGCCGAGATGGTCAGCGACAAAGCGATCGTTCACGGCAACTCGCGCACGATGGAAATGCTGTATGTGGACGAGCGCGAAAAACCGCTCAGCCTGCAAATATTCGGCGGTGACACGGAGACGCTGGTCGAGGCGGCCAAAGTCGTGGATCAGCACACAAACGCCGATATCATCGACATCAACATGGGCTGCCCGGTGCCGAAGATCACCAAATGCGACGCAGGCGCCCGCTGGCTGCTGCAGCCGGACAAAATCGAAGAAATGATCGCGACCGTAGTCGCGGCTGTCAGCAAACCGGTCACGGTTAAAATGCGCATCGGCTGGGACTCCGAACATATTTACGCGATTGAAAATGCCAAAGCTGTCGAAAGAGGCGGCGGAAGCGCAGTCAGCGTGCACGGCCGTACCCGCGAGCAAATGTATACCGGCAAGGCGGATTGGGATATTATACGGGAAGTCAAGCAGGCTGTATCGATTCCCGTCATCGGCAACGGCGATGTGGTGACTCCCGAGGACGCCAAACGGATGATCGACCAAACCGGCGTAGACGGAGTCATGATCGGCCGCGGCGCATTGGGCAACCCGTGGATGCTGTACCGGACCGTACAGTATTTGACTCATGGCGAGCTCCCGCCGGATCCGAAGCCCGAAGAAAAAATTCGCATCGCCATTCTCCATCTGGACCGTCTCGCCGCCTTGAAGGGCGAGCATGTAGCGGTCAAGGAAATGCGCAAACACATGGCCTGGTATCTCAAAGGCATGACAGGCTCCGCCCGCGTCAAAGACGTCATCATGGAACTGACCAAACGCGACGAAATGGTGCGTGTTTTGCATGAATATGTCGATAGTTTGAACGGCGAATCCGAGTCCTCCTCAGGTCAAGAATCCGCTGTCATTCATTAAATAGATGCAGGATTGGCTTTGATTGACATTTTGAAACCGTTGCAATATAATCAGTCAATATTAATGTTAATCCGCATAAAGTGAACGGCAGCGCAGTACCCAGAGAGAGTCATCTTGAGGCATGAGGCTAATATATTATCTAATAGTGAATTCATACTACTTGAATCAGCTCTTTTATAAGACCTTAACTCCTAGCAGGAAGCATTGATTCAACGATATGAAAATCTTTCACACGACGGGAGATCAGTTGGGAATGAGTGAAAAAGAAGTCATTCTTACACAGGAAGGCTTGAAAAAGCTGGAGGAAGAGCTAGAACATCTGAAATCGGTAAAACGCCGCGAAGTCGCGGAAAGAATCAAAGTAGCGATCGGCTACGGCGATATCAGCGAGAACTCCGAATATGAAGACGCGAAGAATGAGCAAGCTTTTATTGAAGGCCGTATCATTACTTTGGAAAAAATGCTGCGCAACGCGCGGATTATTAATAACGACGATGTGGATATCAACACGGTGAGCGTTGGATCGATCGTGACATTGAAGGACCTTGAATTCGGCGATTTGGTTGAATACAATATCGTAGGCACAGCGGAGTCCGATCCGTTTCAGAATAAGATTTCCAATGAAAGCCCTGTAGGCAAAGCTATTCTTGGCAAGCAGAAGGGCGCGACAGTAGACGTTAACGTTCCTGCCGGTGTCATTCAATATCAGATCGTCGATATCAAAAAGTAACGTACAGCGTCTTTTTGAAAAGCTTCCGTCCGGAAGCTTTTTTCCGGTTTTTACCGCCACCTCTACGGGCCGGAAACATCAACTTAACATAATTGCGTAGGAGATGAAATCATGAGCCAAGAACAGGAACTCAACGAACTGCTCGTTATTCGCCGCAACAAATTGGACGAGCTTCGCGCATTGGGAATCGATCCCTTCGGCGCCAAATATGTCAAAACGCATACAACCCAAGAAATTATCGAGGCGTATAACGACAAAACGAAAGAAGAGCTGGAAGCCGAACACCATGAAGTCAGCATTGCCGGCCGGATTATGCAAAAAAGAGGCATGGGCAAGGCAAGCTTCGCCCATATTCAGGATATTTCCGGAAAAATTCAAATCTACGTGCGCGAAGATTCCCTTGATGCCGCTAAATACCAAGCTTTCGACATTCTCGATATCGGGGATATGGTAGGCGTAAGCGGCGTCGTTTTCAAAACGAAAACGGGTGAAACCTCCATTAAGGTGAAATCGCTCGAGGTATTGACGAAATCTCTGCTTCCGCTGCCGGAGAAATTCCACGGCCTGAAAGACGTAGAGATGCGCTACCGTCAACGCTACGTTGACCTGATCATGAATCAGGACGTCCAGCAGACGTTCATTTTGCGTTCGAAAATTATTCAATCCATGCGCCGTTATCTCGACTCACGCGGCTATTTGGAAGTGGAGACGCCTACGCTGCATGCGATTGCGGGCGGAGCTTCCGCGCGTCCTTTTATCACGCATCACAACGCTTTGGATATGCAGCTGTACATGCGTATTGCGATTGAGCTTCATCTGAAACGCCTGATCGTGGGCGGCCTGGAAAAAGTGTACGAGATCGGCCGCGTTTACCGCAATGAGGGCATTTCTACCCGCCATAATCCGGAATTCACCATGATCGAGCTTTACGAAGCGTATGCGGACTACAAAGATATCATGAAGCTCACCGAAGAGCTGATTGCTCATATCGCTCAAGAGGTTTTGGGCACGACTACCGTTCAGTATCAGGATCACGAAGTAAATCTGGCCGTAGGCTGGAGACGCGTGTCTATGGTTGATGCCATTAAAGAGGTCAAAGGCGTGGACTTTAACGTCCATATGTCCGACGAGGAAGCACACCGTTTGGCAAAAGAACATAACGTGCCCGTTGAGCCGCATATGACGTTCGGTCATATCGTGAATCAGTTCTTTGAGACGTTTGTCGAAGAGACCCTGATTCAACCGACGTTTATTTATGGGCATCCTTTGGAGATTTCTCCGCTTGCGAAAAAGAATCCGGAAGATCCGCGTTTTACGGATCGTTTCGAGCTGTTCATTGTGGCCCGCGAGCATGCCAATGCGTTTACGGAGCTTAATGATCCGATCGATCAACGGGAGCGCTTTGAAGCCCAACTCCGTGAAAAAGAACAAGGCAACGACGAAGCCCATGAAATGGACGATGACTTCATTCGCGCGCTCGAATACGGCATGCCTCCTACGGGCGGGCTAGGTATCGGCATCGACCGTCTGGTGATGCTGCTTACGAACGCGCCTTCTATCCGCGATGTGCTGTTGTTCCCGCTTATGCGCGAGCGTCAAGGCGAATAAACGAGCTTGTATTTCGGGGCGCCGGCAGGCGCCCTGAAGTTTTTTAAAAATAAAACTTGCAATGTCTATATTGTCTGTGGTATCTTAATAAACGTCGCCGCTAAAAAGCGACAACAACTTGAGAAAAACAAGTTGCAAATGAGTTTTAAACATGGTATATTGGTCTTCCGGCTGTCGAAAGACGGCAGGCAAGCAAAAGAAATTGCTCTTTGAAAACTGAACAACGAGTGAAGAAGCAAGGTTGAGCAATCAACCAAAACAAGAGATTGCAAAATCTCGTCAGCTTTGAAATTGAGCTATTCAGCT